>NZ_JASGCA010000004.1:0-338763 GCF_030449715.1 Bacillus sp. LB7
TAGATTTCACTCACATTTTAACAAAAAAAGCTTGTCGATCAAGCCACTTTTTATGGCTTTGTCGACAATCTGAAAAGGACAAAACCTTTAAGCGGTTTTGTCCTTTTTTATCATTTTGTTTTTTTAGCTGCGTCAAAAGCTTTTAAAGCGTTGACTAAGCCGTATCCGTAGCCGTTGTTCGGCGATTTTTTAAAGGTTTTGTCAGTCAGAGGCGTCGCCGTATTCAGCAGGATGCGCTCGATTTCATCGACTGTGAGATCCGGATTGGCTTCCCTCATTAAAGCGACGATGCCGGATACATGCGGGGTTGCCATCGATGTCCCGTTCATTGCAGCATATTTGTGTCCCGGATAAGCAGAGCGGATGCTGACGCCAGGTGCAGAAATATCGGGCTTGATTTCGTCATATGGCGAAGGCCCTTGCAATGAAAAGTCGGCTAACGCGTTTGTGCTGTCAACTGCGCCAATCGCGAAAGATTGCGGATAGTTGGACGGGTTTTCAACTGAACCCGGCCCGCCCGGTTCGAATTCGCTGACATTGCCTGCTGCAAATGCAGGGAAGATATCAGCTGCCCGCCAAGCTTTGACAATATCCAAATACCATTCATTGAGTCCGCGTTCCCCTGCCCAAGAGTTGTTGACGACATCGGGAGCCTTTTCAGGGTGCGCTTTTCCTTTCGCATCTTTCGGGGCCAAAATCCATTCTCCTGCAGCCAAAAGGGATTTTTCATCTCCGCCGTCCTCTGAAAAAGCCTTGACAGCGATCCACTTCGCTGTCGGCGCGACACCGATCTGGTTTTTGCCGCCGGCTTCTGAGCCGACCATCGTGCCTGTCACATGTGTGCCGTGGCCCAAGTCGTCATATGGCGTTTTCTTATTGCTTACCGCATCAAACCAGTTGAACTCATTGTCTGGACTATTCGGTTTAGAAGGATTGTAGCCTCTGTACTTTGTCTTCAACGCCGGATGATCCCACTCAACGCCGGTGTCAATCGAAGCGACAACGGCTCCTTTGCCTTTATAGCGCTTTTTCCAGACATCAGGAGCATGAACCTGCTGAATGTTGGAAGCGGGGGAACGATCCGCGGACGTTTTCGATTCTACCGTAGGTTTTTCAGTGTTGCCGAGCTTAATTTTTTGATTGGGCAGCACTTTTTCAACCTCCGGAAATGAAGCCGCTTTTTCCATAACATCCTTTGTCGCTGTCACAGCGATGCCGTTTACAATATAGAAAGATTCCACTTGCTTTGCTGTTCCTTTTTTCTCTTCTTTTTCCAAAAACGATTTCAAGTCTTTTTGCGTTCTCTCAGCTTTTGTACGCAGAGACGTCAGCACGGCCGAACGTTTGATTTCTTTTACTTTTTTCACTGTCATAACGCTTGCTTTCGCCCGGTTTTCAGCCGCTGTTGCCGCTTGCTGAAGATTCGCCTGGTTTTTCATTTTGATTAAAAAAGTCACTTTATCTTCTTTCTCAAAACGTTTGTAAAGAGCGCTTGATATTTTGCTTTGTTCCTTGGCCTTCGCTGCCGTGCCTGTTTCAGCGTGCACAGCAGCCGGAGCGAGAAGTGAACCGATGAGTGCAGCGCACATGAATGTGCGAAATAATGGCTTTTTCTTCACATGACATCCTCCTTTAGCAATAGCAAATATAGTCGTTTCTTGCGTTTCTTTGTCTAGAAACAGAAACTATTAATAATGGTAAAAGAAAAGACTTATAGATATTGTCGTATTTTGTCATTTTTCCTTTGCCAGTTTGTAAATTCGTTCTTTTTACATATGACTTGTTCACCGTCATAGTTCGGCCAGATGACAAGACGAAAGGAAAATCCGTGCATCCGGGAGAAAAGAGAGAGGTTAGATGCAAGGCTTTTGAGGGAGGCGCTTCGATCAGAATGACAATTGATGCTTTTGTAGGAACGTTTATTCGTCAAGGGCTGTTTTCTCGCCTATAAGGTGAACTACAGATAAACTTTTAATTTGTATTTGATTTAATTAAAAATCAGTTATCGGGATCTTTTAATTAGGAATCTAGAAAGTTATGTAGAGTGGGGAATTCAGTGTGGCACAAGCGATTAACAGAAATAGCTAAGAATGTTTAAAAACAAATTAAAAGAAAAATTAATTTAACAAGTTTTCTCGTATACATTGCTAATGTTTTTAGGTCTACTGACTAATTTCATTACATTTAAAGAACAAAAGGCTGCTGATTCGATGTCAGCAGCCTTTCTCTTAACTAACACTATTCAATTCTAAAGCCCTGAAGCTGATCGATTTCTTTGTACTTTTAATTAGTATTTAAAAGTACAAATTAAATTTTAATCAGCGTTTATTGCGGTTTCTTAAGAAAGTCGGGATGTCAAGCGTATCCTCGGCAGGCTGTGATTGGCTGCGGTGCGGCATGCTTGGCTCCTCGCGCTTCGGCTCCCGTTTCGGAGCAGGCTGATGATGATGCTGTTTTAAGCCTTGGTTTAAAGGTCTCTGCGGCTTAGATGCATCTTGATCCTGTTCGATAAAGCCGGTCGCGATGACTGTAACGACGATTTCGTCTTTCAAGTTTTCGTTGATGACAGATCCGAAGATCATGTTGACGTCCTGGTCAGATGCAGCTGCCACAATGTCCGCTGCTTCCTGAACTTCATAAAGGCTTAAGTTGGTTCCGCCTGTAATGTTCATCAGCACGCCTTGGGCGCCGTCAATCGCCGTTTCAAGCAGCGGGCTGGAAACAGCTTTTTTAGCGGCTTCTGCAGCGCGGTTCTCACCTGTCGCTACACCGATACCCATCAGTGCAGAACCTTTGTTGGACATGATCGTTTTGACGTCGGCAAAGTCAAGGTTGATCAGTCCAGGTGTTGCGATCAAGTCTGAAATGCCCTGAACACCTTGACGGAGAACGTTGTCCGCTTCGCGGAACGCTTCAAGCATCGGTGTGTTTTTATCGACGATTTCAAGAAGACGGTCATTCGGAATGACGATCAGGGTGTCGACGGCTTCCTTCATTGCTGAAATACCGCCTGCCGCCTGAAGTTGTCTTTTTCTTCCTTCAAAGGTAAACGGCCTTGTGACAACGCCGACAGTCAATGCGCCCAGATCTTTTGCGATTTGTGCGATGACAGGTGCCGCGCCCGTTCCTGTTCCGCCGCCCATTCCGGCTGTGACGAACACCATGTCTGCACCTTTCAGCGCTTCTTCAATTTGTTCTTTGCTTTCCTCTGCGGCTTTTTTGCCGACTTCCGGATTGGCTCCGGCGCCGAGACCGCGTGTCAGCTTCGCACCAATCTGCATTTTCGTTTCCGCTTTTGACAGGTTGAGAGCCTGGGCATCCGTGTTGACTGCGATAAACTCGACTCCCTGAACGTCATTTTCGATCATCCGATTGACGGCATTGTTACCGCCGCCACCTACTCCTATTACTTTAATCGATGCTAAGCCGTCTATATTTGTTTCAAACTCTAACATGCTAAATCCTCCTAATCCGTCGAATGACTAATCTCTATTCCCAAAAGAAGTTAAATATTTTCTTCATTTTGCTTGGCTTTTTCTCAGCTTGAGCCTGCTGCTTGGATTTTGGCTTCGGTCGCTGCTGCACTTCTTTTTGATGTGTTGCCGCGACTTCCTGAACCGCTTGTTCCGGCATCTTAAACCCTACTTTTCTGCCTTGGATTTTTGCGTTGCGGTAAGCGAATTGGATGAGGCCGACTCCTGTCATATATTGAGGTTCTCTTACACCGATATAATTCGGGCTAGCCACTCTGACGTTATTTTGAAGAACATCCTGTGCGAGGCTGAGGACCCCCGGCATTCCAGCCTGTCCCCCTGTAAGCACAAACCCTCCCGGCAATTCTTTTATTCCCATGTTCCGCAGTTCCTCTGCCACGAATAAAAAGATTTCTTCGAGCCTGGCTTCTATAATGTCTGCCACTTCCCGCTGAGAAAAGGTTTGCTTTTGGTCTGTCCCGATCACGGCGACTTCAAATGTTTCCTCTTCCGACGCTTCTTCATAGAAAGCATGTCCAAACTGCTTCTTCACCCGCTCAGCTTCGTCTGTGGAAGTGCGCAATCCGATTGAAATATCCTTGGTGATGTTTTCTCCTCCCAGGGGTATGACGCGGGTCGCAAGAAGATGGCCGTCCTCAAATACGGCAACCGTTGTCGATCCTCCCCCGATGTCGATTAAAGCCACTCCGAGGTTTTTTTCGTCCTTTGATAAAGCGACAGATCCGGCAGCCAGCGGCTGAAGGCAAATATCCGTTATTTCAATTCCCGCTCTTTCCACACAGCGCAGCAGGTTATGTAAAATCGTTTTAGAACCCGTGATCAGCGATCCTTCCACTTCAAGGCGGACGCCGAGCATCTTTTTCGGATCTGTGATATCGCCTCTGCCGTCAACGATAAACTGTCTCGGAATCACATCGACGATCAGCTGTTCAGGCGGGATGGAAACGACTTGAGCGGCCTCCATCACCCGGCGCACGTCTTCAACATGGATCTCTTTATTCTCGCTTGAGACAGCCACAACACCGTTCGTTTCTTGAATATGGATGTAGTTCCCGTTAACCCCGACGATCGCGTGGGTGAGCGGAAAACCTATCATTCTTTCTGCTTGTTCAAACGCTTTTTTTATAGAATGAACCGTTTCATCTATATCAACGATTGATCCTTTTTTCAGCCCCTCTGAGGGAACATTTCCGACTCCGATAATGTTAAGAGAATCGTCTGACATTTCACCGACGATCACTTTAATATTGGACGTACCGATGTCTAGACTGACGTAAAGTTCATTGTTGTTCATTCTATGGCACCTCCTCACATTTCAGTCAATTCTATTCTATTATTTGCCGAACAACAATACAATGAATCTGGTTTTACAAGTGTGTAACAATCAATACAAACCAATACGCTTCGTTTTTAGTTTTAGGATTACTGTGAATATTCGTGATATCCTATGTATATCCTCTTTTAAATCCGATTTTTTTTAATTTTTTCTCCTCGAGGCCGTCCATTTGGCGAGCAGTATTCTTCTGATGACCGCGATGTTTTGGAAAAGCCTCACACCAAATGCAAACATACCGACTAAATACAAGTCTACACCAAGATGAACGCCCAGAAAAGCCAAACTTATGGCGAGAATAATATTGAAGAAAAAGCCTGTCACAAAAACTAGTTCATCGTATACACTTTCCAAATGGGCCCTTATTCCCCCGATCAAAGTATCAAGGGATGCAAGAATCGCCAGGGACAAATAATTTGAGTATTCATCCGGAATGGTGAAGTTCGTGCTGAACCCGATTGTAATTCCGAGCAAAAGCCCTAAAACCGGAAGCCACATTAGGAATTCTCTCCTTTTGATTTCTCGAGCGGTTTCAAAGGCGCAACTTGCATTGAACCTTCGTAAGCTTTGATTTTGATTTGTTTTTCAGGCCTTTTGATTTGTAAATCCAGATTTTCTCCCGCGAACAGATCCTGCAGGGATGAAGCATTCATTCGGCTATATAGTTTATCGGCGTTTTTGCCGATGACTTTTACCGTTATCGGATAGTTGTCCAAAGGATATCCGTCGATTTTGGTTGTTCCGTTGATATCCCTGATCACCGTCGTGTTGACAACCCTTCTGTCATTGATCGATATTTCTTCCGCTTCATACATATTCAGTTCATTAATCAGCTTTTTCAGAAGGTCTGGAGGGGGATTTTGAATGGATTCTCCCGTGAGTTCTTCCGAGAAGAGCTGAGAAATGGTGATGATGATTCCGTTCCCTGTAACATCTGTAAAGCCGGCCTGTTTTTTTAAGTTTTGAAGCGTTTCATTCAACGCTTTTGTCCGCGAGGTTTCTTCTTGATGACTGTATGTGTTCAGCATTTTTTCATACTTGTCAATTTCGCTGATCAGCTCAAGCTGTTTTTTCTGTTCTTTCTTCAGGTCCTCCCTGAGGTCCCAAATGTCCCGCGTATCGCGGACCTTCGGCGCTTTCAGCGAATTGAACTGCACGGACAGCATAATTCCGAAAATGAGCATCAGGATGCTCAAACTGATGAAACGATTATTTTTCTTCAACGTCCGCCCACCAACTTTTCAACGTTCATTCCCCTTGCTTTAAAAGGGGCTCCATCTTGATTTGGTCTTGTTTTTCGATGCTGACTGAAATATGATCGCGGCTCAGCTGGTCCACAAGTCCTCCTGCAATGTTCAGCGCCGGCATCAGCACATCCGCATCCCCGATGGCCGAAATGACAAACGGCGCGGGATATTGGTTGCCGTCAACCGTGATGACAGGACCGTTGCACGATATGTAAGAATGATGCGTCACGCGCTGTCCGTTGATCGACACCGCGGCCGCCCCGGAAATCCACAGCTCATTGAGCAGGCGGAATATGTGGCTTTCATGGACGATATAGTTGTTGACATTCTCACCTTCCGGTATGTAAGAAGCGTCTTTCAGCGTCACCTTGATTCCTTCGCCCTGAACGCCGATTTCCCCAACGAACATTCTGTACCTTTCAACATCTTCCACAATATTGTAATACTCTTTTTTTTCCTTTTTCAAAGCCGTTTCTGTTTTCTGTACTTCCTGCTGTTTTTTGTAAAGCTCCTGTTCCAGCTTTTTATTTTGCTTTTCCTGGGAAATCAGCCGGTCGCGCAAGGAATACTCCTCTTTCCAATTTTCGGCGGTTTCTTCATGGTCTTTGTTTTCCCTGGCGAATTGATAGGAGAAAGACAGCAGGAATCCGAGGACAAGCATGGCGAGTGAAAGATTGACTGTGTGCCTCTTCAATTTCCGTCTCCCTTTTTGCTTTCATCCGTTTTTTTCAGAGGTTCAAAATAAGTCGCGACTTCCATATGGATAATGCCTTTTTCCCCTTTCGGCAGCTCTTTTACGATCGCCGGATAGCTGTTCATTTTCTGTCCGAACGTTTTCAGCGAAGCTGTCACGATATAGCCGTCGTTCATATACAGTCTGATCAGCCAAGGATTCGATTTTTGAGGCGTATAGTTAATCTCGGAAATCGACTTTTTCACGGAATCGGAAAGCTTGTTCAGCTGCTTTGCCATTTGAACGAGCTTTTCGTCTTCCTCCCAGTTATTAAGGGTCGGTCCGATGTCAGTCGGCGTCACCTCTTCAGGAAGCACTGTGCCGTTTTCAAGCACAGAGTAGTACACATTATGTTTTTGCAAAAACGCAATGCTTTTATACTCTTCGATGGAGATGGCGATTTTGTTGGGCAGCTGTTTTGAGATTTCGGCTTTTTTGATCAATTTATTCTGCTCGATCTTTTCTGCGGCTTTTTGCTTGCTCAGACTCCAGAATTCCGTCTGTCCTTTATGGATCGAAGACAGGGAAATGATCTGGTCTTTTGAAACGTTTTTGTTTCCTTTGATCTCTACCGTCGAGACTTTGCTGATCGGCGTCTGCAGGTAAATGATGATCAGCATCATCGTGAAAAAGAGCAGAATAAACGTAATCAGCCGGCGGTTTGCCTTTTGCTTTCGCTGTTCTTTGATTTTGGGAATCCGTTCTTCTATATTCACTACTTTTTCTTTATCAATACCGGGTTTCACGTAGGCTCACCTCAGGTTAATAAAGCAGACAAAAAGACTTTTATTTGCTTATTTTTGTTCGAAAAAAGACGCGCTTCCCGACATATGAAAGCACGGGGCAAGCTAAAAAGCTTCCGTTTAGCGAAACAAACGACATACTAGGATGCCGTTTGCTTGTTTGTTTCATACATTATATCATAAGGCGATCTGAAGTAGAGAGGCCGTTTACCGTTTTTCTCCGATAATTTCGACCTCAGTGTGCATGTCGATATCGTATTTTTCTTTAATCGTTTTTTGAATGAATGCAATCAAATCCAGGACGTCTTTCGCTGTTGCGCCGCCTGCATTGACAATGAAATTGCCGTGCATCTCTGAAACCTTTGCCCCGCCGATCTGATAGCCTTTCAAACCAGCCTCTTCAACTAGCCGGCCCGCATGTTCAGGCAGCGGGTTTCTGAAGATGCTGCCGGCGCAAGGGTTGGACACAGGCTGCGTTTCTTTTCGGTAGTCTTTGTTTTTCTGCATCTGTGCGACGATCTCATCGCGTTCTTTTTGCTCCAGCTGGAGAACGGCTTCAAGACATATGCCCGGCCGCTCGTTTTGCAGGATGGACGTGCGGTAGCTGAACGTCATCTCTTCATTCGTCAGCCAATCGATCGTTCCGTCTTCAAACAGGATCAATGCTTTCACCAATACCTTGCTGATATCTGAACCGTGGGCGCCGGCATTCATGTAAACCGCTCCGCCGACCGAACCCGGAATGCCCGCGGCAAATTCGAGGCCGGAAAGCCCTTTTTTGCTGATGCCTGTCGCAAGCCTTACGACAGAGTAGCCGCCGCCGACCGTTACTTGCTCGCCGTCGATTTCCATATGGTCAAGTCCTTGGCCGAGCTTGATGACAACGCCTCTTATCCCTTCATCGAGAACGAGAAGATTCGAGCCTCTGCCGATGGCCGTCCACTTGACGCCGTGCTTCTTGATCACCTTCATCGTATCTTTGACAGCTTGAATGTTTTTCGGAACCACCAGCACGTCAGCCGGTCCTCCGATTTTAATCGTAGTATGGTTGCTGAGCGGCTCGTTTTCCAGAACTTTGCCGACTTCAAGTTCTTTTAATTCTTGTATCACCTTATCCATCGAAAACCTCCAAAATCCTTCTGTCTTATCATTTTGCATGATGTTTCAGTTCTTTCAGCACATTGTACAAGCGTTCGGCCGCGTCCGGCACGCCAAGCGACTTCGCGTGGCTCTTCATCTCTTGCAGCGTCTTTTCGTCTTGTAAAATATGATCGATCGCCTGAATTAAGCGGTCTCCATTAAGCTCTGATTCTTTTAAAACGACAGCGGCGTTCTGCTCTCCTAGTGAGCGTGCGTTCACTTCCTGGTGGTTGGCCGTAACGTACGGACTCGGAATCAAAACGCTTGGAATGCCGAGCGCGGTGATTTCCGCTATTGTCGTTGCTCCCGCGCGCGCGACGACGACCTCGAACGCTTTTAAGTACTCGGGCATTTGATGGAGAAACGGCTGAACGACCATATTCGGAGCGGCACCTTCTTTTTCAAGCGCAGCTGTTACTTTATCATAGTGAACTTCCCCTGTGACATAAAGAACCTGGTAATCCCGCTTTTTTAATTCGTTTTGCATCTCGATAACCGCTTCATTGATCGGAGCGGCACCGCGGCTGCCTCCGAAAATAAGGACCGTTTTTTTGCCTTCTGAAAGGTCCAAAGCGGTCAGGGAACGGCCCCCTTTTATAGAGACGACTTCAGACGCCCTCGGGTTTCCTGTAAAAACAACTTTTTCTGCAGGAAAATGCGGTTTCGCTTCATCAAAACAAATGGCTACCTTATCAACATATTTGGATAAAAACTTATTGGTGAGTCCGGGAAGGCTGTTTTGTTCGTGGATAATCGTCGGAATCCCCAGTTTTGAAGCAGCGTATACCACGGGTCCGCACACGTAGCCGCCCGTGCCGATCACCGCGTCGGGCTTAAACCGTTTTAATTCTTTTTTGCATTCCTTAACACCCTTTAAAAAGCGCATGACAGTTTTGACGTTTTCAAATGACAGCTTTCTTTTAAAACCCGTAATTTCAATTGACTTGAAAGGGATCCCTTCCCGCTCGACGATATTTTTCTCCAGGCCCTTTTCGGTTCCGATATATAAAAACTCAACATCTTCATGATGCCGTTTCACTTCTTTAATAAACGCAAGGGCGGGGTAAATATGGCCGCCCGTTCCGCCTCCGCTAACAACAATCCGCATCTGTTCTCCCCCTTATTCCTTATGTACACGCCGATAACCCTGCTATCTCGCAACAGGGTTATCGTCAAAATCTAGTATCTAGAATACCTGCTGACATTCAGCAGCACGCCGACCGCCATAAGCATCAAGGTCAGTGATGAACCGCCATAGCTTAAAAACGGAAGCGTAATGCCTGTAACAGGAATCAGGCCGGTCACGACGCCAATATTGATCATAACCTGAATCGCTATCATCGAAATGACGCCGACGGCGACAAAGCTGCCGTATAAATCGGGCGCACCGAGCGCGATCCTGATGCCTCTCCATAATAGAACGCTGAAGAGCAAAAGAATCAGCGATCCGCCGATAAAGCCGAGCTCCTCTGATAATATCGCGAAAATAAAATCTGTCTGCGGCTCAGGCAGATAAAAAAACTTTTGCCTGCTCTGGCCGAGGCCGAGGCCGAACAGCCCGCCGGGCCCCACCGCATAAAGCGACTGAATGATTTGAAAGCCGCTCCCCAAAGGGTCCTCCCAAGGGTTCAAGTATGAAGTGATCCTTTTGATCCGGTACGGCGCCGACAGCACAAGGCCGACAAAGCCGCTCAGACCAAGAAGACCGAGAAAGACGAAGTGCGAAATTCTCGCCCCCGCGACGAAGATCATAATGATGCATGTGCCGACCATTACGGTTCCTGTTCCAAGGTCAGGCTGCAGCATGATGATCAGAAAAGCTGAAAAGACAATGCCCAGCGCCGGCACAAAGCCTTTTCTAAACGATGTAATATTCTTTTGCTTTTCAGATAAAAACTTGGCCAAAAATGCGATCATCGCGAGCTTCATAAACTCGGACGGCTGAATGCTGAAAGCGCCGACTCCGATCCAGCTCCTCGACCCGTTCCGTTCCATGCCGATCCCGGGAACAAGGACGATGATGAGCAGAAAGAAACATACTATGATCAGTATTTTCGCATAAGTCCTCCACGTCCAGTAGTCGACGTTCATGATGAAAAACATGGCGATGACCCCGATGCCGGCAAACAAAAGCTGCCGTTTCGCAAAGAAAAAGGAGTCGTCGTATTTGTAAGTCGCCCATACTGCACTGGCGCTGTATACCATAATCAGTCCAATTGTTAAAAGCAATAGCGTAATGATAACCAGCAAAAAATCCGGTGACGTTTTTTTTGTTTGCAAAGCCGAACACCCCAAGCTCTAATTCTTAGGGCTATCTTTACGAGACAAGCCCTTATTTAAGCATATGCACGGCGTTTACAAACATGTCACCACGTTCTTCAAATGTTTTATACTGATCCCAGCTTGCGCAGGCCGGGGACAGAAGAATGACATCTCCTTCGTCTGACAGGCTGAACGCCGCAGTTGCCGCTTGTTCAACATTATCGACACGTTTAACCTGTTGTATTCCCATTTCTTCGGCCAGCTTCTCAAACTTTGGCGCGGTCTCGCCGAATGTGATCACCGCTTTGACAAAAGACATATGCGGCTTTAGTTCATCGAATTCATTTCCGCGGTCAAGCCCCCCTGCCAGCAAAATGACCGGCTTTTGAAAGGCGGACAGCGCTTTTTTCGTCGCAAGAATGTTTGTCGCTTTGCTGTCATTGTAAAACAGTCTGTTTTTGATCGTCGCGACGTACTGCATCCTGTGCTTTACACCGGTAAAGCTCGTCAGCACCTTGCGGACGGCCTCATCGGAGACGCCTGCGGTTTTAACGATGCAAAGGGCCGCCAAAATGTTCTCCAAATTGTGCTCTCCCGGCAAAACGACGTCTTCAAGCGGCATGACCGGTTCGCCATTAAACATAATCACGCCGTCTTTCACGCACGCTCCGCGCTCAAGAGTCCTGCGGACCGAAAAATACACCTTCTCCGCTTTTGAACACTCGGCGAGCCGGACGACTGTCTCATCGTCCAAATTAACAACGGCAACGTCTGTTTCCGATTGATTTCGATAGACCTGCTGTTTGGCAAGCTCATAATTTTGGCGCGAATGGTGATAATCGAGATGGGCATCAAATACGTTTAATAACAATCCGATTTTCGGTCTGAATTGATAAGTCCCCATGAGCTGAAAACTCGACAGCTCTGTCACGATCCATTCGTCTCCCCTGGCCTGATTGGCCATTTCGCTTGCCGCCGTGCCGATATTACCAGCAACGAGCGCTTTTTTCGAATCGGCTTTCAGCATTTCATAAACAAGCGTTGTCGTTGTCGTCTTTCCGTTTGAACCGGTAATGCCGATGAACGGAGCATCTGTCAGATGATAGGCAAGTTCAACCTCCGTCCAGACCGGTATGCCCCGCTTCAGCGCTTCCTCGACCATCACGTTTTCATAGCGGATGCCAGGATTTTTAATCAGAATGTCGATCGAATGAAGATCAAAAAGTTCCGTCGGGTGAGAGCCGCAGACGACTTTCACCCCTTTTTCCGCGAGAATCCGCGCAGGTTCATTTTCCTCAAAAGGCAGCTGGTCATTCACGACAACCTTTACGCCTTTCTCATGAAGGATCGAAGCGGCAGCATATCCGCTTTTCGCCAGCCCCAGTACGAGCACATTTTGATTTTGCAATAAATCTTGAGTATCCACTTATAACCACACCTCGATGTAAATTCCTAAGACGGCTAGCAGAAGCCCCGCTGTCCAAAAAGTGACGACAACTCTCCACTCAGACCATCCGACAAGTTCGTAATGATGGTGAAGAGGGCTCATTTTGAAAATTCGTTTGCCGGTCGTTTTAAATGAAATCACCTGCAAAATGACGGACAGTGTTTCAATGACGAATACGCCGCCGATGATGACAAGCAGGATTTCCAATTTCGTTAAAATCGCGATCGTCACAATTGCGCCGCCGAGGGCAAGCGATCCTGTATCTCCCATAAAGACTTTCGCGGGGTGCGCGTTAAACACGAGAAATCCTAACACCGCTCCGACAACGGCAACCGCGAAAATGGCGACATCGTATTGCGACTGGTTCCACGCCAAAATCGCAAACGCACCGAACGCGATGGCAGCGGTACCCGACAACAGACCGTCAAGCCCGTCAGTCAGGTTGACGGCATTTGAACCGCCGACAAGCATAAAGATGACGAGCACCGGATAAATCCAGCCGAAATCAAAAGACAGCTCTGTTCCCGGAATGCGGATGTCAGTCGGCAGCCCTCGGAAGTGGTAGACGGCATAGAATACCAGAGCAATCACGATTTGGCCGATCAGTTTTTGTTTGGATGTGAGTCCAAGGTTACGCTTCATCACAACTTTAATATAATCATCCAGAAAGCCGAGCAGACCGTATCCAACCGTAACAAACAAGAGAAGGATCATGTTCATGCTGACTTCGGAAAATTTCATCGTCATGGCTATCGTCGTCGCGATAATCGACAATATGATCATGACGCCGCCCATCGTCGGCGTTCCCGATTTTTTTTGATGGGATTTCGGACCTTCCTCACGGATGCTCTGCCCGAATTTCAGCCTTCTTAAAAACGGAATGAAAATCGGAGATAAAAGAACGCTGATTAAAAAGCCCATGATAATGGTAAATAAAATTACTTGTTCGAGCATCGTTCTTCTCTCCTTTCCGCGTGGTATAAGTAGCAGCATACGCATTTATCATATTCACTGTTTTTTTTCATATGTTGATTTATTTCATCCATCATTTCAACAACTCTTTCCTGTAGTTCTTTTTCGATTATTTCAGCTCAAGAATGGCTCTTTTGGCAACCTCAGCGTCATCAAAATCAAAGGTTTGACCGCCGATCTGCTGGTAGGTTTCATGGCCTTTGCCTGCGATCAGGACGACATCGCCTTTTTTGGCGTTTGCAATGGCAAAAAAGATCGCCTGCTCGCGGTTGACGATGCTGTGATAGTATGCCCCTTTTACGCCTTCCTCCATATCGTTTAAAATGGCGAGTGGGTTTTCGCTTCTCGGGTTATCGGCTGTAAAGACCGGTTCATCGGCAAGGTCAACAGCGATCTTCGCCATTTTCGGACGCTTCGTCTTATCGCGGTCTCCTCCGCAGCCGACGACGACAAACAGCTTTCCTTCCGTTAAGCCTCTGCACGTGTTCAGGACATTTTCGAGGCTGTCAGGGGTATGTGCATAGTCGACGATCACCGGAAAGTCCTGGCCGGCGTCCACAAGCTCAAATCTTCCTCTGACGCCTTTCAGCCCTTCAATTCCTTCTGTAATCGTGGCAAACGGGATATCCGCTGCAATCGCGATCGCGGCGGCCGTTAAAACATTGTAGACGTTAAAGAGGCCGACAAGCGGAATCGTCACTTGGGCAGTACCTTTTGGGGTCACCAAATCAAAGGTTGTCCCTTTCGGAGCCATTTTGATATTTTCAGCCTTGACATCGGCATCGTTTTGAATTCCGTATGTCAAAAGGTGTGCTGATGTCACTTGGGCGAAATACGCTGAAGCAGGGTCATCCGCATTCAGCACGGCCCACTTCGGTTTATCGTGGTTAAAAGATCCGCCGAGCTGAGAGAAAAGCAGACTTTTCGCATGTTTATATTCTTCCATTGTCCGGTGGTAGTCAAGGTGGTCCTGAGTCAGGTTCGTAAATGCGGCGATATCGTAATCACACCCGTGGACCCGGCCCATGTGGAGAGCGTGTGAAGACACTTCCATGACGGCTGTATCCACATCCTGATCAACCATTTTCCTAAACGTTTTTTGAAGTGTGACGCTTTCCGGCGTCGTATTTTTCGCATCGAACGTTTCGTCATGGATTTTCGTGTACATCGTGCCGATCAGTCCTGTGCGGCTCCCGGCTTTTCTAAAGATCTCCTCCACCATGTGAGAAGTCGATGTCTTGCCGTTTGTGCCTGTAATGCCGATCAGCATCAGCTGCTTCGTCGGCTGGCCGTAAAAGGCGTCCGACAGCACGGCAAGCGCCCTCTTCGTATGACGGACGATGATCACCGGCACATCGGCGTCCACTTCCCTTTCCGCCACGATGGCGGCAGCCCCTTTTTCAGCGGCTTGCCGGGCGTAGTCATGCCCGTCGACTGTATAGCCTTTTATACAAACAAAAAGACTCCCTGTCTTGACTTCCCTGGAGTCCATCTCAATTGAAGTTATATCAGGGTCTTCTTGGCCGGCATAGGAAGGTGCATTTTTTAAATATGTAAGAAGCTTTGTTAATTTCATCGTATCAAACCTCTCAAGTCTAGTCATTCTTCATTCGTTGTCATATGTTTCTGCATTGATTCGCTGCACGGGCTTCGTGCAGGCATACAGTTCATATTTTAGCGTAAAAAAGAGGATACATCCAGCTAATCCTTTAAAATCGATATATTTTTTAGGAGGAACGGCCCCCGGTCATCAGCCGGCTGCCGCTCCTTATCATGATCCGAATTAATCAGAGGCTCCGCCTTCGCTGTCAAGGTAAATGCGAATGGTCGATCCTTCTTTTACTTTTTCACCCGGTTTAGGGGACTGCTGAACGACGACATCGCCTTCTCCGGAAGCTTTCAGCCTGAGGTTGAGCAGCAATGGTTCAAGCTCTGTCACCGAAAGCCCTATAAGGTTCGGGACCTCGATCAGCTTTTTGTCCAGCCATTGATATTCGCGTTCAATCTGATCTTTCCGCTTCTTAACGCCAAGCTGCGGAAGGCTGTCTCTCATGATGTTTCCAACGATCGGCGCTGCAACCGTACCCCCGAATTGAATCGTGCCTTTCGGGTTGTCGACGGCGACGTAGACGACGATGCTCGGATCATCTGAAGGAGCCGTTCCGATAAACGAGACGATGTGGTTGTTTTTTAAATATTTCCCGTCCTTTACTTTTTGCGCCGTACCGGTTTTGCCGCCCACACGGTAGCCGTCGACAAAAGCGTTCCGCCCCGTCCCCTGGGCGACAACGCTCTCCAGCGCGTAACGGATCTGTTTGGATGCTTCTTCAGAAATCACTTTTCTTTTGGCGATCGGCGTCTGTTTTTTCACTGTTTGTTTTGTTACGGGATCAATCCATTCTTTAGCAAGATACGGCGTATACAGCGTTCCGCCGTTGACAGCTGCAGAAACAGCTGCGACCTGCTGGATCGGTGTCACCGATACCCCCTGGCCGAAAGCGGTTGTCGCCTGCTCTACAGGACCGACCCGGTCAAGCGGGAATAAGATGCCCGTTCCTTCGCCTTGCAGATCGATCCCGGTTTTTTGTCCGAAACCGAAATTTTTAATGTAGCTGAACAGTTTTTCTTTGCCAAGCCGCTGACCAAGCTCCACAAATCCCGGGTTGCACGAATTTTGGACGACTTCAAGAAACGATTGTGCGCCGTGTCCGCCGCGCTTCCAGCATTTCAGCCTTGCGCCGTCCACTTCAACGGAACCCTTATCATAGAAGTGATCTTTTTGGAGGTTGACTTTGTTCTCCTCCAAAGCTGCGGCAAGCGTGATGATTTTAAAAGTCGAACCGGGCTCATATGTGCTCCATACAGGCAAATTCCGATTATAGACTTTAGGATCGATTGATTTGTAGTTTGCGGGATCAAAGTCCGGCCGGCTGACCATCGCCAGTATCTCCCCATTTTTCGGGTTCATCGCAACACCGACCATTCCGTCCGGATTATACTTCGCTTCTGCGATATCAAACTCCCGCTCCATGATCGTCTGTACCTTTGAATCGATCGTCAGCTTCATATCAAGCCCGTCTTTGGGCGGTGTATAGTCATCCGCCTCACCCGGCATCCTCTTGCCTTTCGCATCAGAATAAAATTTCACATAGCCCTTTTCACCTTTCAACTCTTCGTCATAAAAAGCTTCAAGGCCGAGCAGACCCTGGTTGTCAATGCCCGCGAATCCGAGCACATGGGACAGATAGCTGCCGAACGGATAATGGCGGATCGAATCTTCTGCAATGTATACGCCTTTCAAGTTGAGATCTCTGACTTCTTTTGCTTTCTCGTGGGAAATTTTCCGGCCCTCGGGATTGATCCTTTCAATCGACGTTTTTTTCGTGACATGTTTGTACGCTTTTTCTTCCGACATATTCAACACACTGGCCAGCAGTTTGCTCGTTTTGATCGGATTTTCAACCTGCTTCGGAACAACCAAAACCGATGGCGCGCTTTGGTTTGTCGCCAGCTTGACGCCGTTCCTGTCCAATATTTCGCCCCTTTCCGGCTCAAAAGGAAGGTTCCGGCTCCACGAATCTTTTGCTAATGTCGTCAGTTTATCCCCCAGAACGAACTGAACGTATCCGAGCCTTGTATCAATAATCAAAAAGATGATCACACCAAAAAGCAGAACGAATATTAAACGTTTTCTGACCGTTACATTGGAAACGCGCAAGAGACCGTTCACTCCTTATTTAGGCTTGTTTCATTTTATGCCTTGGAGCGTTTTGATAGAACGGCCCTTATTTTTATATGTTCAGGAGGCGGCCGCGCCCAAACGGAAGGCTATCGACTCTGAGCCGATAGCCTTTTAGACGGGATCTATTCGTTTTTCAGTCTGACTTTTACGACCGAGTTGGCTTTTAATTCTTTGCCTGCTTTTACATTTTGGCTTTTCACATAACCCTGGCCGCTCGTTTCGATATGAATGCCGGCCATGGCGCCGAAGCGGAGGGCGTCACGCTTTGACCAGCCCGTCATATCAGGCAGTGTGATTTTCCCGTCGGCCTTCAGGAAGACCCGCTGGTTCGGCAGGACGGCTTCTCCTGCTTTCGGGTACTGTTCTTTCACAGCCAAGCCATCGCCGATCGTAACCGGAACAAGGCTGCTGTTTTGCGCCTCTTTTTCGGCGGATTCAGCTCGTTTGCCGGTGAAATCAGGCATTTCCAGCTGTTTTTCTTCCTGCTTGTCTTCTTTTTTGGTCTCTTTCGGTGTGATATTTAAATAGTGAAGACTGTTTTTCATCACCGGATTGAAAATTTTTGATACCGGAGCAGAGCCTGTTTCCGTAGCCTTTAATTGCGGCTGCTGTACGGCTACATAAACGAGAAGCTGCGGATCGTCCTTCGGCGCCATGCCCATGAAGGAGAACACGTAGTCTTCGCGGCCGGTCAAATATCTGCCGTCTTCTCCGGTCATTTGCGCCGTACCGGTTTTTCCGGCGACATCAAATCCTTCGATTTTGTACGGCTTCCCAGTTCCTTTATCAGATGTGACGACTTTTCCCAACAGGTCGCGCACTTCTTTTGCCGTTTTGGCAGAGATCGGCTGGCCGACTTTTTCCGGTTTATTTTGATAAATCGTTTTGTTTTTGTCAGAATCAACGACATGATCGATGACATAAGGCTTCATCATTTTTCCGTTATTCGCGATCGCCGTCGCGGCCTGAAGCTGCTGGATCGGTGTGACCGCTGAACTTTGACCAAAGGCAGTTGTTACTTTATCACGCAAATATTCAAAATTGATTTTGCTGTTCGCTTCCCCGGGCAGGTCGATGCCCGTTTTGTCGTAAAAATGGAACTTCCGCAAATATTGATTGAAGCGGTCTGTGCCGAGTTTATCGTTGGCAAGGATCGCAAACGCGACGTTTGAGGAGCGTTCAACACCTTCATTAAATGTGATCGGGCCCCAGCCGTTGCCGCCATTATGATCTTTAATCGGCTTATCTTTTTTAGAAACCGAATAAGATCCAGACTTGTATTTCTCTCCTCCATTATATACGCCTTCTTGGATGGCCGCCGCCAATGTGAAGATCTTCATCGTCGAGCCCGGCTCAAAGCTGTAGGAGACTAGGTCGTTGTAATAGTTCGTGACATCGCGCACGTTCGGGTTGAAGCTCGGCCTTTGCCCCATCGCGAGCACTTTGCCCGTTTTCGGATCAACAACCGCCGCCATAATCTTCTTCGGCTTGTATTCTTTTTGGACGGTCGTCATGCTGTCTTCCAAAAACGCCTGGATTTTTTGATCGATCGTCAAATACACGTTGTCTCCGTTGTTTGGCGCTTTAATACTTTCATTGCTGTTCGGCAGGCGCCAGCCCGTTCTGTCGGTATCGTACGTCATGTATCCGTCCGTTTCTTTCAAATAATCGTTCAGCGTTTTTTCAAGGCCCATCATACCTTGCATTTCACCTGTTTTTGCATTGATCTGCGAATAGCCGATGAGGTTGGAAGCGAAGATTCCGTTTGGATAGTAGCGCTTCGTGTCGCGGGTGAACACGATGCCAGGAAGCTTCAGCTTTTCGATTTTTTCTTTTTGGGCGTATGTCAAATCCCGCCCCGCCGATCCGAATTCAACCTGAAACGCTCCTTTTTTATTGAGAATATCGAGCACTTTCCCCTCATCCATGCCGAGAATCGGCGCAAGCTTTTCAGCCGTCAGCTGCTTGTCTTTCACGTATTGAGGTTCCATCTTTTCGCTCATAATCGCGACAAGCTTATATGTCGAAGTGTCTTCGGCAAGCACTTTTCCGTTCCGGTCAAGGATCGATCCCCGGTGGGCTTCGATCGTCCGCTTTTTCTCATACTGTTCGTTCGCCTTCTGTGCAAGCACTTCCCCGTTCACTTTCCCCGTCGCTTGAATAAACGCAAATCGTCCTACGATAACAAAGAAAAAGAGGGCAAAACAAATACTGAGTATTGCCGCTCCTCTGTTCATGAATTTATTTTTTTTCGGCATTGTGCATCATTCCTGTATGTCTTTCACTTTTTTATCACCTAATTTAAGGCCTTTTTTCCGGGCGATGTCCATGATACGGTCCGGCTCTTTCAGCATATCGGCTTCTTTTTCGAGGTCATCAACTCTGCTGCTTTCCGTTTCAACCTTCTTTTCGAGCTTTTGAATTTCAATATTGGTCTGATACGCGGCGAAAGCCTTTGAAATCATAAATAGTGAAGCGCTGAGTACAGCCAGGGCAAAAAGCACAATCAGTACCTTTTCCCCAAGCGTGATCGATGCTCTTCTCCGGATGATAACGGATTGTTCTGCACTGTTTGTCTGTCGTTGCTGTTTTTCTACTTTATAAGCCAAATTGCTCATAGACTGATGACCTCCTTTTAATTCGTACAGCTCACTCTCGTGCTTTTTCCGCGATGCGCAGCTTCGCTGAGCGCGCACGGTTATTGTGTTCAAGCTCCTCTTCGGAAGCTGTGATCGGCTTTCTGTTGACTAATTTTAATTTCGGTTCAAACTCCTTGGGGATCACGGGCAGTCCGTGAGGCAGTTCAGGAGGCGATGACATCTCTTTAAATGTCGATTTGCAGATCCGGTCTTCCAGCGAGTGGAATGTGATGACCGATACCCTTCCGCCCGGCTTCAGCACCTCAATCGCCTGCAAAAGCGCTTCTTCAAACACTCTCAATTCATCGTTTACCGCAATTCGAATCGCCTGGAAGATCCGTTTGGCCGGATGCCCGCCGCTTCTTCTTGCCGGTGCGGGAATCGCCTCTTTGATGATATCGACAAGCTGGCCTGTTGTTTCAATAGACGATTGTTCTCTTGCTTTTTCGATTTTCCTGGCGATTTGCTTGCTGAACTTCTCTTCTCCGTATTTAAAGAAGATTTTCACGAGATCCTCATAAGGCCATTCATTGACGACTTCCTTTGCCGAAAGGCCCGCCGACTGGTCCATTCGCATATCAAGAGGTGCATCATGATGATAGCTGAAGCCCCTTTCAGGTGTATCCAGCTGAGGAGATGAGACGCCTAAATCAAATAAAACACCGTCCACTTTCGTGATGCCGATTTCGTTTAGACGGTCTTTTAAATACCGAAAATTGCTTTTTATGAAAACGACTTGTCCTTCATAATCCGCCAGTTTTTCCTTCGCATGGCGGAGTGCGGTTTCATCCTGGTCAAAAGCGACCAGCTTTCCTTTTTCAGACAGCTGCGAAAGCAAATATTCGCTGTGACCGGCACCGCCTAATGTACAGTCTACATATGTACCGTCTTCTTTTACATTTAAACCGTCAACTGTTTCTTTTAATAATACTGTTGTATGCTCAAACATTTCTTTACTAGTCCCACCTTTATTCAAATGAACTGATTGCAGAAGCGCCGCATGCGCAAAGATTCATTATATATCAAATCCGATCATGTTTTCAGCTATTTCGGCAAATGAATCTTCCTGCTCTTCTACGTATTGTTCCCAAATCTCTTTGCTCCACAATTCAATTCGATTTGAAACTCCGATGACCACGCATTCCTTCTCAAGCTTTGCATAATTTAAAAGCGGCGATGCAATGTTGATCCGGCCCTGCTTGTCCAATTCGCATTCGGTGGCTCCGGAGAAAAAAAAGCGGGTAAAAGCGCGTGCATCTTTCTTCGTAAGAGGAAGGGCCTTCAGTTTTTCTTCGATGAGTTTCCATTCGGACATCGGGTAGCCAAACAGGCACTGATCAAGCCCGCGCGTCAAAACGAACTGCTCGCCGAGGCCTTCTCTGAATTTCGCCGGAACGATCATGCGGCCTTTTGAATCAATCGTATGCTGGTATTCACCCATAAACATGATCTCGGCCCCCACTTTCGTTCCTCAACTCACCACTATCCACCACTTCTCTCCACAAATTTATTTTACACTGTTTTAGAACAAAAAAAAACCCTGAACTACTCAGGGTTTTTTAAAAAATTATTTCAAAGTTTGACAACTTGATGCATGTTTTGAAATGAATATGGCAAATCCTTGTATTTTTCCAAGAAATTCGGACCGTATTTGTTCAAATAATACATGATGTTCCAAATTCTCTCCTGCGGAGCGTCTAATGGCTTGATGCTCGTTTGAATTTTGTCAAAATCACGCAGAATGTAGTTTTCTCTTTCTTCAATTCTTTTGATGACCGTTTTCTCCAGAAACTCGAGCTGATCTTGAATGAAGCCCGCGTTCTTTTCTAAAAGGGGGCCGAGGCTCCCGTCGATTTCGAGGGCTTCCGCGCGCACCGCGGAATGGATGTTTTCGATTTTTTCTTTCGCCTGTTTGACCGAATCGGTAAAACCGCTCGGAACCTTATCTTCAAAATACTGTTCTTTTTTGGCGCGCGCTCCCTTTTCAATCGATTCGCGGAGTTCGATCCCCCGTTCGCCCAGCTTTTTTTCGATGTGCCGTTCAAGGAATGTAACCTGAAGCCTCGGTACTACAGGCGGCATTTTATAGCCCATAACCTGAAAAGCGCCTTTTAGCTCGCCCCAATAATTGATCTCTCCGGGACCGGCGATGAACGCCAATGTCGGAAGAAGGTATTCCTGCATGAGCGGCCTTGTTACGACATTATTACTGAACGCCTCCGGCTTTTGGCAGATCAAATCGCAAAGCTCTGCTTCAGACCACTGAAGATGAAGCTCTTTTATAAAAAACGCGCCGTTTTCTTTTTCGATTAAAAAGCGCTCGCCGTCATGCTCATAAAAAAGGTTCGCATGCTGTGCGGCTCCTTCGATAATCGGTGTGTAGCCCAGTTGTTGCATGAATTCCTGCTGCCGTTTGACAGAATCGGTCAGCTCGTCGTTTCTGTTCAGCAGCTGCCGGAAAAAACGCGCTTCAAGGGCTCTGATGCCCGGGTCGCCGGAATTCAGAAGGATCAGGCCGTCTTGTGCAAACATGCCGGCAACAAGATATTCGAAAAAATCGGTGAAGGAAAGAGACTGCCTTAAACATCGGCGCAAATGGCCGAGAAGATCATTCGTATACTCCGTTTCTTCAAATGAGGCAAAAATCCCGTCCAGCCACTTTTCAGCTTTTTCGGCATCGAGCGCCGTTTTTGACGCCTGGCTTTTTTTCCAGTGGGACCGCGGGAGCTTGTGCTTTTTCACCTTGCCGCCGTCAGAAATGTGGACGTGATTGATTTCTTCCAGATCGTGGTCTTCCCCCGCAACCCAGAATACCGGAATGACCGGAACGTTCAGCTCTTGTTCTTTTTGCTTTGCAAATACAAGGATCGATACGATTTTATGTATAGTGTAAAGAGGCCCCGTTAAAAGGCCGGCCTGCTGCCCTCCGACAACGACGACGCTTTTCGGATCGCGAAGCCGTTCGATTGTTTCATTCATGCTTGCCGATTGAAATTTGCTGTGATAGTCGAGCAAATAGTCTGCTAAAGCATCGCGGTCATACGTCCGGGAGGAAAGGTCATCCAAACGGACACTCCAACTTTCATTGCTCAGGCCGTAATCAAAAAACGGCTCTATCTCCTTTTTTCCATTTATATAGTCTCGAACAAAAGGGTTTTGACTTTGTATGGAAAGTTCAGTAAGCTGCATCTTTAGAACTTCCTTTCTCCAGTAAATAGTTAGCTTTCCGAAACGAGTATAGCACGTTCCGTGATTCGGTCAAAAGATTTAGCTCCATTCGTTTTCAAGCGCCTTGATGCTGCGATATAAAAAGGTAAGGTGCGGAGCAGACTCCCCTGACTCTTTTGCCCGCTTCAGCAGATAGCCCATGATCGCATCGGCTTCCGTTTTTCTTCCGGCCAGCACATCGGCAAGCATCGAAGACGTGTTGCTTTTTGTCCGGCGGCAGACGGAAAGAACATGGTCCCACGCTGCTTGGCGGTCTTCAAGTTCCAAAATCCGGCTCGCTTCTTCAAAGACGAGCTTCATATAGTCCGCATACATCGGCTCTTCAAGCAGTGCGCCGTTTTCCACCCGCAAAAGAGCCGTCAGCGGATTGATGCACGCATTGACAATCAATTTTCCGGCGAGGGTCTTATACCAGTCTTCGCACCAAATAAAAGGGAACGCTTCATGAACCGAAGCGAGCTCTTTTTTCAGACGGGCGGCGGAGGGGCTTCGGAATGCGCTCCATTTTACGGCCCCTTTTCCCGTGTGCCGGAATGTGCGGTCATCCACCCTGACTGCTCCGTGCTCCACAGATCCCGTATAAATGCGGTGGCCTGTCTGCCATTTTTCAAGCACGGGAATATGGGCCATTCCATTTTGCAGGAACATGATATCAAGAGGAGCTGCCTGTTCCAGTTCCGGCAGAACACCTCCGAGCTGGTGCTCCTTTACGGCAACAAAAAGAAGGTCGCAGTCCGAATCAAGTTCAGTCCTTCCGCTGACGTTCGCGATCATCTCTTGTTCGTCTTCAAGAAGGCGGATTCCCTTTTCTTCAATCGCTTCAGCCTGTTCCTTTCTCCGCGCGATCACCGTCACTTCATGGCCGAATGAAAAATAGTATGCAAAAAGGAGGCCGACCGAGCCTCCTCCGATGACTCCGATTCTCACATTCTCACACCCTGATTTTTTTCATATACTGTATATCATAGCAGAAATTTTCGCCGTTGACTTGTAAGTTGTTTCAAATATTCAGAACCATTTCGCTTCATTATATTAGAAAATTTTTATCATTTGGATTTTTTGAAAAAAGCGTTTACAATATAAGTAGACCACAAACAAGGGGGTAACATAATGGTCAAAGTCGAACGTTTGCTGATCAACTACAAAACGCTTGAAGAATTTAAAAAGTTCAGGGAGTACGGCATTCAAGAGCTTTCCATGCTGGAGGACCTTGAAAGCAACATGATTGAAAACGACAGCAATTCACCTTTTTACGGCATCTATTACGGGGATCGGCTCGTTGCAAGAATGAGCCTGTATAAAGCGGATGGAAAAACCAACCAATACTTTGAAGAAGGCCAAGATTACCTCGAGCTCTGGAAGCTTGAAGTTTTGCCGGGGTATCAGCGCAACGGCTACGGTACGATGCTGGTGGAGTTCGCCAAATCATTCGGACTCCCGATTCGCACAAGCCCGCGCGTCAAATCATCCGATTTTTGGAGCAAGATGGGCTTTACACCGGTTAAATACGATATGGCCCGGGATAAAGGGGAAAATCCGCTCGTTTGGCATCCTGCGAGCGAACCAAATCAAAGTTCTGAATCAGCATAAATGAAAAAAGCCGGCCGAAAGCAAATGGCCGGTTTTCATTTTTCAAGCGTCTCGAGATTTTCATTCGACTCCGGCTGGCGCTTCACCTTTTTGTTTCGTTCGCCTTCCTGAAGCACGACCATTTTCCTGGCTCTCTCCATGATTTCAATCAAGGCTTTATAGTCCTCTTCCGTCAATTCAAGCCGTTTTTTCAGCGATTGATTTTCGCTTCGCAGCTTTTCAACTTCTTGTTTCAGCTCATTGATTTCTTCAGCGAGCTTTTTCTTCTCATCTATAAAGTCTTTTTGAACCGGGGCTTCTTTCAGCTTTTCAAGGTATTGAATGACATCATCGAGCGTCAGATTTTCCGTATTGCTCCCGGAAACCGTTTTGACAGATCCAGGAAGGTTTGCGGAATGGATGCCGATTTTTTTGCGCAGCTCTTTGCGCTGCTTTTTTGCCAGTTCAATGCCTGATTGGTATTGCTTTCTGACAAAGGAATTCCAGCGGAATCCGCAGGCAGCGGCCGTTCTGCTTAAAGCCTTGCCCACTTCTTCAAAGGCCGAAAGCTGTGTGCCGCCTTCCCGAATGTGCCTTAAAACAACCTCAGCCAGCAATATATCTTCATCCTGTGTCCATGCATCCTGTCTTGTAATCGTCAAATGTTATCCCCCTCCATGACTTTATGAATTTACCTCATACATATGCGGCTGATAGAGTAGATAGACTATTTTCTTTACAGGAAATAAAAGGATGAAGGGAATAAAAAAACACAAGACCTGAAGTCTTGTGTTTTCATTGTTGACGATTAGTTGCTTTTTACGTCTTTTCCTTTGTATGATCCACATGCTTTGCAGACGCGGTGTGAAAGTTTCATCTCACCGCAGTTTGGGCATTCTACCATACCAGGCACTTGCAATTTAAAGTGTGTACGACGAAGTCTTTTTTTCGTTTTAGAAGTTCTTCTAAAAGGTACAGCCATTATTCCCACCTCCTTAAAGAGCGTTAAGATTCATCATCTTGTTTTAAGAGCTTCTCGAGTCCGGCAAGTCTCGGATCGATCCGGTCTTTCCGGTCATCTTCTGTAATGACCTGCCAATCCTTGCCCTCCTGCGGAGCACCTTCTTCTTTTTGAACAGACTCACAAAAGATTTGCATAGGGATCTCAAGAAGGATTTCTTCTTTCACGACCGGAGTCAAGTCGATAAGGTCATCCTCAACAACATGGACGTCTTCATCTTCCAATTCCTCGGTCTTATGAAATATAAACAGTTCTTTTGTAGAAATACTGAATGGATACCGAACATCAACAAGCGTTCTTGAGCAAGGCAAGATCATCTCGCCTGAAATGGTAAAATCAAATGCAGCCTGCTTTGAGCGGATTTCCGCGCGCCCTTTCACCCGCACCGGTGAAATGCTGCGTATTTCCGAGCTTTGAGAGAGTTCGCTTAAATCAACGGTTTCATCAAATTCAAAGTCTTTCTTCGGCATTTGATTCAACTGATGTATCGTCCATTTCATTGTATCACCTCTAAGTGAGCAACAAACATGATTATAGCTTTCATCATGTTTTTTGTCAATATTTTTTCTTTACAGATATGCGCCTGCGCTTTTCATTCGTTGACATTGTGAACAACAATTCATACACTTAGAAAAAATGCTGTTTTCGCTAGGCGTCTGGACATTCCATGTGTAAATGTATCATAACTATTTCAAGAGATGCAAGAGAGGTGAAAAAATGAAAGCGGTCGGCCTTGTTGTGGAATACAACCCTTTTCATAACGGACATTTATATCATATAAAGGAAGCAAAATCGGAAACCCGGAGCGAGGTGGCGGTTGCCGTTATGAGCGGCTCCTTTTTGCAGCGCGGCGAACCGGCCATCGTCTCAAAGTGGGCGCGAACGAAGATGGCGCTCGCATCATTTGCCGATGTCGTCGTTGAACTTCCTTACATATTCGCTGTCCAAAAAGCGGAAACGTTTGCTGAAGGCGCCGTCTCGATTTTAAATGAATTAGGGTGTGCTTCTTTGTTTTTCGGAAGCGAGCACGGCGATATTGAGGCGTTTCTCAATACAGCCGCACATACGATAGAGCATGAAGACGAGCTCAACGAAGAAGCAAAAAAACAAATAGCTTTTGGGCTGAGCTACCCGCAAGCGATGGCAAATGCGTTCCGGGCTGTAACCGGAGACGGCAGAAACATTGTTGACCTTTCAAAGCCGAACAACATACTCGGATTCCATTATGTGAAAGCCATCGTGCAAAAGCAATTGAGCATGAAGCCTGAAACCGTCAAGCGCCGATCCTCGGGCTATCACGATTCGGCCTTCCCGGAAACGGACCGAATCGCAAGCGCCACAAGCATACGCAAATCGATCTTTGAAACGGGAAGCCTCGCGAACAGCCGCTTCTACCTTCCGAAGCCATCGATCGACGAGCTTAATGAATACGCCCGGATTTTCGGCATGTGGCACTCGCCGGAAGATTATTTCCCCTTTTTGAAATACAGCCTCCATACAATGGATACAGAAGAGCTGAAAGGGATTTATGAAGTGGAAGAAGGACTTGAGCACCGCGCCAAAAAAGCGATCCGAAAAGCAGGCTCATTTAAGGAATACATGGAGCTTTTGAAAACGAAGCGCTATACGTGGACAAGGCTGCAACGCATGAACACCCACATCCTCACAAAAACGAAGAAAGCCGACGTCAAGCGCATGTTAAACGAACCGCATCCGGCATACATCAGACTTCTCGGCATGACAAAAAAAGGGCAGGCCTATTTAGCCGAAAAGAAAAAAAGCTTGAGCGTACCCCTTATTACAAAGACGGGATCTTTTTCCCACCCTTCCCTTCAGCTCGACATAAAAGCGGGCCAAGTATACAGCGCCCCGCTCAAAGAGCCGGAGCGGACGATGCTGACGGAGCAGGAATATTCCCTTTCGCCGATCAGGTATGACGAAGACAGCCGGATATTTTTGCGCAAATAAAACCGCCTGATGTTGTCCATCAGGCGGTTTTTACTTTATCTTCTAAATAATGAATCGCATCATCCATCGTGTCGACAGGGACGATTTTCATATCGGTTTTAATATCTTTTGCCGTTTTGACCGCTTCTTCGTAGTTTGATCCTTTTTTTCCGCCTTCGTTCGGAGCAAAAAAGATGTCGGCTCCCGCCTTGTCTGCGGCAACGACTTTCTGACTGATGCCGCCGATCGGACCGACTTTGCCTTCGTCATCAATCGTTCCGGTTCCAGCAATATGGTGTCCTTTCGTCTCGTCTTCTTTTGTCAGCTGGTTATAGATCTCCATTGACATCATCAGCCCTGCCGAAGGACCGCCGATGTTTTCAATGTCCATATCGACCTCCGGCTTCACCTTGACATTGCGGTCTGTGATGAGGGATACGCCAAGCCCGGCTCTCTTCGGATCTTCTTTAAATGTTTTCAGCTTCATCTCATATGTTTTTTCTTCTTTATCCCGTTCAACTACAATTTTCACGCGGTCTCCGGCTTTTTTTGATTCGATGTAGCGGACGAAGCTCTCCGCTGAGCGGAACGTTTTTCCGTCCGCTTTTTTAATTTTGTCTCCGACTTGTATTTTTCCTTCTGCAGGCATGCCGCTGACGACCGTCATGGCATATACGCCGTTAAACGTGTAGCTGACTTCTTTTCCGGCCCGCTTATAAGCGGCGATCATCGCATTTTCCTGGGAATCTCTCATCATTTGCAGCTGGCGCTTCATATATTCCTGATCAGATTCGCCTTCTTGTTTGAAATTTTCTTCCGGAAGAATTTCGTGGTAAGGGCGCATTTTTGCCCACATGTATGTAAGCGGATTTGCAGGGCCGACTTTAACTGTCATTAAAGAAAAGCTCCCTTTTTCAGGATAGCCGTTATCGACTTTAATTAAAGGTTTCAGCTCAGTCGCTTCGCCGGGTTCTGTGATGTAATAAGGCAGCTTCACAAATGACAGCGCGGCCGTGATGATAACGATCAGTAATGCGATGCGTATAATTCTTTTTTTCAGCATGAATATGTAACCCTCCATCTTTATTTTCACCGGCTCACATCTTCGGTCCGGTTCCAAATTTTCAGCCTGCATGAATTCACAGATGTATGAAATACCTTCTATTGATGCTTATCAAGGGGAAGGGCTTCTGGGAGTTTAAAGCAGCTTCCGGTTCATTTGTATCACCGATCTGCAATCTGGTGGTCTAAAATGAGGACCAGCCTTCGTATAATGATAAAGAAGTTTCACGGAGAAGGCTTCCGCACAAATCGGGCAAGCTTTTCGTTTATTTTATCATGATCCTGTTTCCAATGTGTATTCACAGCCGCAAAGGGGGTTAGAAATGGACATGTCAAAGGTAAAGACACTCATGATTGCCGTTTTGCTGCTTTCGTTTACAGCCGCTGTCATCACCCATCCGCAAGAATCATTTAACGCATCTAAAAGTGGACTTGCCATGTGGTGGGAGGTCGTTTTCCCTTCCCTTTTGCCTTTTTTTATTTTATCAGAGCTCTTGATCGGGTTTGGTGTCGTCAAGTTTGTCGGGCTGCTGCTCGAACCTTTTATGAGACCGGTGTTCCGCGTCCCCGGCGTCGGAGGGTTCGTGCTCGCGATGGGAATGGCGTCAGGAAACCCGGCCGGCGCAAAACTGACTTCAAGGCTGAGACAGGAGCGGCAGATTTCCCGGGTCGAAGCAGAGCGGCTCGCTTCGTTCACCAACTCATCTAACCCGCTGTTTATTTTCGGAGCCGTTGCGGTCGGCTTTTTCCATAATCCTTCTCTCGGCGTCGTACTTGCAGCAGCCCATTATTTGGGCAATTTCGCAGTCGGATTGACGATGCGTACTTACGGACGAAAAGAAGAAAAACGCACCGCTGTGCGAAAGAAGCTTCCTTTGCCTTCCATTAAAGATGCCTTAAAAGCGCTCCATCAGGCAAGACTTGAAGAAAAGCGGCCGCTCGGCAAACTTTTGAGCGATGCTGTCATCTCTTCCGTCCAAACGCTGTTAATGGTGGGCGGCTTCATCATTCTTTTTTCGGTTTTTAATAACATTCTTTCTGTGATGCACATCACCGACATTCTTTCGCACGCCACACGAATGGTTTTGACTGCTCTTCAATTGCCAGGTGATTTTGATAAACCGTTATTATCGGGATTGTTTGAGATTACACTCGGCAGCAAACTGGTCAGCGCCACGGATGCGGCGCTTCTCCAGCAAGCGGTGATCGTCAGCTTTATTTTGGGTTTCAGCGGCTTCTGCGTTCAGGCGCAGGTTGCAGGCATTCTTGCTGAAACCGATATTCGCTTTAAGCCGTTTTTTATCGCCCGCATCCTCCAGGGAATTTATGCAGCGATCTTTGTTCTTATTCTTTGGAAGCCTCTTTATACATCGTTTTATTCCCCGACGGAGCCGGCCTTCTCCTTTCTGACGGCCGGGAAAACGGAATCTTTCTTTCTGCAGATGTGGAACGCGTTGGCAGAGATCGGTCCGCTCCTTACGATCGGCACCCTTCTCATCTACAGCATTCTTTATGCCAAATCTTACGCCCCTGCTAAAAAATGAGCAGCCGGTTACGGCCGCTCATTTTTTGCAAACTTTTTTTCAAGTGCAGCCTCGACCGCTTCCGGCACGAGTTCTGCGACTGAACCTTTATATTTTGCCACTTCTTTGACAATGCTTGAACTGAGGAATGAGTATTGGTTATTCGTCATCATAAAAAACGTTTCAATATTTTCATCGAGCACTTTGTTCATCGAGGTTCCCTGCATCTCGTATTCAAAGTCAGATACCGCTCTAAGCCCCCGCAGGATGACGTTCGCCTGCTTGCTCTTTGCATAATCAATCAATAGCCCCCGGAAAGATTCCACTTGCACATTCGGGATATCCTTCGTCACTTCTCGAAGCAGCCCGCAGCGTTCTTCCACCGTAAACAGCGGCTTTTTCGAAGAATTGTTCAAGACGCATACATACACTTTGTCAAACACTTTCGCCCCGCGCCTGATGATATCCAAATGTCCAAAAGTCACCGGATCAAAACTTCCGGGACAAACGGCAATACTAGCCATCCCCATTCCCTCTCTTTCTGTATATGGTCACGCCTGTTAAGCCGTATATTTCCTGACGGGCAAGCTGAAGTCCGCCCGCCTCGGCCGGAAGCATAACTTCCTTCCCATGCTCAGCTAAAATAAACCCTCTGTCAGTCAGCATATCCGCTTCATCAATCTTCGATAAAAGCGCTTCCAGCTTTTGTTCTCGATATGGCGGGTCCAAAAAGACAGCGTCAAAGCTTGCGCCCCTTTTCACCAGCGCATGGAGAGCCCGTTCAGCGTCATTCCTGTACACCTCGGCGCGTTTTTCCAAGCCCAGTGTTTTCAAATTCCCTTTTACGGTTTGAATCGCTTTAAAATCACGGTCGACAAAAATGAAGCGGTCAAACCCCCGCGACAGCGCTTCAATGCCCAATCCGCCGCTTCCCGCGTACAGATCAAGACCCGTGCCGCCCTCAAAATACGGGCCGACCATATTAAAGATGGATTCCTTTACTTTATCAGTCGTCGGCCTTGTCGACGTGCCGGGAACCGCTTTTATGGCACGTCCCTTATACGTCCCAGAAATCACTCTCATACTTCCACCACTTTTTCTTAAAACTCGAAAAAAATCATTCCTATCTTATCATAAAGTGTTTTCTGGCACAAACACCCAAAGTACAAATTCATATGTATAGCAAAAAGGCACAGTGGTGATAATAATAGCAACAGCATCGATTGATGTTGTTGCCAACCGCGGAGAAGACTTACGTTTCCCCATAAGTTCTTCCTCCGGTTTCTCCTCTCCCTTTGCCTTCTCCTTAATTTTTAAGGAATAGAAGGACCCCGCAGAGGTATTTCTGCGGGGATTTTTTTAAAATAAACCAAGTTAGAGCCCGGCTTTATAGTCGTATTCTTTCGCTTTATCCTGCTTGGATTCAAACTCCATTTTCAAGAACGGTTTGTATGAAAGATCCACCTGTTTGACAAAAGAGTACGAACGTATTTTAGCGATGATTCTTTCGGCATCTTCCATATTGCAATAAACCACTACATATTTCAGCCGCTTTGAAACGTAATGAACATTTCCGAATTTCCTGAGCATTTTCGCCTGCTTCAAGGAGTGCAGCCAAACGATTAAGCCTTGACGCCTGATTTCCAAATTGTTCACCTGCCTGTCGCTCTGTGCATGAAGTTCTAAAAAAAACGAGACTCGGGGCGACCGAGCCTCATCAGGAAACTTTACAGCCGCAGCTTCCGCCTGACCCGCAGCCGCCGCCGCAAGATGAAAGATTATCAAAATAAGGGTTTCCAGTCGGTACTTTGATATGTTTTGATACAGCCTGACCGATTTCCACGCTGACTTCATCAAGGATGGATTGCAGCTCGGTTTCCGCCTTTTTAAATTCGGCTACTGCATCGTGAAGGTCAAGCTCCCGTTTGATTTCCCTCATTTTCTTGGATATCTCTTTATAATCAGGATGATACTTGCCAAAGCGCTGCACATCCTCGTACTGTTCTTTTATTTTCGTAAACGAAGCGATAATACGTCCGGCCTCTTCATCTTCGCGGAGACGCTCGTAGCATTTTCTGTAATGTTCAGCCGCCTCTGATTGAAGAATCATGTTGGCCAAATCATATGCTTCATTTTGAAGCCGCAACGATTCCATTGTGGCAAACATAGACATGCACCTCCAGCTATAGTGTATCACAAAACAGCCGTTTTCAAAAATGTCTGTGCCGCCTCCGAACTATTATTTTCCAAAAACTTCGCTTGCACAAGCTGCATCGCGCCAATCCGAAACGCCCTTGGGCTTCGGTTTATGGGTGGCGCAGCCGGCCAGCAAGAGGCACAGCGTGATCACAAGCCAGCACTTTTTCATCACAGATCAACTCCTTTACACCTAGCTTTGCCAGAATGACGCGATTTATCATCATAAAAAAAGACTCAGGCTTTAAATTAATCCTGAGTGCGCATCGCATGAAACATTTGAAGCATCATCTGGGCCATCTGAATGCCGCCCGATAGCTGGTTGACCCTGTGAGGAATCGTTTTTTCATAAAAGTTCATCATATCGAGATGAAAGGCTGACAGGTCATTCGGATTCCGCGAAAGCTTGCGGTACCAGACCGGCTGCTCACGGATGAACCGGCGGCGCTCTTCATCAGCGAACACATACTCCTGCACTTCTTTACGCATGTCTGACTCCTTCCCTAATCTTTTCGGAAAGAAAACGGATGCTCGCCGCCGCTTTGATTCTGCTGTTTTTGGCTTCCGCCCGAAAACTGGCTGAGCAAGCTTTGCAGCGAAGAAATAGACTGGCTCATTTTATTGATCTGCTCATTCATTTGATTGGCATCCATCTTGCGGACGGCCGTCACCATTTTTGAAATGAAATCGTTTTTGCCGCCAGCAGAAGGCTCCTTCTCTGCCGAAGCTTCTTGTTCCCTGTATGGATCCCAAATCGAATCGTCTTCCCCGAGCAAAACCCAGTTTTCATATACTTCCTGCCAGCTTTTTTCTTGTTTCCGGACTTCGGAAATCAACTTAGGATGCCGTTTAATAAATTGCTTAAATTCATCAATGGATGATTGCGCGTTTTGATTTGCCAACGTCTACACCCCCTCCGAAAACATATACCTGCTATAGTGTAATCCGCCCCGGCAAAATGTGTTCGCCTAAAATTCCTCTTTTTATAGGAGTCAGTGCGGAAGAGTGAGCAGCCGACCAAACATTAAAAGTTTCATGGTTTTCTCTACAAACTAAAAACCCGGGTATGATCCCGGGCTCTAGTGCCATTCTTTAATAAAGTTCTGCGTATAATATTTCTCGTCCACCCCGACTCCGAGATGAGTATAATCGGCATTTAACAGCGCTTTTCTGTGTCCTTCGCTGTTTAACCAGCCTTCAACCGCCGCAGGCCCGTCGACATAGTTGAGCGCGATATTTTCCCCCGCCTGCTCAAAGTTGATTTTCCCTTTTTCCAGCCTGTCTTTGAGCGTGCCTTCCGTTTCTGACACATGGGAGAAATAATGGTGCTCTTTCATGTCGCTGCTGTGACCGTATGCCACTTTTGATACGCCTTCATCCCAAGAGAGCTGGGAAAGGCCGTGTCTTGCGCGGATGACATTCGTCAAATCAAAGATCTGCTTCTCATTTGCTTTCTCGATTTTTTTCCAATCCGATTCTGTCAATGCATGAGGTTCGATCAGGGTGCCTCTGTAGACAACTTCGTACGGCCTTTGCTTGATGAAAGTCGGCGCATCAAATGCCCTGATGCTTGACAGCGTCCCCTCGAATTTATCCATATACAGCTGAACATAAATGTCTCCGACTTTCACCGTCGGCCTTGTATTCATGTCTTCCTCGGAAAACTCAAAACGGTATGAACTGCCTTTATATTGAACATTGACATACGGGGCGATCTGGGCGGTTTTGAAAACTTCCCTTGACGGCCGTCCAATTTTAAACGGAGCGGTGTTCAGCCCGTCGCCTGTCGCAAACAATGTCACGGCCTTGCCGCCAAGCAAGCCGATTTGAACGTACTGTTTTGCCCCTTGGTTATAGACCCACCATTCATAATCATATGCTGAAGGATCGACCCTGTCCGGTTTCCCCAGTTTCTTTTTGATGGTATCAGCCGACTCTCCGATAAAAGAAAGCAAGCCGGAATCGGGAATGTTCAAGGATTTCTCTTTTTTCGCATCCTCGTTTGAGACTTGCGGCTTGTCTTCCTTCACAATTTTCTCAGGTGTTGAACCGTATTGAATAAACAGCGTGTATGAAGCCGCAACAATGAGAAGGATCACAACCGCTCTTAATATATTTTTCAAACTTTCACCTCCGACTGACGGATCAATCTATCCATAAAACGGCGCACCGCATCAATTTGCCTTTAGTGTCATTTAAACAGAACTGACATGAATTTTCAATGATAATACAGCCTATTAAGATGTGCGACAAAATATGTTTTAATGAAGAAAATCTCCAGGCCTCTCTTCGTTTTCCGATATAAATGTCAGCGCATCGCCAGCCTGCCGGTTTGATTTTTTGTGGGTTGAAATATCGCCGAGCGTAATGATGCCCGCAAGCGTTTTTCCCCGTGTAACCGGGACCCTTCTGATCTGATAATCTCCCATGAGATCAACCGCTTTTTCAATTGAATCGTCTTCACTTACGGTAATGAGATCCGTCGTCATGACATTTGTAATTTTTTGCGAATTCGGTTTTTTAACGGCGATCCCCCGCAACACCAAATCCCGGTCAGTGACGATCCCAACCAGTTCCAAGCCGTCATCAAGCACAACCGGAATCGCTCCGACATTTCCGTCTTTCATTTTCACTGCAGCCTCGTACACATTATCAAGAACTGTACAATATAATATTTCCTTTGTCATGATATCTTTCACACGTGTCAATCAGAAGACCTCCTCTTGTCTTTCGTTTGTTCATATTGTCGTCAAGCCGCCCGCGATTCATACTGTTCACAAAAATATTTATATATCGGCTAAAGCCAGGATTGAAAGTTTAACGCTTTCATACTATGATTGTCAGTAAAGGTAATTTTTAAAAGGGGGTTTTACGGGATGAAATTTGAAGAATCCGGTATTGAAGGCTTGACTGCTGACCTTAACCGGTTAGACGACATCATGGAAAACGAAGGGTTTGTAAGAGCTGGCCAATGGGATTATGAACGCGTCACATATGACCGCAAGTTCGATATGGTGGAAGGCAGGTACTACCTCCGCGTGTTCGGTTATGCTGTCGAAGGCGATGTAGGGGCCCGGCGCGCGGTCATCAAACTGATGACACCGCTTTTGGGCAAATATTATTATCCGCATGGAGTGGAATACGGTGAAAACGAACATTTCCCGCCGCAGCTCCTCAAAACAAGCAAAACGGTGCTGAATTCGATCAAAGATAAAGTTTCAGCGCTTGAAGTGTAGCAGACGTACATAAAAAGGGTACAGCTCCTCTGGTGAGGCTGTACCCTTTTTTCATCTTAATGAACCGTAGACGGTGAATATCGTTCTTCTTCCAGTTCCTTTTCGTCTTTGGCTCTTTCCTTCCTCGCCCATCCGAAAAAGATAATCGCCAAAAATGTCCCGTACACGATTTCCTGTATGATTTTCATGACGATCGCGCCAAGCTGCTGATCTTCCAGAACAGGCATGCTGCTGAACATTTCCGGACCTGTAAGCGTCATTCCGCTCAGCGTATCGAGAGGAACGCACAGTTTCATTGCCTCCGCCCATGCGGACGGATCTGAATATGTCGAATACAGAGTCGTATCGCTGAACATGATCAGCGCGCACGCCGGTGTCAGCAAAATCCCGTCAGCCATAATGTAACCGAGTTTCAAAAGTCCGTTCATTTGCGGAAGCTCCTCGACCTTGTGAACGAGCGGCCACCACATGAAAAACGCCGCAATAAAGATCAGCACCGTAATGACGGCATGATAAACGGCATCCGTCTTGATAAAATCAAACACTAAAGGAATGTGATACATCGAAAATAAACCGTTAAACACGATAATCGCGATCAATGGTTTTGAAAAAAACCGGAACAGCGGCTTGACGACCGGCAGAAAAATGACCTTTTTCCAAAACCAAGGCGGTATGCCAAGGATGATCAAAGGCGGCACGATCAAATACAAAACCGCCATTTGCGCCATATGCGCGCTGAACATAATATGTCCCAGCAAATCAATCGGGCTGCCTTTAGACACGTATAAAAGAAGCATCGCTGTCAGGAATAAACCGATTTCTTTCCTGGATGCCCGCTCTTCTTCTGATCCAAATCGTTTCATCAGAAAAAAGTAAAGGACGGTTATGAAAACGACAGCCCCTAGGAAATAGGGGCTCCACAGGGCGCGAAAACCGAATATTTCAAGGCTGCCCAACATGAGGCATCCTCCTTTCTGTATGTCGGTTCGATTACCACCAGATAAGCGTCACAAAAGCCAAAACGGTAACAAAAGCGACCAAAACGCCCGAATAAAGGAACAACGTCGGCGCTTCATGCCCCCGCTGACTCATATGCATGAAGTAGTACAGCTGAAATGCAACCTGAATGACGGCCAGCAGCAGAATAAACGGCACCGTAAACCATACGCCGGCATCTGAGGCGACCGTTAAAAAAGCGACAATGGTCAGGCCGATCATCAAACCGAATGAAATAACCTGATATCTCATGTCCTCCGCATTTTTCTTTTTGCGGTAGGCAAGATCTGTTTTGGGATTCCCTCTGTTTTCGTTATTCACCATTTTTATCCCACCATCCCCATCAAGTATACAACGGTAAAGATAAACACCCAGACAACGTCGATAAAATGCCAATAGAGGCTTGCGACAAAAAACTTCGGCGCGTTGTAAAGGCTTAATCCGCGGCGCGCATTTCTGATCATCAAAGAAAGAATCCAGAGCAGCCCGAACGTAACGTGCGCTCCGTGCGTGCCGACTAGCGTATAAAAAGCGGAGCCGAGAGCCGAACTTTGAATGGTGAACCCATATTCGTGAATATAATGGGTGAATTCATATATTTCAAGCGCCAGGAAGCCTGCACCGAGCAGAACGGTGATTCCGAGCCAAACCTGCATCTTTTTAAAAGCAAAGTTCTTCATATGATACATGGCATACACGCTCGTTAAACTGCTCGTTAAAAGGAGCATTGTCGCCAGAAAGACCAGCCCCATGTCAAACATCTCGGTCGTTTTCGGCCCTCCTGCATTCGAATTCTTCAGCGCAAGGTATGTTGCGAAGAGAGACGCGAAAAGAACCGTCTCTCCCCCGAGAAATAGCCAAAAGCCGATAAACTTATTTTTTCCTTCTAACGTAGCTTTTTCAGGAGAAGCCGGGAAGGTTTCAGCCGTCAATTTCTCTTCTGTATGCATTATGCCTTCACCCCTTTGTCGTCATCATCCATCAGATCTTCTTTATGAATATGATACCCGTGGTCATCAATTACAGACCGGAGAAGCATCATAAATAATGTGATCCCTAATCCGATCAGAATGACAGGCAGCCCCCAGGCAAATTCCGTCCGGTACATGAAGCCGAAGGCGGATATAAACAGCCCGAGTGACATGATGAACGGGAGAATCGATCCGTTTGGCATATGGACGTCCTGAAGCGGCTCCGCGGCGGTCATTGACTGCTTGCCGGCTCTTTTTTCGATCCATAAAGCATCAAGGCCTCTGACCAAAGGCAGCTGTTTAAAGTTGTATTCAGGAGGCGGCGAAGACACGGCCCACTCAAGCGTTCTTCCGTCATGCCAAGGATCGCTGCCGACTTTTTCCCCTTTGGCAGTCGTCACGATAATATTGATCACGAGGATGATGACCGCAGCCGCCATAAACACAGCTCCGATTGAACTGATCAGGTTCGCCATGTCAAATCCCTGATTCGGCAAGTAAGTAAACACGCGTCTCGGCATTCCCCACAATCCGAGCCAATGCTGGATGAAGAAAGTCAGATGGAACCCGATGAAAAAGAGCACAAATGTTATTTTGCCCAACGCTTCGCTCAGCATTTTTCCGAACATTTTCGGCCACCAGTAATGAGCGCCTGCGAGGATGGCAAACACCACACCGCCGATGATGACGTAATGGAAGTGGGCCACGACAAAGTACGTGTCGTGGAACTGATAGTCAGCCGGTGCAGCAGCAAGCATGACGCCTGTCACCCCGCCCATGACAAACGACGGGATAAAGGATATCGCGTAAAGCATCGGCGTTGTAAACTTAATGCTCCCGCCCCAAGCCGTGAGCAGCCAGTTGAAGATTTTAATTCCGGTCGGGACGGCAATGGCCATCGTCGCCACTGCAAAAATGGCGTTCGCCACAGGCCCGAGTCCCGTTGTAAACATATGGTGGGCCCAAACCATGAAGCCTAAAAAGCCGATCAATACAGTCGCAAATACCATTGAAGAATAGCCGAACAGCCTTTTTCTCGCAAAAACCGGAATGATTTCCGAAAAAATTCCGAACGCCGGGAGTACGAGAATATAAACTTCAGGGTGCCCGAAGATCCAGAACAGATGCTCCCAAATGATCGTATTACCGCCTAGTTCCGGATTGAAAAAGCTCGTTCCGAACAACCGGTCCAGCATCAAGAGCGCGATGCCTACGGTCAGCGGCGGGAACGCGAACAAAATCAAAGCCGAAGCGACGAATGTCGTCCATGTGAATAGCGGCAGCCTCATGTATGTCATGCCCGGCGCCCTCATGTTGATAATCGTCGCGAGAAAGTTAATCCCGGCAATCAGCGTACCGATCCCGGCAATTTGCAAACCGAGAACATAGAAATCGATCCCGTGCCCTTCGGAATGAAGGGAAAGCGACGCGTAAGACGTCCAGCCGGCATCGGGTGCCCCTCCCAAAAACCAGCTTAAATTCAGAAAGATGCCGCCGAAAAGAAACAGCCAGAAGCCGAGCGAGTTCAAGAATGGAAACGCAACATCCCGCGCGCCTATCTGCAGCGGAACGACGGCGTTCATCAGTGCGAACAAAAGCGGCATCGCTGCCAGGAAAATCATCGTTGTACCGTGCATCGTCATGATCTCATTGTAGACTCCGCCGCTCATGATGTCATTGTTCGGTATCATCAGCTGAAGCCTGATCAGCATCGCTTCGATTCCGCCGAGCACAAAGAAGAACCCGCCGCCCAGCAAATAAAGGATGGCAATCTTTTTATGATCGACAGTCGTTAAATAGTCCCATAATACAGCCCCAAAACCTTGCTTTTTCTTAAGCGTACTCACAATGTAACCTCCCTCATTCTCCCTTTGAAGCGTTAGTCTTCCGTTTTTAACCCCTTTAAATATTCAGTCAGTGCATCAAGTTCCTTGTCGCTCAAATCAGGGTATGTGCCGGTCATTTTGTTGCCCGGTTTTATGCTTTCAGGATCCTTGAGCCACGCTCTCAAGTTTTCATCGCTGAATTCCTTCACGCCGGCGATCGTCGACCTGTCTCCAAAAGTCGCGAGGTTCGGAGCCGTTCTGGCCGCTTCCGCCCTTTGGTCCTTTGAATCGGTCGCATGACAGCTCAGGCAGTTTTTCTCTTTGAACACTTTTTCTCCTTCAACAGCGAGATCTGTTTTCGCCCCCGCTTTATAGTTTTCCATATCGCTCATCCATTCCTTGAACTCATCCTTCGAAACCGCTTTAACTTTAAAGTCCATTAAAGCGTGGGAAGGTCCGCAGAGCTCGGCGCATTTCCCGTAGAAATAATCTCCGGCTTTTTCCGCGCGTTTTGAATCGAACGTTAAGAAGAATTTGTTTTCATTGTCTGTGTTCGTATCAATCTTACCCCCGACTGAAGGAACCCAGAATGAATGTTTGACATCGGAAGCTTTCAGCTTAAAGTAAACGCGTTCATCGGTCGGCACGACCAGCTCCTGGCTCGTCACCACGCCGTAGTCAGGATATTCGAACTCCCACCAGTAAAGGTTCGCTCGGACGTTGACGATCAGCGCCTTCTCCGGATCCCTGTTTTTCTTATCCATCGGTTTTGTATCAGCAAGATCAAAGGTCTGTGCGACAACAGGAACAACCAGGATAAGAAGGAGAATAATCGGAATAACAGTCCATAAAATTTCTAAATTGCGGTTTCCTTCAACCTGTTTAGGGATGTGGTCATCACCGAGCTTAGATCTTCTGTACTTGACGATGACAAATACGAAAATGAAACTTACCACCACTACAACAACCACCATGATCAGCGTGCTGAGAATCATTAGGAAATACTGCTGATCAGCCACCTCGCCCGCCGGCTGCAGCGTTGATATGAACGGTTCTCCGCACCCTGCTAAAACGAGCGCCAAAATAGTGAACAGCGACATCAGACGCCATTTCTTTAACATTTCTTCCCAACCCCTTTTCAATCAATCCTTTTGAAACTTTCACTGTTCAAACGTTTATAGGACACCTATTCATTCATCTGACTCCCCACTTCAATTAAAGCACTTACATTTCCTCTTTTCTTAAATAATGATGTTTTTTACTCAAAATACCATCTATGTATGAACGTAAAGCCGCCTTGTTAAACATAATCGAAAAAATCGATAAGGCGGCTTTTACATGATTGTTGTCTGTTTGAAGTGTTAAGTGACAGCCTTCAATGTGATGAATTATAGAGTTCTATCCAATTTTAAAAAGTGTAAATACGACCATGGCAACAAAGAAAATGGTCAAGTAATTTAATGAATATACAAACATGAGCGTTGCCCACTTCATGATATTTTTGCTTCTGTAACCGACCAGACCGCAAACGAGCCAGCCGATATTGAGCACCGTCCCCAAAATAACGATCGGCAGTCCGAGTCCGCCCAGGAAAAACGGCAGCGGCATTAAGCAGGCAATCCAAATGATGATTTGCCTTTTCGTCACTTCAAAACCGTGTACAACAGGCAGCATCGGTATATTTGCGGCTCTGTACTCCTCCGTTTTCTTAATCGCAAGCGCCAGAAAGTGGGGAATCTGCCAAATAAACATAATTAAAAACAGCACCCACGCCTCAACTCCGATGGAGCCTTGGACAGCGGTCCATCCGATCAAAGGAGGAACAGCCCCTGACACACTTCCGATGATCGTATTAACGGTATAGCGGCGCTTTGACCACATCGTGTATAGAAACACGTACGTAAAGACGCCGACAAACCCTACTGCGGCAGTTGTCAGATTGGTCATCAGCAGCATGATAAAACCGAGCGCAGTCAGCAGAATGCCGAACCACAATGCCTGTGAAGGCTGGATTTTTCCAGTCACCGTCGGCCTTGTTCTCGTCCGCTGCATGAGCTGGTCAATATCACGGTCATAATAGTTGTTGATGACGCATGATCCTGCAATAATAAGCGAGGACCCCGCTAAAGTGAACAGCACGATATCAAGGTTTCCTAGAAAGCTCAGATTTGAAAAGTAAAAAGCGAGCCACATGCCCGTAAAAGTTGTTATCAGGTTCGAGTAAACAATCCCGACTTTGATAAGGGCGAGGAAATCTTTCCATGCTGTCGTCTCTTCTATTTGTCCATTCATTGCTGTATCAGCTGTAATTCTTGTTTCAGCCATAATACTAACCCCCCTTACTCAAACCTTCATCACGTCAAGAGAAGCGGTATATTCATAAAAAACCTACAACTCTATCATACAAGATTACCGGTTGGAAAAAAACAGCCTATTAAATATTAATCGACAAACCGGTTTATATTTGTGAACTTTTTATGACTTTCTTTACAGATGAAGGAAAAGTTGTGAACAAGAGCGGAAAACCACTGTCATTCTAATATAGTTCTATCAAACGAAGCCAGAATTATCAAGTCTTCAAAACCAATAAAAATGTGAACGCCTTCTATTGCATTTTTGTGAACAATAATCATTATGAATTGCAGCAGAACATCAATTCGCTTACACTTGAAGGTGGTAAATATCTTTTTATTAGTCAGTTTGCATTAAAAAGGAGAATTGAATTTATGAATAAAGCATTAAAAGGCTTGGGAATTATCACAACTATCGCCATGCTTTTCGTGCTGATCGGCGGCGCCCTCGTCACAAAGACAGGTTCAGGAATGGGCTGCGGCAGATCTTGGCCGCTTTGCAACGGAAGCATATTCCCGGCTCTGACCCTTGAATCGATTATCGAATGGAGCCACAGGTTTGTCAGCGGCACATCCGGCATCCTTGTGCTGGCTCTCGCCATTTGGACATGGAAAAAAATCGGCCATATCAGAGAAACGAAATTTCTCGCGGTAATGTCGGTCGTCTTTCTCATTCTTCAGGCGCTCCTGGGTGCTGCGGCGGTCGTCTTCGGGTCGTCGGCCCTAATCATGGCTTTGCACTTCGGAATCTCGCTTATTTCCTTTGCATCTGTTCTGCTGTTGACGCTCCTCGTGTTTGAAGCTGACAGCAAGCAGAAAGCCGAATCGTTTTATATAGGAAAAACCATGCAGTTTCATATGATAGGAATCATTATATACACATATATCGTCGTTTATACAGGCGCATATGTCCGGCATACGAAGTCAAGCCTTGCGTGCCTTGACTTTCCGATGTGCAGCACGCAAAACGGCTGGCTCCCAGGGAAGTTTCACGAATGGGTGCAGATGGGACACAGGGCTGCGGCGCTTCTTCTGTTCGCCTGGATCATCGCGGCAGCGGTACATGCGGCCAGACAGTATAAAAGTCAAAAACGCATTTATTGGGGCTGGATGATATCCCTGTTCCTGATCATCCTTCAGGCTGCTTCAGGAATTGCGGTTGTCTACAGCAGGCTGGATTTGGGATTTGCACTCGCCCACGCATTCTTTATTTCCTGCGTGTTCGGAATCCTTTGCTACTTCCTGCTGCTTGTTGTGCGCTATCGCAGGCAGGTGCAAAAATAACAATAAATGGTTGATCCCCCGCAACAGGCGGGGGATTTTTTTCATAAAAAAAGGCCGCCGACAAAAGTCAGCGGCCGCGTTTTTATTTTTTCAGCTCAATGAGGAGGTCGCCGGTTTGAATGGCTTCTCCGTTTGTCACGTGAATGTTTTCAACAGTTCCTGAAAACGGAGCCTGGACGGTCGTTTCCATTTTCATCGCTTCATTGATCATTAAATGATCGCCCTTCTTCACTTGGTCCCCTTTGCTTACAAGAAGCTTAATCACCGTTCCCGGCATGGACGCCGCGATGTGATTCGGGTTTGAACGGTCGGCTTTCACCTTTTGATGAACGGACGATTTAATGCTTTCGTCTTTAATGACCACTTCGCGAGGCTGGCCGTTCAGTTCAAAGTAGACGACTCTCGTCGCATCAGGACGCGGTTCGCCGATAGAGACAAGTTTGACGATCAGCGTTTTCCCTCTTTCGATCTCGACCTCGATTTCTTCGCCGAGCGTCATGCCGTAGAAGAAGGTCGGTGTATCAAGCACTGAGATGTCCCCGTACAGTTCCGCTGTCTTCACATACTCGGTAAACACTTTCGGATAAAGCGCATATGCGACAGCATCCTGGTCGGAAAGCTCCAGATCATGCGTTTCCTTAAACTCCGCTTTTATATCGTCAAACGAAACGGGTTCGAGCAGTTCTCCAGGGCGCACTGTAATCGGCTCCTGCCCTTTCAAAATCAGCTTTTGCAATTTCTCAGGGAATCCGCCGTGAGGCTGGCCGATATACCCTTTAAAAAGCTCGACTACTGAGTCAGGAAAATCGAGTGATTCCCCTCTTTCGTAAATATCATCTTCCGTCAGGTTATTTTGCACCATGTAAAGCGCCATATCCCCGACGACTTTAGATGACGGCGTAACCTTTACGATGTCCCCGAACAGGTGGTTGACCCGGCTGTACATTTCTTTCACTTCATTCCAGCGGTCACCGAGGCCGACTCCCTTAGCCTGCTGCTGAAGGTTGCTGTATTGGCCGCCAGGCATTTCATGCTTGTAAATTTCGGTATGAGGCGCGTTCATGCCGCTCTCAAACTCGCTGTAGTATTTTCTGACAGACTCCCAATATTGAGACAGCGACTCTACCGCATCGACATTAAGCTGCGGACGGCGTTTATCGCCTTCAAGCGCATGATAAAGCGAGCTTGCGCTTGGCTGTGATGTCAGACCCGCCATAGAGCTGACCGCTACGTCGACGATGTCGACGCCTGCTTCTATCGCCTTCGCGTACATAAAAATACCGTTGCCGCTCGTGTCGTGTGTATGCAAGTGGATCGGAATGTCGATCGTCTCTTTCAAAGCTGACACCAGTTCGTATGCTGCTTGAGGTCTCAGCAGGCCTGCCATATCTTTAATGCCGAGAATATGCGCCCCCGCTGATTCAAGCTCTTTTGCCATTGACGTATAATATTCAAGGTTATACTTGCTTCTGTTCGGATCGAGAATGTCCCCCGTATAGCAGATCGCCGCTTCGGCAAGCTTGCCTGACTCGCGCACTGCATCAATGGCGAGCGTCATCCCTTTAACCCAGTTCAAGCTGTCAAAAATGCGGAATACATCGATTCCGGCCGCAGCCGATTCGCTGACAAACTTTTTAATCAGGTTGTCAGGGTAGTTTGTATACCCGACGGCATTCGAAGATCTCAACAGCATTTGAAACATCGTATTCGGAATTTCCTTCCGCAGCTTCTCAAGCCTTTTCCAAGGGTCTTCTTTCAAGAAACGGTAAGCGACATCAAAAGTGGCGCCGCCCCACATTTCAAGGCTGAAAAGCTCGGGCCAGAGTGCAGCTGTCGGATTAGCGATTTTTTCCATATCATGCGTTCTGAATCTTGTCGCAAGCAGTGACTGATGGGCATCGCGGAACGTCGTATCAGTGAGGAGCACTTCCTCTTGATCTTTCACCCATTTGACGAGCCCTTCAGCTCCGCGTTCATCAAGAATCTGTTTTGTTCCGCTCGCGATCGGCTGATCGACATCGGTTTTGACGATTTGCGGCTTATCAAACTCAGGCTTCTTCTTTTTATCGATGCCCGGGAAGCCGTTGACCGTTACGTTCCCGATATACGTCAGCATTTTTGTTCCGCGGTCTTTCTGCTTCGGAAAGACAAAGAGTTCCGGCGTTGTATCGATAAAAGACGTATCGTACTGCCCTGTGAGAAACTTTTCGTGTTTCGCCACGTTTTCAAGGAAAGGAATATTCGTTTTGATTCCCCTGATCCTGAATTCCTGAAGGTTGCGGACCATTTTGGCCGCCGCCTGTTCAAACGTCAGCGCCCAGGTTGAAAGCTTAACAAGCAGCGAGTCGTAATAAGGCGTAATGACAGCGCCCTGAAAACTGTTTCCTGTATCAAGCCTCACCCCGAAACCGCCGCCTGAGCGATATGCCATGATTTTGCCTGTGTCAGGCATGAAATTGTTTGACGGATCTTCAGTCGTAACCCTTGACTGGATCGCATATCCGTGCAGCGTGATGGCATCCTGGTTCGGAATGCTAATTTCGCTGCTCCCCAGACTGAGTCCGGCAGCAATCAGGATTTGCGTCTGAACGATATCGACACCCGTCACCATTTCCGTAATGGTGTGCTCCACCTGAACACGCGGGTTGACTTCAATAAAGAAAAACTCATCGTTCGCAACTAAAAATTCGACCGTACCGGCATTGACATAATCAACATTCTTCGCAAGCTTAACGGCAGCATCGCAAATGTTTTCCCGGAGGGACTCAGAAAGCGAAACGCTCGGCGCCACTTCGATAACCTTTTGATGACGCCTTTGCACAGAGCAGTCGCGGTCGTAAAGGTGAACCACGTTACCTTCTTTGTCTCCGATGACTTGAACTTCAATGTGCTTCGGCTTTTCAATCAGCTTTTCGACATACACTTCATCATTGCCAAAAGCGGCTTTCGCTTCTGATTTCGCCCTGTTATAGGATTCCTCCAGCTCCGATTCGTCTCTGACGATCCGCATGCCGCGGCCGCCGCCGCCAAGCGACGCTTTGATGATAAACGGATATCCGAACTCCTCCGCAAATTGTTTGACCTCCGCGATATCAGCCACTGGGCCATCGCTCCCCGGTATGACGGGAATTCCTGCTTTTTCAGCTTGTTCACGGGCTTTTACTTTGTCTCCAAACATATCGAGGTGCTTGGAGGTCGGCCCGATAAAGATGATGCCTTCCTCTTCACACCGTTTGGCAAACTGAATGTTTTCCGACAGGAAGCCGTAGCCCGGATGGATGGCATCCACATGGTTGCGTTTCGCAATCTCGATGATCCCTTCAATATCAAGATAAGCATCAATCGGCTTTTTCCCTTCGCCGACCAGGTATGCTTCATCGGCTTTGTATCTGTGGTATGATCCGCTGTCTTCTTTAGAATAGATCGCTACCGTACGGATATTCAGTTCTGTGCAGGCGCGAAATACGCGGATAGCGATTTCCCCTCTGTTTGCAACAAGAACTTTTTGAATAGACTGTTGTGACATGTCGTTCCCCCTCATCCGCTGTTTTAAGTATGTATCTATTCTAAATGAATCGGATGGACATTGTACACGCTTAGTTTTTTAAAAATTTATACTTTTTTTATATTGATTTTCTTTGGTTTTTGTAGTATCGACAGGCTGTTTTCGTTTGAACCGGTCAAAGTATTCATTAAACATGCTGATGTTCACCAATATCCCCGCACTTGCCATCAGCAGAATGAGCGATGACCCTCCATAGCTGATAAACGGAAGCGTCACCCCTGTCAAAGGAATCAAACCGGATATGCCGCCCAGGTTCACGAAGGACTGGATGGCGATCATGCTTGATATGCCGATCGCAAGCAGGCTTCCAAACGGGTCGTCGCATTTTCTAGCAATATAAAACCCTTTTAAAACAATGAAAGCGAGCAGCAGCACGACAAAAAGGACACCGAAAATGCCGAGCTCCTCGGCGATGACCGCCATAATGAAATCGGTGTGCGTTTCAGGCAGATATCCATACTTCTGCACGCTCTCGCCGAGACCCAGGCCGAACAGCCCTCCCGAACCGATCGCCAAGTAGGAGTTGACGACTTGAAAGCCCGAATCTCCCGCATCTTTAAACGGGTTTTGGTAGCTTTCAAACCGCTTCATCCGTCCTTCTGTTAAAATGCTGTCCCAGTTGAAATAAATGAGCGGGCTGACGAGCACAAGGACAGCCCCGGCCAAAAGCACGAGCTTCAACAGCGTTTTGCCGCTGAATCCCGAGCACAAAATAATGCACAAAGCGATTAAAGCGATGATAAAGGCCGTTCCTACATCCGGCTGAGCAGCGACCAGGGCGCAAATGAAAAGCGTGATGATCGCAGGAGGGGCGATTCCGGCTCCCAAGTTGTCAATATAGCTTTGCTTTTTGGCATAGACGGAAGAAAGATACAAGATGACGGTCAGCTTGACAAACTCCCCCGGCTGGATGCCGTAATTCGAAACCCTGAACCAGCTTTGGGCATTCCCGGCCACGTGTCCGACAACGAACAGTGCGAACAAAGCGACGACGGAAATGAGCAGCAAAAACTTTTGGAACTTTTGATTGGCAAAAGCCTTATACGGAAAAAGCGCCGCGCCTAAAAATATGACGGTTCCGAGCGCCAAAAACATCAGCTGCCTGTCAAAAAAGTAGCTGCTGTCTCGTCCGTACCTTGTCACGGCTGTGATCATACTTGAGCTGTACACCATTACGAGCCCGAACCCGCACAGCAGGAATACAGCGAAGATTAATGAATAATCATAGGATTTGAGCATTCTTTTTATCATATTATTATCCTCTTCCTTACTTGCCTTCAAAATGTGTTTGTGGTAGCTCCTTCGTTATTTTACTACACTTTCTTAAAAAGCACGAAAGATACCCTTATCATAAGACTTCGAATCCCCTCAGAAAGAAAAGTCCGTCTGTGACAAGACTGCCGTTCTATTTTTTTATCGGCATACCATGCGTCTTCGTTTATTCGGCACGAACAGCGTCCATTCCTTCATCAGCGGACGTTTTCTTTCTCATTCCAAACAAAAAAAGCCTGCCGGCAGTTTGTTTCTATCGAAACTCGTCGACAAGCTGACTCAGACAGAAAGATTCTTCTGAGGTGTTCATTTATTTTTTTGTAAATGCATCATGTAATGCAGACAATTCACGTTCCAGCCTGTAAAGCAGTTCTTTACCCTCTTCTTCATCCACTAATCCAAGGCGGACAGCAAAATCAATTTCCCTAGAGAGTCCGAACATTTGTGTATCTAAAACCTCTTCATAAAGAGGACATTGAGGCATCGTTAAGTTGTCCATTTGCACTTGAATCAGCTTTAAGATTTTATCAGCATCACGTTTTAACAAGGCAAGTGCTTTTTCACGATGGTCGACTACAATCTCAGACGCCAAAAGTATCCCTCCGTTCCCCAGGCGAGTACCTAATTCTTCTATTTATGATAAAGCCTCAGCCGAAAAAAAGCAAGCTATTTCTGTCCTTTCGCCGTATTTCAAAGACTCGCATTTTAAGCTTCCGCTAACGTTTTAAAAAATGCTTAAACTGTAGTTCGCCGATAACAGCTCTAAAAGTCGGATTCCGGCGATGCTGTTTCCCTTTTCATCGAGCGAGGGCCCGAAGATGCCGATGCCGAAACGGTATGGGGATAGCCCCATGATTCCCCCAGAAACCCCGCTTTTGGCGGGTATGCCGATTTTGATTGCGAATTCGCCGCTGGCATTATACATCCCGCATGTCACCATAAATGTCTTGCAAATTCTCGCGATATCCTTCGGTATGATTTGCTCTCCCGTTTCGGGATGCTTGCCGTTCAAAGCAAAAACAGAGCCGATTTTCGCCAGGTCTAAGCTGTTCATTTCAATGGCGCACTGTTTTGTATACACATCCATGACATCCTCAACCTCAGCCTGAAAAATGCCGTGCTCTTTCATGTAATAGCACATCGCCCTGTTGACCATCGAAGTTTTAAATTCAGATTCGGCGACCTTCTCACAAACGGCAATGTTCCGGTTATTTGCCAGTTTTTTAATAAAATCAAGCAGCCTGCCGATCTTATCGGCGTTTGTCTCTCCTTTAATCATGCTTGTCACCACCAATGCTCCGGCATTTATCATCGGATTCAGCGGCTTCCCCGGGTTGACGGTTTCAAGTTTGATGATGGAGTTAAACGGATCACCAGTCGGCTCTTGCCCTACATAATGAAACACTGTTTCCGGGCCGTGATCGATCAGAACAAGAGCAAGCGACAATACTTTTGAGATGCTTTGCAGAGTGAAGGCTTTTTCCACGTCTCCTGCTGATATACACGTCCCGTCCGTAAAGTAGACTGCCGCCGATAAATCGTCCTCCGATAATTCAGCCAAAGCCGGTATGTAAGATGCAACCTTTCCTTTGTCCGTCACTTTTTTCGCTTCTGTGACAAAATATTCGAGCTCCTCATTATCCCGGCAATTCAAGTTTTTTCCCTCCATCCGAGCGTCATTGCTGTTATCTTTCCCGAAGAGGGCTTTTGTTATGAGAAGTGACATTTTGAAAGAAAGCGCTTATAATTTTTGTGAGGGAGTGGTAGAAACATGAGCATTGTAACGATCACAGGAAATGTAAAGTATCCGATTACGCTCGATCCGAGCGTTTGGATTTTTGATGACCGAAAATTTGATCTCGATCAGTTCTTTTCACATTTCGGAGAGGTAAAAGATGAAGATGACGACCTTGTGATTGACCGGGAACGGCAAATCAGGGAAGGTGCTGTATCACCGCCGACTCTGAAATCAGAGAAAAAGTATGAGAAGGAAAAGCTGCTTGACGGCACTTTCGGGATCAAGCTTGAACCTTTTTTGAAAAATGCGGAGGTGTCAGGCTCCGCCGTCAAATGCCTCTTCAAAACGGAAGGTGAAGACGTTTCCGTTCCGATCGAAGAAGCGGGCGGCATGATTCTCTGCTTCAGCAACAAAGGCAAGCCGCTTGGCGAAGACGGGCCTGTACACGTTTATTTTCCCGACGGATCAAACAGGATGACTCCTGTGAAACGAGTAAAAGAAATTCACATTGTTTAATGCAGCAACTGGTGCACCGGAGGCGATGAAACACTCCGCCTCCCCTTTTCCCGGCCGGGTTTTCGGCTCTTGCCGGCGACCCGGCCCGTGTGCCATGCAAATTGAAGCCTGGGCTAAAAGCCCGGGTTTTTTAATTACAGCAGATCAGCAGCAAGCCTGGCGAGCCGGGAGCGCTCTCCTTTTAAAAGCTTCACGTTTCCGGAAATTTTTTGATCCTTAAAGCGTTCTACAACATAGGCCAGGCCGTTGTTCATCGCATCTAAATAAGGATGGTCGATCTGTTCGGTGTCTCCCATCAATACGATTTTGCTGCCTTCCCCGACGCGCGTCAGAAGCGTTTTGACTTCATGCTTGGTCAGATTTTGAGCCTCATCAATGATGATGAATTGGTCGGGAATGCTTCTGCCCCTTATATATGTGAGGGCTTCGACTTGAATGGAGCCCATCCCCGCTAAAATATCATCAAGCTCCCCCGGCTTTTTTGCATTGAACAAGTATTCCAAGTTATCAAAAATAGGCTGGACCCACGGACGAAGTTTTTCTTCTTTTTCACCCGGAAGATAGCCGAGATCTTTTCCGACAGGAACGATCGGCCTTGTGACAACAAGTTTTTTAAAATTCCCCAGATCCTCTGTCTGCAGCAGCCCCGCTGCCAGTGCAAGCAGAGTTTTACCTGTGCCGGCTTTTCCGATCAGGGTGACAAGCGGAATATCTTGTCTTAAAAGAAGTTCCAACGCCATCGTCTGCTGTACATTTCGCGAACGTATGCCCCAAACCTGTTCCTGATCGAAAACAAGCTTTTTCACGGCTTTTCCGCTTTGATCTACGATCCCTACGGCAGAAGATGATCCGCCGAGCGCGTCCTTCATGACGACAAACTGGTTTGGACGCAGCATCTCACTGCTGATTTCGTGAAGCGGCAAATCGTGATGTTCAAAAAAGGAATCCATCTGATCCGGGCGAATGTACACGTCCGTATAACCGCTGTATATATCATCATTGTCGACAACCCTGTCGTGCAAAAAATCCTCTGACATCAAGCCGATGGCATCGGCTTTGACGCGGATCAGCATATCTTTGCTGACAAGGATAACCGGCCTGCCGCCTTCTTTCGTTTCCTCTTCCAGGCTGAGGTTTTTCGCTACGGCTAAAATGCGGTTGTCGCCTGTTTTTTCGATAAAAATTTCTTGAAGTTGCTGAAAAGAGCGGTGGTTCAGCTCGATTCTCAAGCTTCCTCCGTTTGGTAGGGGAACATTTTCATACAACCTTCCTTTTAAACGCAAATCATCTATCAATTTAGATACGCGCCTTGCATTCCTCCCAATTTCATCCATATAGCGTTTCTTTGAGTCGACTTCCTCCAATACGACAGCCGGGATGACAACCTCGTTATCTTCAAAAGAAAAGATTGAATTCGGATCCTGCAATAACACATTCGTATCTAGCACATAAATTTTACTCAATCTTCCGCCTCCTGATCAGGATTTTTAGCCTTTTCTTTTCATTTGGGTTAAAAGCTGATGGAGCGCCCGCTAAAATATATGTTTTTGTGAATAAAGATAGAAGGTTAATTCAACAATAAAAATTAATGAAAGCATTTTTAAGGAGGCAACCTCAAGTGCGAATCTTTTTTTTGATCCTAATTCAAACCGTTATGCTGCTTTCAGCCTGCGGCATTCAAAATAATGCCCGAAATGAAGCCAACGAGCTTCCCGGCAACAAACCGATTCAAGTAAAAAACAGCTCCCAAGAGCCGGTGAACCGGAAAGACGGGCAAGCCATCTCGCGGCGCCTTGTGAAGATCACCGAAAGCGTTCCGGGTGTCAATGATGCGACCGCCGTCGTGCTCGGCAGGCTAGCCGTCGTCGGAATTGATGTGAAAGACAATTTGGAACGCAGCAAAGTCGAATCCATTAAGTATTCCGTGGCTGAAGCGCTGCAAAATGACCCTTACGGAGCAAACGCCGCCGTTGTCGCGGACCCCGACACAGTCAACCGCCTGCGGGCAATGGGCAGAGAAATTCAAGCGGGACGTCCTGTCAAAGGGATTCTCGACGAGCTGGCAGCCATCGTTGGGCGCGTCCTTCCTGAAGTGCCGAACGACGCAACAGACAACCAGCAAACAAATCCTACAAAATCCAATAACGACCAGCTGAATGACAGAAACCAGAAACAGCTTGAAAAGGAGCAGAATAAGCAATCAAACAAGCATATGAAAAATCGGCAGCCATAACTTTTAAAAGCCTGTGCCACTGTTTTCTTGACGGCACAGGCTTTTTCCTTTTTTCTAAAGGAGAAAATTTATTTGTCCGATTGATTAAGGTATAATGAATCGTAAGCGAGGTGAATCAAGTGAGGGTAAAGTGTTCATTGTGTGACAAAATCGAGAAAATCGAAGATGACACACTCATTGCCAAACGTCTCCGAAACCGGCCGATACATACTTATATGTGCCATGAATGCAGCGAACGAATTAAAATCAAAACAGAAAACCGGATGAAAACCGGCCGTTTTAAGCTATATCCGCACAGAAAAGATAAAGAGCAGATCAAGTCATAAAAGCATGGACAAGCTCCATGCTTTTTTATCACCTTTTTGTTACACGAGTAACAAAATTAAAGATTATAGTTGATAAACATTTTCATTTATAGTATCTTAAAATTGTTTCATACGTAACAAAAAAGGAGTGATTCATCATGGATTTTGATGTATTGATTGCAGGCGGCGGCCCCGTCGGTCTGCTGACGGCTTCCGAGCTGGCTTTGGCCGGTGTCCGGACCTGCATTGTCGAACGGCTGAAAGAGCCTTCTCCATTCTCAAAAGCGCTTACGCTGCATCCGCGCTCAATCGAAATACTTGAAATGAGGGGGCTTGGAGAACGGTTTAAGGAAATTGGCAAGCCGGTTCCTTCGGGGCATTTTGCCAGTCTGAAGACGGGATTGGACTTTTCTGCGCTTGACACGCAAGCCAATTTTACATTGTTCATCCCCCAGTCCGAAACTGAGAAGGTGCTTGAGGAACATGCGCGAAATCTCGGTGTCTGCATCCTTCGCGGTCATGAAGTTCTCGCTGTCCGCGAGCATGAGGAATCAGCCGAGCTTGTTGTCCAGGGTCCGGATGGCCTGTCCTTACTAACGGCTTCCTATATCGTCGGTGCTGACGGAGCAGGAAGTATCATTCGCAAGCAGGCGCGCATCGCTTTTTCCGGAACTGATGCAAATATCACTGCAATGCTTGCTGATGTGTCGCTTGAAAATCCGCCGGAATCTCATTTTTATACTTGCGAGAACCGTGAAGGCGGCGTTGTGATCGTGCCTTTAGACGGCGGCATTTTCCGCGTCATTATAACGTCGCCGCACATGCCTCAAGCTTTGCTTCACGAGCCCGTCACACTGGAAGAATTAAAAAAAGAACTCAACCGCATCTGCGGCACGGACTTTGGAATGGACCGCCCGGTTTGGATGTCCCGCTTTGGAAATGCCAGCAAGTTGGCGGAGCATTACCGTTCCGGCAGAATTTTCTTGGCTGGAGATGCCGCGCATATTCATTTTCCCGCAGGAGGGCAAGGTTTAAATGTCGGGCTTCAGGACGCGATGAACCTCGGCTGGAAGCTGGCAGCAAAGATCAACGGACGGTGCCCCGACTGGTTGCTTGACAGTTACCATAATGAAAGACACCCTGTCGGGGAAGCGCTGCTCGTCAATACACAAATCCAAACAAAGCTGTTTGATTTTACACGTGAAGGCCTGTACCTCCGCGAATTATTATCCGGCATTCTCGAATTTGCAGACGTCAATCGCTATCTGGCCGAACAAATTGCGGCGATCAGCGTGCAATACGAAGCAGATGAAAAGATGCCTGAACATGAGCTGAACGGAAAACGTCTGCCAGATATCGACCTGACCCTTTCAGATGGTACTGTCAAACGGCTCTACACTTTTCTCCGCGATGGACGCTTTTTATTGGCAGCGTTCGGGTTCGAAGCAAAGGAATTTTCCGGCTTTCCTCACGTCCGGCGCATACAAGTGAAAGCAATTGACGGCAGGCCTGAATGGTATGGGGTAAAAGCAGCGCTGATCCGTCCCGACGGCCACGTAGCCTGGGCTGTCGACGAATCCCTGGAAAATGCGGAGCAATTGATTGCCGATGGTATCCGCCGCTGGTGCGGGAACTCTCATCTTCAGTCTGTTTAACCATTTTGTTTCACGCGCAACAAAATGGTATAATCAAAGCAGAAAAATCGATTAAAGGAGCCGGTTTTCTGCATGGAGCATTTAACACACGCCAAGCAAGAAATATTTGACCTGTACATCAGGATCATTCATCAGCAGGAACAGCAAGAAACCGTCATGAAAGAGCGCATCTCCGCAGAAATGAAAAAGATGGAGCGCGAATTCGGAGCTGAACTGAAACTCAACATGTCTGACATCCATACGATCAGCTGCATTGGCGACCACGAACCGATCAACGTCACCTCGATTTCCGAGAAGATGGCATTTTCAAAAGCGACAGTCTCAAGGATCACCGCAAAGCTGACCGAAAAAGGCCTCGTCAGCAAAACACAGCTCAGCGACAATAAAAAAGAAATCTACTTCCGCTTAAGCCATAAAGGAAGAAACATTCATCACCTTCACCAGCGGGAGCACGAAAAAATCGAACAAAGCTTTAAACGATTTTTAAGCAGGTATTCAGCAGATGAGATTCTTTTTGCCAGGGCTTTGTTTCGGGACTTATTAACGGCGGATTTTCTGGCGGACATAGAAAAGACATAGCCTTCTTTGGCTATGTCTTTTCTATGTATTCGCCCCCGTCTGCTCTTTTTTCGAACGGTGCAGACGGATTTTGTAAATCGAAAGGATTAAAACGGCTACGATCAGCCCTTCTCCAACCGGCAGAAAAACGCCGAAAAAAGTTAAAAACGTACAGCCTAGCGCCAGAAAAAAGTAAATGATCGCCGTTTTCAACAGCGGCAGCCGTTTGGCAAACCCCAGTTTAAAGACGACCGCAGACAGGACGAAGATGGTGGCATAAAGCCACCACATTCCCGCCTCAGGATTCTGGTCCACTTTATAAAGAGCGGCAAAAAACGACAGCCGTTCACTTACATCAGTCAAAAAGATTCCCCTCCCCTTTGCTTAGTTGGGTTGCTCTTTTTTTAGGTTCTGCAAATGTTACGACAATCCTGCCAGCTTTTTCTTTTTCGCTGCTTTTTCGCGTTCGTTTTTGTCGAGAATTTTCTTTCTCAATCTGATGGATTCAGGCGTGACTTCGCAGTACTCATCCTCGTTCAAGTATTCAAGCGATTCTTCAAGCGACATGATACGCGGTTTTTTCATGCTGACCGTCTGATCTTTCGTCGCTGAGCGCACGTTTGTCTGCTGCTTCATTTTGTTGATGTTGACGACAAGGTCGTTTTCACGGTTGTGCTCGCCGACGATCATGCCTTCATATACTTCTGTGCCAGGCTCGACAAAAATCACGCCGCGTTCTTCAACGCCTTGAATGCCGTAGGCTGAAGCTTTCCCGGTATCCATTGAGACAAGCACACCTTGACGGCGCCCGCCGACTTGCCCGGGCTCAACTGGCTGATAGCTGTCAAACGTATGATTTAAAATTCCGAAACCGCGTGTAAGGGAAAGGAATTCGGTTGAGTAGCCGATTAATCCGCGTGAAGGGACGTTGAAAATCAGGCGGACTTGCCCGTTTCCGTTATTGATCATGTCGATCATTTCACCTTTGCGCGCGCCCATTGATTCCATAACAGATCCGGTATGCTCTTCAGGCACATCGATTTGCACGCGTTCAACAGGCTCACAGCGAACGCCGTCGATTTCTTTAATGATGACTTCCGGCTTCGATACTTGCAGTTCAAAGCCTTCACGGCGCATGTTTTCGATTAAAATCGACAAATGCAGCTCACCGCGTCCGGATACGATCCAGGCATCAGGTGATGGTGTCGGATCGACTCGAAGGCTGACATCTGTCTGAAGCTGCTGTTCAAGGCGCTCTTCAATCTTCCTGGCCGTGACATATTTTCCTTCGCGACCGGCAAAAGGACTGTTGTTAACCGCAAACGTCATTTGAAGCGTCGGCTCGTCAATGCGCAGAACCGGAAGGGCCTCTTGATGCTCAATCGGGCAGACGGTTTCTCCGACATTGATGTCTTCCATTCCTGATACCGCGACAAGGTCGCCGGCTTTCGCTTCTTCAATCTCGACTCTCTTCAAGCCCTGGAAACCGAAGATTTTCGTGACACGGAACGGTTTGGCAGAACCGTCAAGCTTCATTAAAGCAACTTGCTGTCCGACCTTCATCGTTCCTCTGAACACGCGTCCGATTCCGATACGGCCGACATAATCATTGTAGTCAAGCAGAGCCACCTGGAATTGTAAAGGATCCTCATGGTTATCGACAGGACAAGGAATATGGTTGACAATCGCTTCGAATAAAGCTTCCATATTTTCATCCTGCTGCTTCGGATCTGCTGAAGCGGTACCGTTGATCGCAGAAGCGTAAACAACCGGGAATTCAAGCTGTTCTTCATTGGCATCAAGCTCGATAAACAAATCGAGCACTTCGTCAACGACCTCTTCAGGACGGGCAAAATCGCGGTCGATCTTATTAACAACAACGATCGGCGTCAAGTTTTGCTCAAGTGCTTTTTTCAGCACAAAGCGGGTTTGCGGCATGCAGCCTTCATAAGCGTCAACAACAAGCAGAACGCCGTCGACCATTTTCATGATCCGCTCAACTTCTCCGCCGAAGTCCGCGTGTCCTGGAGTATCCAAAATATTAATGCGTGTATCTTTATAATTAATCGCTGTATTTTTCGCTAAAATCGTAATGCCGCGCTCTCTTTCCAAATCATTGGAATCCATTGCGCGCTCAGCCACGTTTTCATTTGCACGGAATGTGCCAGCCTGATGGAGGAGCTGATCCACAAGCGTCGTTTTCCCATGGTCAACGTGGGCGATAATAGCGATATTGCGAAGATCTTCTCGAAGTTTCACATTTTCATCTCCTAAAAAATTTAGATAATCTTTCATATTATAACTGACGAACGAAGTTATTTCAATTTGTTTCGAATTTCCAGCTTCGGTTGACCCTTTCTATTCAGCGCGATTTTCTGTAAACTAACAGTAGACTTCATACTAAGGGGATGGGAAAACAGTGAAACAAATCAAATGGATATTCTTATTATTCGCACTTGCTGCAGTGATCAGCATCATGATGATCGGCGTTGCAGTCGCCGAAAAAAGCGGAGCCGGCGTCGCAATCGCCGTCGCGATTCTGATCGTCATTATGGGGAGCGGTTTTACACTCAAAAAAAGAATGCGCGCAAAAGGCCTGCTTGAATAAAAAAGGAGCCCCTTCCGGCTGAAGGGGCTTTTGATTGTCAAACACACAATCCTGCGTAAATCATAGCCTTGCACCATGTTCATCCCTCTGCGGTTTGAAATAAACTGAAAAAAACCGGCAGCAACAAGCCGCCAGTTCTTATAAAAAGAATAAATAAATCAAAAGCATCAGCAAGTAGCCCCCGCCAAACAGCGCTGCCCCTTTGAGAATCAGCCTTTGATAGTACGCTTTCCTGAATTTTTGTTCTTCCGCTTCTCCTGCTTCCTTTGGCAATCTGCCGTCATCATGAAAATTGACAGGTTCGCTCATCATGTCGTACATTTCCCGGCAATCTGCGCACGTTTTGATGTGCGCTGTAACCAAACGTTCCGTTTTGCGGCTGCAATCGCCTTCTATGTATAGAGGCAGTAAATCTCTCACAAGATGACATTTCATATTGTTAAACCTCCCTGCCTTCCAAGCTTTTTCTCAGCTCAAGGCGGGCCCGGTGAAGATTGGTTTTTACCTTTGACAGTTTCCAATTCAGCACTTCCGCTATTTCCTCATAGGAAAGCTCCTGAAACTCTCTTAAAATAAGTACGGTCTGGTAATGTTCTTTCAGTCGGTTAATGTGATGTCTTAACTCCTCCTGCCTTATGGCGTTTGCCAAATGGCGCTCAGGCATTTCAAACGTGTGCTGTTCCATGTCGCCACAGGCCGTCACATCGGAAAACTGGATTTTTATATCTTTTCTGTACCAGTTGATAAACGTATAATGCGCGATCGTATACAGCCATGTTTTGATCGAGGAATGGCCCCTGAAAGACTCCAGGCCCGCAAAAGCTTTCAGAAACGTATCCTGTGCCAGGTCTTTCGCCGTCTCAAGCTGATGGGTTCGCCTGTACAAATAGTACATAATGTCATGATAATATTCCCTGTACAGTTCTTCAATCGTCTGTTTTTTATTGGAAGCCATTTAGAAAAAAAACCACACCGTCATCCAAATCGAAAGGAGCAGGAAAGAACCATACAACGAGTAAACAAAAACCTTGATATGACGGAGCTGTTGACGATCATCCGCCTTTTGTATGCCGGGGAGCTTTCTATTTTCGACTGCTGCCGCTTCAGCCTGGCTTTGAAAAAGCGGCTCATGCTCTTTCATCCAGTTCACGGTTTCCTCTTCCAGTTCACCTTCTTGATAGAGCTCATACAAATCAAGAAACACCGCTTTTTTTTCTTCACTTGTCATCAAATTGTTTCACCTCATTTGTCACGGCATCAACCAAGTATGAATCATGTTCGTTTGAGCCGAACGACTGGATGATGACAAGCCACGCATACCGGCTCTCTTGATCCCAGTCTGAAACAATCACAAGCTTCGTCCGTTTATAATAGACCAGCCCTTTTTGATAGCGTTCAGACACTTTCCGAAAAGCTTTTTCCCCGTCTTGATACGTGTAGGGGGGCTTTTCATCCGCTTCGCGAAATTCCTTTCTCACTGTCAGATAAGCACCCTCTTCATGTTTCGTCATGGTCCAGCTCGTATTTAATACAGCATCGCTTTCTTTTTTCTGAAATTCTATCAGACCCTTTTCTAACTCCACCCTTTTCAGCTGAGAAAAATCTTGATCAAATAATGAAAGCAAGCGTTTTTCGAGCTCTTGTCCGCGATAGGGCAAGGCGCTTTCAGATTTGAACGAAATAGCCGTTAATGCACCTGTTACAGGATGAAAACTCATCTCTGTTCCGTCGTTTGTCTTCACGTTGATGGCTGTCGAGTTGAGGTTGAATAATAATGATAAATTGAAGTCTGTCAGCTTATAATGTTGAACAGGCATATCCAGTTTCCGATAGACCGCTTCAACACCCCGCTCGATATCCTGATCAGAAACACGGGCTTGTTTGACGCTTTCTAAGCTGTAAACAGACGCGTCCTCATGGAATTCCATCAGAGTCTCCTTCCGCCATGTAAACCTCATTGTGCTTAACTCAGGGTCCTGTCCCTCAGGGTAAAATTCAACAATAGCTTCTCCGTCATCACGGCTTACCTTTGCCTTGATTTGTTTGTCAAGTTCCCGGCCGTGTTCCCGCAGAAATTGCTTTGACCGCTTGATATATGCCTGATCGGACAGTGTGTTCCCTTTAGGCTCCTTTTGGTTGTAATAATTAGTAACCATTCCTGTCCAGCCGTCAACGTACGCCTCGTAATCTTTCGTTTTGAAATGATAAACGTTATGAAAATCCTGGTTGGTGGCTGACAAATAGATCAAGCTGTCCGTCGGAAAAAACGAGCTGACAGTCTGCTTTGCTTCTTTAACCGAAACAGGTCGAAAATTGGCATCAACCACATCTGAAACCTCCGGGTGTGAGATTGTAAAAGCGGCATCTGCAAAATTGTAAAAAGGGTTAAGAAGTAGTGTGAAAAATACGGCGGTGCCCGCTGTTAAAACACGCTTCACCCTCAAAAAAGGCTTTCTCGAGCCATTCAGCAAGTGATATGTCATAAGAAAACCGAGCATTGTCAGAAATACGTTCAACGGAAAAAATTCGTAGCCGAGTTTTTTGATGAAGAAACCGCCGATCGTCACAATATAAAAAATCAAAAGGAGAACATAACGGTTTCTTTTCCAATAAAGTTGAAAAAACAAGCTGATCATAAGCCCCGGGATCCCGACAATGAACAACAGAACGAGTGGCAATTGCTCGAGATCAGCCCCGTTTTCCTTTAAATAGACAGCAGAGCCGAACAGCGATTGAAAAAACGGCATCGTCATCACCGCAATGTCAAATGCAAAAAACAGCCCCTTGCCCCCTTTTTCCGCGAGTGTCATCATATAATGAAAAGAGACAAGCAAAATATAGCCGAACAGCAAAAACTGCATAAAAGGCAGGAGCGCATCTTGTCCCTCTATGTACAGGTTTGAAAACTCAGCCGCTTTCATTTGGTGTGCCAATTCAAACGAAAGGGCGCCCACCAAAATCAGCCTGAGCGCGATGCCTGCATAAAAAAAGAGACTCCGTCTGCTCACTTTCGGATGAAATGACACGGCATACAGAAGGGCAAGCCCTGTCAAACACCATTGAATGACAAGCATGCTCTGCCTGCTTAAAATAAAATAACGTTCAAAATGGAGTACATAATCACTAAATCGTTCAATCAATTTCCACAATTCCTTTACATCAAATTAAGGCCTCATCATCATAGACAAACGAGGCTGCATTATGTTTCAAAAAATCATAAAAAATGAGACCTGTTGTCAAACAAGTCTCATTGAGCCTCAAGCAAGGGGCAACACCATAATCAAATATCGTTTTCCCCGCTCGTCTTTTTCCGTTTTCAGCTGTTCAAATCCCGAACGGGCAAGCATGTTGAGCCACGCGTCCTTTTCATAAGGCACCGCCGCAAACAACGCTTTATGCCCCTTTTCTCTCAAGCGTTTTCCGATCGTTTCAATCACTTCTTTTGCCCGGCCTTTTTGGCGGAAATCGGGATGGACAAGAAGCGTTCCGAGCCAAGGCTTGCCATTGGAAGGCGCCCATTCGAGATGAAAGCTGAGAGCCGCCGGCAGGCCCCTGTCTTCCCACACGAGCCATTCACCGTTATACATCGCATAAGTACTCATATAGCGTTCCAGGCTGTTTCCGTCAAGCTCTTCCTTCGCCCACCCGGGGCTTGCTTCGGCCAGCTCCTCAAAAAAGGCGAAATCAGAAGAAGAGAAAGACCTGCTATTCATGCGGCAAATATTCGTCGAAAATCGCCCGGTGAGCTGCCGGATTGCCGGCTACGATGCTGTGGTTTTCAAGAAAATTGAGCGGTTTCCCGTCAATGGTCGTATATGTTCCGCCGACTTCATCAAGCAGGATGCAGCCGGCGGCGTAATCCCAAGGAGCAAGTCTCATCGTCACATACACATCCATTCTGCCGGCCGCTACATAAGCGAGTTCCAAAGCCGCTGAACCGTATGAACGGGTCCCTCTGACGCGCTTGACAAGCGGAGATAATACATTTGGATCGATCCGTCTGTTCTCGGTGATCCATGTCGCATTGATGGCCAGAATCGATTCTTCAAGCGGCACTTCTTTCATCTTGCCGAGCTTTGTATCATTCATGTAAGCACCTTCGCCTTGAAAAGCATGATAAAGCTCGTCGTGAGTCACATCATAAATCAAACCGATTTTGCCTTTTCCGTTTTCAAAAATGCCGATTGAAATCGCAAAATTGCGTTTTTGATGAATAAAGTTCATCGTACCATCGATCGGATCGATGATCCAAACGATGCCGTCCAAAGATGTAAGCTTGTCCCCCTGGCCTTCTTCGCCAAGAATATGATGATCCGGAAAAACCGATTGGATTTTTTCAATGAAAAAACGCTCTGTTTCCTTGTCAATGTTTGTGACAAGGTCATTTGGATTCGATTTCGTTTCAATTGTCATCTTTTCTTTCATTGACTGCTGAATTCTCTGACCAGCTTCTTTCACCCAGCTTTTCGCCAGGCGGTCGATTTCCTTCCAGTTTGTCATCACACTACCTCTTTTCTATGTATACCTGTTGATTTATTCATAGCATACTGATATTAGCCGGGAAAAATCAAGAAAAATGACAAATGATCAGGCGGCCCAGATAAAAACGAACCTCTCAACCGGTTCGTTTTTATTATGGTTTCAACCATATAATCTAATCCATTCTTTTCTGAGTCGTTCCAGTTTGCGCTTGCTCAACTCGATTTGGGTTTCATCCTTTTTTTCCATGGCTTCAAAAAGCGTTGCAAGTTCATAATCGACCTCAAGCCTCCAAACAGCGGCCCGATTGTCTTTTTCCTCTTTCAATCCTTGTTTCACAATTGGTTTCATGTGCCCTACGCCCCCTCCAGAGAAAATTGATTTCAAAGAGAATCCTTCTGGTTTTAGTCCTAAGCGTGATTTATATTAATTTCTTATTCATATCGTATGAACTGCTCAAACATTCGCAACGTTATTCTAAAAATTGTGTGTTTACCTAACGATTCCCCAAAAACGCGAAGCGAAACGTAATTTTTTGTTTGAAAAGCCGACTGTGATACAATATCTTTACTGATTGGACAAGGAGGAACACAATGAGCAGTCTGCGTTTTACTGAAGAGGATTTTCGTACATTTACAATAGAAGGTTTAGATGCGCGGATGAACGTTCTGAAAGAAACAGTGCGCCCGAAACTTGAAGGGCTCGGCGATCATTTTGCGCCTGTTCTGTCCGCATTGACAGGAGACGAAATGTTTGTCCACGTCGCAAAACACGCGCGCCGCTCGGTCAATCCGCCGGACGACAGCTGGGTTGCTTTCGCAAACAATAAGCGCGGCTATAAAAAGCTGCCTCATTTCCAAATTGGTTTATGGGAAACCCACGTGTTCGTATGGTTTGCATTGATCTATGAGTCTCCTCTCAAGCAGGAATACGGCCAGCTGTTTAAAAAGCATCTGCCGGACATTGAAAGCAACATTCCAAGCCGTTTTGTCTGGTCGGCCGATCATACGAAACCGGGCGTCATAAGACAGTCTGAGATGGACGATAAAGAGCTGGAGAACCTGTTTGAACGGCTCGTCAACGTGAAGAAAGCAGAAGCGCTTTGCGGTATTCAGCTTGCAAAGGACGAAGTGCTGCAAATGAGCGAAGAGACATTTCTATCCGAAATCGAAGCGGCTTTTGAAAAGCTCGCCTTCCTTTACCGCCTGACGCAGAAAGTATCGGTTTAAACAAAAAGGGATGGCCTGTTGTGCCCATCCCTTTTTGTTTTGGATTTTCTCATTACATTTTAATTTTCGTATTTTCCGTTTGTTCCTTTGCTTTTTTGACTGCCTGATACGGAGAGTAATTGCTCGCTTCTTCAAACTGGCTGCAGAGCTTTTTTTCCTCCGCTTTTCCCGGAACGATTTCTTTAAAGCGGCGGTAAGCACTCATCAGTACGTCGCGCTCTACGCCTTTTTCATAAGCGAGCTCAACCTTCTGAAAAAACGATATGACGTCTATCGCTTCCTCTGTGCTCCAGTCTTCATTCATCGGATATTGGTATCCTTCTTCCATTTGGTTCATCTCCTTGTGCAGTTCGCCCTGACGGCTTGTTTTGCTTTAGTATTGGTTTTCTTTTTTGCGACTATCCAAAGGGACAGAGCAGCCTTAAAGATGATAAAATGTTCTTTACATTCTTTCAAGAACATAATATAATTCATTTGTTTTATGCCATCAAGCAAAAACGCAAAATAACTCAACGATTTTTGATAAAGAATAGTCTTTAAAGAAATAGCAGGTTTATCATGAAGGTGGGAAAACAATTGTTGCAGCACGAAACACCCCTATATACCGGATTAAAAAAACACGCCGGCAAAAACCCGATCCAGTTCCATATACCCGGGCACAAAAAAGGCTCCGGGATGGACCCTGAATTCAGGGCGTTTATCGGAGAAAACGCATTAAGCATAGATTTAATCAATATCGAGCCTCTCGATGATCTGCATGCACCGAAAGGAATCATCAAACAGGCGCAGGATCTGGCGGCTGAAGCATTCGGAGCCGACTACACGTTTTTTTCCGTTCAGGGAACGAGCGGCGCCATCATGACGATGGTCATGGCCGTATGCGGCCCCGGAGACAAAATCATCGTGCCGAGAAATGTTCATAAATCGGTCATGTCAGCGATCGTCTTTTCAGGCGCAGTACCGATCTTCATCCATCCGGAAATTGACGATGAGCTGGGAATTTCACACGGAATCACCCCTGAATCAGCGAAAAAAGCGCTGCTTGAGCATCCTGACGCAAAGGGGCTTCTCGTTATCAACCCGACTTATTTCGGCATAGCTGCAGACTTAAGAAGCATTGTGGAGCTGGCTCATTCATTTCATGTCCCTGTGCTTGTCGACGAAGCACACGGCGTTCACATCCATTTCCACGAAGATCTGCCTCTTTCGGCCATGCAGGCCGGAGCGGATATGGCGGCAACGAGCGTTCATAAGCTCGGAGGATCCCTTACACAGAGCTCGATTCTCAATATGAAAGAAGGTCTCGTTTCAAAAGAAAGGGTTCAATCGATTTTAAGCATGCTGACGACGACATCGACCTCCTATTTATTGCTCGCTTCACTTGATGTCGCAAGAAAACGCCTAGCCACAGAGGGACACGAACTGATCGAACAAACGATTAAGCTCGCTGACGAAACAAGGATCCGCATCAATGATATCAACGGTATTTCATGCGTCGGGAGGGAAATTCTCGGCTCCAAAGCGGCTTTTAACTATGATCCGACCAAATTGATCATATCTGTGAAAGATCTCGGCCTGACCGGGCATGATGTGGAAAAATGGCTGCGCGAGTCATATCAAATCGAAGTGGAGCTTTCTGACTTATACAACATCCTGTGCATTTTTACACCGGGAGACCGGAAAGAGGATGCGGATGCGCTGATCAAAGGCTTAACCGACATCGCTCAACAGGCCGCCTCTGCTGCGGAAAACAGACGCAAGCCTGAAGTGCTTCTGCCAAACATTCCGGCGCTTGCAATGACACCGCGTGACGCTTTTTATGCAAATACGGAAATCATTCCGTTTAAAAAAGCGGCTGGCAGAATCATTGCCGAATTTGTGATGGTTTATCCGCCGGGAATACCGATCTTCATTCCAGGCGAGATCATTACCGAGGATAATATCAACTACATCGAAAAGAACCTCGAAGCAGGGCTGCCTGTTCAGGGACCGGAAGATGACACCCTCCATATGATCCGCGTCATTAAAGAACAGCAAGCAATCCTTTAAAAAACATAAAAGCATGCGGCACTGTAAATGGCCGCATGCTTTTTTCTATTCTTCCTCTCTAAGATGGCAGTTGCACTGTCCGCACGTTCCGTAAAGAATCGTCACTTTCTCATCTTCAAAATGCTGAATAGTTTCATTGCAGTCTTGACAAACGATCGTGCCCATCTTTCATTCCCCTTTTCTTTTCAAAATGGAAGCGTTTAAATTTGTTACCCTTATAATATTATGTCACATTAATATTGTCAACGGTTAATTGTATAACACATTTAAATCATTTTTGCTCTTTTTTCAAAAAAGGGCCATTCATGTTATATATGTATTCCTGCTTAAAGCGTATGCAGAACGCTTCTCTGCTGATCCCGACTATGTACCCATCAAATCCGTTCAATCTACAACGTCTCATAAATAAAACGGCAGTTATCAATTGTGTAACAAATGGGTAACAACGAAAGATTATTTCAATTATCATGATAAAATAGGAATTGTTTACTAATCGAACAGGAAAATCGGCTTGCATTATATAGAGAGGTGAGGAGACGTCATGTGGTTTCGAGCGATATTCACCGCCGCAATTTGTTTCCTTTTTTTGACGAGTGGATGTTCTTTATCTCACATCATGCCTGACCATCAGCAGCAGCAAAGCGCCAACCAACGCCACCTCAAGCTCATCTTTTTTTCCGATGACGAGCATATGGGGCAGGAAGTGGCTTATTATGATGCGCTTTTGGATTTAAAAAAAGAATTTCCCGAACAGGTTTCAAATATGGAAATTTCACATGAGAAAGGCCAGTGGAAAAAAGAGGTTAAAATCTTTCCAAGCTTGCTGCTTGTTCATGATAAAAAAGTACTGGTTAAAATTGAAGGAAAAATAAAAGATAAAGATAAAATTGTAGAGCTTCTTCAAAAAGAATTGAAGCATTAAATCCCCTGTGTATGTGCAAGGGGATTTTTTATCTTGAGCTATTGCTAAAATACAAAGAAAAAAACCCCCAGCAGGGGGTTTTTCTGTTAATTATTTTACAACGTGAATCGGCATGCCAATGGCAACTTCTGCAGCTTCCATTGTGATTTCTCCCAATGTAGGGTGAGCATGGATTGTCATGGCGATATCTTCAGCAGTCATGCCTGCTTCGATCGCCAAGCTCAGCTCAGAAATCATGTCAGAAGCGCTTGCTCCGGCGATTTGTGCACCGATAACTAAGCCGTCTTCTTTGCGTGTTACAAGTTTAAGGAAACCGTCAGTTTCGTTTAATGACAGCGCACGTCCGTTTGCAGCAAACGGGAATTTGGCTGCAGTCACTGCAAGACCTTCTTCTTTAGCCTGTGCTTCAGTGTATCCCACAGATGCAAGTTCAGGTTCAGAGAAGACGACCGCAGGAATTCCGAGATAATCGATTTCCGCTGCTTCTCCGGCAATCGCTTCAGCAGCGATTTTACCTTCATAAGAAGCTTTATGTGCAAGCGGAGGACCTTCGATGATGTCACCGATCGCATAGATGTTCGGAATGTTTGTACGGCATTGTTTGTCCGTTTTGATGATGCCGCGGTCCGTCATTTCAACGCCCACTTGTTCAAGTCCGAGCTCGTCCGTGTTTGCAACGCGGCCGACAGTAACAAGTACGTAGTCCGCATCGATCGTTTGCTCTTCGCCTTTTACTTCGAACGTAACGGTTACGCCGTCAGCTTTTTCTTCTACGCCTTTAGCCATAGCTTTTGTATGGATTTCAACGTTGCCTTTTTTCTTCAGGTTGCGTTTGACAAGAGAGCTCATTTGCTTCTCAAAGCCTGGAAGGATTTCTTCTCCGCCTTCAAGAATGACAACTTCAGTGCCGAAGTTTGCATATGCAGTACCGAGCTCTGTTCCGATGTAGCCGCCGCCGATGACAACGAGCTTCTTAGGAATTTCTTTCAGTGCAAGCGCGCCGGTTGAATTCAGTACGCGGTCGCTATATTTGAAGTTTGGCAATTCGATAGGGCGAGAACCTGTTGCAATGATCGCATTTTTGAACGTGTAAGTCTGAGCTGAATTCTCATCCATCACGCGTACAGAATTGCTGTCTACAAAGTACGCTTCACCTTTTACGATGTCGACTTTGTTGCCTTTCAGAAGGCCTTCAACACCGCCGGTCAGCTTATTGACGACAGAGGCTTTCCATTCTTGAACTTTTGTAAAGTCAACTTTTACGTTTTCAGCAGTGATCCCCATCTCTTCAGAATGCTTTGCATTCTCATAACGGTGGCCTGCATTGATCAGCGCTTTTGAAGGGATACATCCGACATTCAGACATACGCCTCCAAGATTGCCTTTTTCAACGATTGTTACTTTTTGTCCAAGCTGAGCAGCGCGGATGGCAGCTACATAGCCGCCAGGTCCCGCACCAATGACAAGAGTATCTGTTTCAATAGGGAAATCTCCTACTACCATTACATTACGCCTCCATTAAAATTAATTGTGGATCGTTCAGCAAACGCTTGATGTGATTTAATGCGTTTTGTGCAGTTGCGCCGTCGATCATACGGTGGTCGAAGCTTAGAGAAAGAGCCAGAACAGGTGCAGCGACGATTTCGCCGTCACGAACGACAGCTTTCTCAGCGATGCGGCCGATTCCAAGGATCGCAACTTCCGGATGGTTGATAACCGGTGTGAACCATTGACCGCCGGCAGAGCCGATATTCGTAATTGTGCAAGAAGCGCCTTTCATTTCAGCAGGAGCAAGTTTGCCTTCGCGTGCTTTTGTCGCAAGTTCGTTGATTTCGTTTGAAATCTCAAAAACAGCTTTGCGGTCCGCATTTTTAACGACCGGCACAAGCAGGCCTTTGTCAGTGTCTGCCGCAATACCGATGTTGTAGTAATGCTTCTGAATCACTTCATCTGTATTGTCGTCAATTGATGTATTCAAGACTGGATATTTTTTCAGAGCTGATGTTAAAGCTTTTACCACGTAAGGCAGGTAAGTCAGCTTAATTCCTTGATCAGCCGCAACTTGTTTAAACTGCTTGCGGTGAGCGACAAGGTTTGTCACATCGACTTCGTCCATTAGTGTAACGTGTGGAGCGGTATGTTTTGAGTTGACCATAGCTTTCGCGATGGCTTTGCGGATTCCGCTCATTTTCTCGCGCGTTTCAGGGAGTTCGCCTTCAGGCACTTGAACCGCCGCTGCAGGTTTTTGTGCAGCAGGCTCTGCTTTTTCTTCAGCTTGAGCAGCCTGAGCGTTTCCGGCAGTTCCTCCGTTTAAGAAGCTATCGATATCTTCTTTCAGAACGCGGGCGTTTTTGCCGGAACCTGAAACATTCACGATATCAACGCCTTTTTCGCGGGCATACTTGCGGACAGATGGCATTGCAATGACGCGCTTATTCGGATCTGCATCCGCTTGCTCGTTTGCTTCCGCTGCTTCTGCAGGTGCATCAGTTTCTTGTTTTTCAGCTTCTTCCGCTTTCGCTTCGCCTGATTCGTCGCCTTTGAATTGAAGATCTTCGTAACCTGGTGCATCAAATGTGATGATTGTCTGCCCAACGGTTGCGACTGTTCCCTCTTCAACTTTTAATTCTAATACTTTTCCTTTAACAGGTGAAGGAATTTCTACAACTGCTTTATCGTTTTGCACCTCTGCCAAAACGTCGTCTTCGTTTACCTCGTCGTTTGGCTTGACGAACCATTTCACGATTTCGCCTTCGTGGATTCCTTCCCCGATATCCGGAAGTTTAAATTCAAATGCCACAGTTTTCGACCTCCTAAGATTATTACGTAGTTGATATAGTTGTCAGCCTGCTTGTTGAGGCTGACTGTCAGTAGACGGCTACAGTTTCTCCGACTGACTGTGGAAATGCATGAAGGGAAAAAGACTGATATCAGCTTTTCCCTTTGAATTGTTCAGATCTAATTAAAATTCCAATACTTTTTTCGCAGTTTCAAGCACGTCTTTATGGTTCGGAAGCCATACGCTTTCAGCTTGAGAGAATGCGAATACAGTATCAGGAGCAGTGACGCGAAGCACCGGAGCTTCGAGGCTCAAAATGGCGCGGTCGTTGATTTCGGCAACAACGTTTGCAGCCACTCCAGCCTGTTTTTGCGCCTCTTGAACGACGATCGCGCGGCCTGTTTTTTCCACAGATGCGATGATCGTGTCGATGTCAAGCGGGCTGACTGTGCGAAGGTCGACAACCTCAGCAGATACGCCTTCTTTTTCAAGCTCTTCTGCAGCTTTTAATGACTCGTGAACCATCGCTCCATATGTGATGATGGAAAGGTCTTTTCCTTCGCGTTTCACATCGGCTTTGCCGATTTCAATTGTGTATTCCTCTTCAGGAACTTCCTGACGGAATGAACGGTAAAGTTTCATGTGCTCAAGGAAGACAACCGGATCGTTATCGCGGATCGCGGAGATTAAAAGTCCTTTAGCATCGTACGGAGTTGAAGGAATGACGACTTTAAGTCCAGGCTGCTGTGCAACGAGTCCTTCCAAGCTGTCCGCGTGAAGTTCAGGCGTATGAACACCGCCGCCGAATGGAGAGCGGATTGTCACTGGTGAAGTCCAGCGGCCGCCGGAACGGTAGCGCATCCGTGCCATTTGTCCGGAAACTGAGTCCATCACTTCGTACACAAAGCCGAAAAATTGAATTTCCATTACAGGACGGAAGCCTTGTAAGCCTAAGCCGAGTGCAAGGCCGCCGATACCAGATTCAGCAAGAGGAGTGTCAAATACGCGATCCTCACCAAACTCTTTTTGCAATCCTTCAGTCGCACGGAACACGCCGCCGTTAACACCGACGTCTTCTCCGAAAACTAAGACATTTTCGTCATTTTTCAGTTCTGTGCGTAACGCATCAGTGATTGCTTGAATCATTGTCATTTGCGCCATGGCTTACTTCGACTCCTTCTCTTTATAAATTTCCTTTTGTTCTGCAAGGTTGTAAGGAAGCTCTTCATACATGATGTCGATCAGGTCGGTTACTTTTTGCTTCGGCTCTTCGTCAGCTTTTTTGATCGCCTGCTTGATTTCTTCTTTCGCTTCTTCAATTACCTTGTTTTCTTCTTCTTCAGACCAAAGGCCTTTGTTTTCCAAGAATTTGCGGAAACGGACAAGCGGATCTTTCTGCTCCCACTCATTCTCGATTTCTTTCGTACGGTATTTCGTCGGGTCGTCACCGGCCATAGTATGAGGACCGTAACGGAAGCAAAGCGTTTCGATCAGGGTAGGGCCTTCGCCGTTTACAGCGCGCTCGCGTGCTTCGCGTGTCGCAGCGTATACAGCAAGGGCATCCATGCCGTCTACTTGAACGCCGACGATACCTGCAGCCGCAGCTTTTTGTGCGATTGTTTGAGCTGCTGATTGCTTCTCAACAGGTGTAGAAATCGCATAGCGGTTGTTTTGAACAACGAAAATAGCTGGAGCTTTATACGCACCGGCAAAGTTGATTCCTTCGTAGAAGTCACCTTGGGAAGCACCGCCGTCTCCAGTATAAGTGATCGCCACAGCCTGTTTGCCGCGTTTTTTCAAGCCGAGTGCAACGCCAGCCGTCTGGATGTATTGCGCACCGATAATAATTTGCGGTGACAGCGCATTGACATCATCCGGCATTTGGTTGCCGCGGAAATGTCCGCGAGAGAACAAGAATGCTTGATAAAGCGGAAGTCCGTGCCAGATCAGCTGCGGAACATCACGGTAGCCCGGAAGAACGAAGTCTTCTTTTTCAAGCGCGAAATGCGTGGCAATTTGAGACGCTTCCTGACCGGCAGTCGGCGCGTAGAAGCCAAGGCGGCCTTGTCTGTTCAAAGAAATAGAACGCTGATCCAAAATGCGTGTATACACCATGCGGCGCATTAATTCTTTTAATTGATCATCAGATAGATCGGGCATTGCCGCTTCATTAACGACTTCGCCTTCTTCATTCAAAATTTGAAACGTTTCGAACTGCTTTTTAATGGCATCGAATTGCTTTTTGCTATCAACGATTGCTTTTTTCGTTTTTGCAGCCATATAAAGTCACCTCTTCCTTTCTTTTGACAGTCATAGACGTGTATCCCTTATACATACAGAATTAGGGTGTCCTAAATTGACGGGCGCAACTCATATTTATTTCTTATTAGCCGCTTTGATGGTTGTCGAAACTTTTATGTAAGGACAGCACAACGCGTTCTAAAACTGTATCATTTATAGTTTATGACAAACTAATACAACAAGTTCCACCAAGGCTAAGTTTACACCAGTCGATCATGCTCGTCAATCGATTTCATTCCTGAAATTCAATAAATGTATTCGCTTTACTGAATTTCTGTTTCAGCGTTGTTCAGACTGTTTCAAACTGTTCTAGTATAGATAGCATTCTGTATTACAATAGCAATACAGATTTTGTCGAAAAAAGAGGGCTGAATATTCAGCCCTCTTTCATCTCGAACCCCGCAGCCTTGTAAAAATCCTTTCTGGCTTTGTTGTAATCCTTTGTATACTCATTGAAATGTTTGCTTTCTTTCAGCACTTTGTCATACGATTGATTGATTTTTTTCAGCTGTGCCTCGAGGTCATCCAGTTCAAGACCTTTGTTTTTGAGCAGCTTGTACAGCTCTTTGTCAAGGCCGATTGCGTTCTGATAGGCGTCATAAAGCGAGTCGTAGGCTTTGTAGCGCTTTTCCATAAAAGAAGCAGCGTTCTCAGCTTTTTTCCTGACCTTCTGATCATCGATTTTTTCTGCCGACGCTTTGTTCGCTTCAAACTCCTGCTTTGCTTCGTCTATGCTTTTTTTCTCAGAATTCAAGTGCTTCTCGCGGTTTCCGGCTGTCTTGAGCGCTTTGTCGGAGAGCGCAGTGATCCGGTCAAAATCATCCATATTGAGCCTGATCATCTCCTCGTAAAGCTTTGATTCGGCTTTTTCCAGACTTTTAAGGGAACCCTGCTCTTGTTTAAAAGGCTCTTCCAATTTCACGATCTTCTCCAGCGAGCCGTGAAAAGACTCGATAGGATCTTTCCAGAGACAGCCCGATAATACAAATGCTGCCGTGAAAAGAACAACGATGCCTGCTGGCACCCGCATGTTTGAAAATTTCACTCTGAACTTCCCCCAATCTCGACAAATTCCACTATAAAATGAATTCGTTTGTTTGACAACAGAAGTCTAAAGCGCATGGACAAGCCGATATCAGATCGGTATGCCCCCGCCTTCGCTTTTAGACCAAAACATTTAGGGAAAATTCCTTGAAGTTGGGCATTCGACTATACAACCTTTGGACTTTTACATAATTTATATTAGACGCCATGCCTACCAAAAAGAAAAGGCTGGCGTAAAATAACGGAGGAGGTCTTCATATGTACGGTTATTGCTGCCCTGGATACGGGTACGGCGGCGGTTATGGATACGGCTACGGCCGCACATTCGCTTTGATCGTCGTTCTCTTTATTTTGCTGATTATTGTAGGGGCCGCTTATTTAGGCTGCTAGCCCCTGATGAATCCGTCATGACCAGCCTCCTTTGGCTGGTCATTTTATCATGCACAGAGATTGCGCGAAAAGAGCAAGATCCGCTATACTTTACATAATGAATCGTTGGGAGTGAAGATGTTGATCACAATGGAAAACATTGTCCGCGACGGGCACCCCGCTTTAAGAGCCGTCGCCGAAGAAGTTCAATTGCCAGCTAGCGAAGAAGAAATCAAACAGCTGAGCGACATGATCGAGTTTGTCAAAAACAGCCAGGACCCTGAAATCGCTCAAAAGTACAACCTTCGTCCTGGTGTCGGCCTAGCCGCTCCGCAAATTAATATCAATAAACGAATGATCGCTGTTCATGCCGAAAATGAAGACGGGACACTTTACAGCTATGCGCTTTTCAATCCGAAGATCGTCAGCCACTCTGTTCAAAAATGCTATTTGACAAGCGGCGAGGGCTGCCTGTCCGTCGACGAACCGATTCCCGGATATGTTCCGCGCTATGAACGGATCCGTGTCAAAGGAACGACACTTGATGGCGAAAACGTCGACATCCGCTTAAAAGGATTTCCGGCAATCGTATTCCAGCATGAAATCGATCATTTAAACGGCGTTATGTTTTACGATCATATCGACAAAGAAAACCCGCTGAAACAACCCGAAAACGCAACGCCTGTCGGCAGATAATGCCGCAAAAAAAACGGATCAGACATGATCCGTTTTTTTATGGTTTCAAAAGCCCGAGGGCTTCTACCGCGTATTGAATGCCGTCTTCATCGACGGGCTTTGTGACAAAGTCGGCTATTTTTTTCAGCTCGGGCACAGCGTTGCCCATCGCCACTCCTGTTCCCGCAAACTCGATCATCTCGAGGTCGTTCAGACCGTCTCCGAACGCGTAAGTATCCTCTCTGTCGAACGGAAGCTTTTCAATGACTTTTTTGATTCCTTCTGCTTTCGAACCGCCAGAAGGCAGCACATCTGTGGAGCGCTCGTGCCAGCGGACGAGATCAAACTCCTGAAACCGGCTGTACCGCTCTTCCTCGTCTTGCGTACAGAACAAGAGGACCTGAAAAATATCCCTGCCTTTAAAATAGGCGCGATCCTCTTCCGGCGGATTGACTTTTAAGCTGCCGATCCCTTCATGGACGAACGGATGGCCGGCAGTTGTAGCGCGCATCCCCTCTTCTCCCATGAAGACGAGGGGATGGCCGCAGCTGTCCGAATGCGCAAGCAGCGCTTCCAGTGACTGTTCGGCAATGGGGTTTTTATAAATGACCTTTCCTTCAAAAACGACATATTGTCCGTTATAAGAGACAAAAGAATCGATGCCCAGTTCTTCAAGCACAGGCCTGACCATAAACGGCGCCCGGCCTGATGCGATGAAAACATGATGGCCGTGCGCTTTCAAATCGGAGACAGCCTGTTTCGCGGTGTCGGGAATACGTTTATCATGATCATAAATCGTTCCGTCGATATCAAAGAAAATCAGCTTTTTATCCATGGCAGTGAATCCTTCTCCCTTAGCTAGTATGATTGATGGTTCTCCTGTACCATCATACAAAAACTGCGTACGCGAGAAAACCTTTTCACTCCAAAATCAAAACAAAATCAACATGCCAATAATATCCATGTAACAATAGACGGATTCATCATATAATAGAACTAAAGAGATACGGTAGTGACCGGACAAATCAGAGAAAGGAGGAATCCGTATGCTACGCCGACTGCGGAAAAAATTAAAAAAACAGCTGAATGGCATGATGCGCAGAAAGTCGATTGCCTAAAAGGACCTTCACTCGTGTGGAAGGGTCCTTTTTTTCTCAAGCGCTTTTCTTATGAGGCAATTTCGAATATAATAGAAAGATGAGTCTAACAATCGGCAGTTAAGGAGAGATTTGGATGATCTATAAGGTATTTTATCAAGCAAGCAATGACGAAGTACCTGTTCGTGAAAAAACAGATTCAATTTTTGTGGAAGCTCAATCTGAACGTGAAGTCAGATCTAAATTAAAACAATACAACTACAATATTGAGTTTATACAGCAAGTTGAAGACGCTTTTTTAGAATATGAAAAGCAAAGCGAAAATTTTAAAGTATTGGAGTTATGAATGCATGAAATTTGTTAAAAATGATCAAACGGCTGTATTTGCCCTTGGAGGACTTGGGGAAATCGGCAAAAACACGTACGGGGTCCAGTTCCAGGACGAGATCGTGCTCATCGATGCGGGGATTAAGTTTCCGGAAGACGAGCTCCTCGGAATCGACTATGTCATCCCCGACTATACTTATTTAGTCAAAAACGAAGAAAAAATCAAAGGTCTTTTTATTACGCACGGCCACGAAGACCATATCGGCGGAATACCGTACCTGCTCAAACAGGTGAACATTCCCGTTTACGGCGGGCAGCTCGCCATCGGCCTTCTCAGAAAGAAGCTTGAAGAGCACGGTCTGCTGCGCCAAACAAAGCTTCATATCATTGAAGAAGACGATATCGTCAAATTCAGAAAAACGTCGGTTTCTTTTTTCAGGACGACCCACAGCATTCCGGACTCATACGGGATTGTCGTAAAAACACCGCAAGGAAACATCGTACATACCGGTGACTTTAAATTCGATTTTACACCGGTAGGCGAACCCGCCAACTTGACCAAGATGGCCGAAATCGGAAAAGAAGGCGTGCTTTGCCTGCTTTCTGACAGCACCAACAGTGAAATCCCTGATTTCACGATGTCAGAGCGCAAAGTCGGAGAAAGCATTGATGACATTTTCCGAAAAGTCGAAGGGCGGATCATCTTCGCAACCTTCGCGTCAAACATCCACCGCCTGCAGCAGGTGATCGAAGCAGCTGTTGCAAACGGACGGAAGGTTGCCGTATTTGGGAGAAGCATGGAGTCGGCGATTGAAATCGGCCAAACGCTCGGGTATATTAAGGCTCCGAAAAATACGTTTGTTGAAGCGAATGAAATCAACAGGCTTCCTGCCGGCAAAGTGACGATTCTCTGTACCGGAAGCCAAGGTGAACCGATGGCTGCGCTATCTCGAATTGCTAACGGCACACACCGGCAGATCTCCATCAATCCCGGGGATACGGTCGTATTTTCATCATCTCCGATCCCGGGCAATACAATCAGCGTCAGTCGCACAATTAACCAGCTTTACCGGGCGGGTGCCGATGTCATCCACGGTGCTGTGACTAACATTCATACATCAGGACATGGCGGCCAGGAAGAGCAGAAGCTGATGCTCCGCCTCATCAAGCCAAAGTTTTTCATGCCGATTCACGGTGAATACAGAATGCAGAAAATGCACGTCAAACTGGCGACAGACTGCGGAATTCCTGAGGAAAACTGCTTTATTATGGACAACGGCGAAGTGCTTGCTTTGACAAGCGAAGAAGCCTCAGTCGCAGGTAAAATCCCGTCAGGCAATGTCTATATTGACGGAAGCGGCATCGGCGACATCGGGAACATCGTGCTTCGCGACCGCCGGATTCTTTCTGAAGAAGGGCTTGTCATTGTCGTTGTCAGCATCAACATGAAAGAATTCAAAGTGTCCGCAGGACCTGACTTAATTTCCAGAGGGTTTGTTTACATGAGAGAGTCCGGTGATTTAATCAATGATGCTCAGGACCTGATTGCAGGACACCTTAAAAAAGTGATGGAGCGCAAAACAACGCAGTGGTCTGAAATTAAGAACGAGATCACAGACACGCTTGCTCCGTTCCTCTATGAAAAAACAAAACGCCGGCCGATGATCCTTCCGATTATTATGGAAGTCTAATCGCGGCTTTAGCAAAAAACGGATGCACCGGTGTGCATCCGTTTTTTTATGGTTGAATCGGGATATGCCTGAACGCTTTAACATCAAACAAGCCTTCCGTCGTCATTTTAATGTCGGGAATAACAGGAAGCGCTAAAAAAGAAAGCGTCAGAAAAGGATTGAACGCTCCTGAAAATCCTGTCTCCGTTAATGCTGCATGAAGAGATTTTAAGCTTTCGTTTACCGTCTCAAGCGGTTTGTCCGACAAGAGGCCGGCAATCGGCAGAGCGACGGATTGAAGCTCCTTTCCTCCTTTTGCAATGGTGAGGCCTCCCCCGATTTCTCCGAGACGTTCAACCGCTTTTAAGATGTCTTGATCATTTGTACCGACAGCGATTAAATTGTGGGAATCATGAGAAATCGTTGTCGCGATGGCGCCTTCTTTTAAACCGAAGCCCCTGACAACGCCGAGTCCGATTCCTTTAACGCCGCGATGGCGCTCAATCACTGCAATTTTCATCAGATCGCTTTCCAGATCCGGCTGAAAAAAAGCGCCGCTTTTCGGCTTGGCCAAGGACAGCTTTGTTTCAAGCTGATTGGGGATAATGTCAATGACCCTGATTTCACTCCCTTGAACGATCGGAATTTCCAGATCATTCGCATGCAAATCAGGGAGATGGACAGATTGGAGCAGAGCGGTTGCCGCATTGCCGCCCGTCGATTCGCTTTGTTCTGCCGCGCTCCAGATCACGCCGTTAATCATCGTCTTTGAAATGCTGACGTTCTCAAAATCGCTGATGAAAAGGAGGTCTGCGTCATAACCCGGCGCGACCGCTCCCTTCGTCTTTAACCCGAAGCATTCCGCTGCATTGAGGCTGCCCATTTGATATGCGAGAAACGGGTCAAGTCCCTCTTGAATGGCAAGCTTGACCTGGTGGTTAATGCTTCCTTCATCGATCAGTTCATCCAAATGCTTATCATCCGTACAGAAAAAGAAGCGTCTCGCATTTTTCTCATTGACCGCAGGCAAAACATGACGTGTATTCTTTGCCGCAGAGCCTTCTCTCAGCATGACGTACATACCTCTTCTGACCCGTTCAAGCGCCTCTTCAGGTGTTGTGACCTCATGGTCTGTCAGCACGCCCGCCGCTCTGTAGACATTGACGAACCCGGCTGACAAGCCGGCCAGATGTCCGTCAATACGCTTGCCTGCTGTATGGGCATCCATGAGCTTTTGCACCATATCCGGCTCTCCCGCTTCAACAGCCACATAGTCCATCACTTCCGCAAGCCCGAGCACCTCTTCGCGGCTGTAAAAAGGATGTAAATCTGCGGCGTTCAAAACCGCACCCGATTTTTCAAATGGTGCCGCAGGCACACAAGAAGGGAGCATAAAACGAATGTTCAGCCTGGTCATCTTAGCCTGCTCCAACATGAACTCAAGACCCCTCACTCCTGAGACATTCGCGATTTCATGGGGATCGGTGACAACGGTTGTCACACCGTGGGGAATCACCGCTTTGGCAAATTCGGGCGGCGTCACCATTGAAGACTCAATGTGGACATGACCGTCGATAAAGCCGGGAACGATCATTTGTCCTTCTGCGTCAATGGTATTCTCCCCCTCATAATCGCCCAAACCGACGATGGCCCCGTCTGTGATAGCGATGTCTGTCTTCAACCATTCCTGATTAAAAACATCCATGATCTTTCCGTTTTTAATTGCAGTATCCGCTTTTTTACGATGACTGGCGGCGCCAAGCCGGCGAATGAACATCTCTTTGTCCAAAGATATATGTCCCCTCTCTTTTTTATATGGATATGGTTCAATATCGTAGCTGAATCGTTTGAAACAGTCAATGAAAAGATCAAAAAAACCGCGGGCTGTGGGGTTCCCGCGGCTGATCGATGGCATTTTAATGTTGAAAGACTTTTTTTTCAAATCTCTCGATGTCAGGATTTGAGCCGATGACGATTAAAATATCGTCTTTTTGAATCTCTTCGGTGGCAAGCGGAGATACGATGACTTCTTTCCCCCGCTTGATCGCGACAATATTAATTCCGTATCTGGCCCTGATATCAAGGTCAAGCAGCGTATTTCCGGCCAGTTTGCCGTTCGCTGCGATTTCGACAAGGCTGTGTTCATCAGAAAGTTCAAGATAATCAAGCACATTGTTGGAGACGATATTGTGGGCGATTCTTTTTCCCATTTCACGCTCCGGATGAACGATCCGGTCCGCTCCGATTTTGGATAATACTTTTTCGTGATAATCGTTTTGAGCTTTGACGGTAATCATTTTCACACCAAGCTCTTTCAAAATCAGCGTTGTCAAAATGCTCGCTTGAATGTTCTCCCCGATCGCTACAATGACGTGGTCAAAATTGCGCAGTCCAAGGTTTTTCAGCACTGATTCATCTGTAGTGTCTCCTATCACAGCATGTGAGGCAATTTTGGCGTATTCGTTTACGCGATCTTCATCTCTGTCGATCGCCATTACCTCAAGCCCTTCTTCACTCAATGCTTTACAAATGCTGCCGCCGAACCGGCCGAGTCCAATTACTGCAAATTCTTTTTTCATCGGTAATTCCTCCATGGGTCAATCTGAACAAATTCTATCATATGAAGTGGAATTTTTCCTCTTTTATTTTATCGTTGCGCGGCTGCAGCATCCTTGCTGAAGATCGTTCTCTTCGGATGCCGCTCCTTTGTCGATCGGAAGCAGGATGTGGAATGTGCTTCCCTCGCCCAATTCGCTGTCGATTTTCATTTCTCCGTTGTGGGCGCCGATAATATTCAGGCAAATCGTCAGCCCAAGACCCGTCCCTTCTTCTTTCGTTGAAAAGAAAGGCTCCCCGAGCTTTGCCAAATCGGCTTGGGAAATGCCGCCGCCTTCGTCTTTGATGCTGATTTTCACATAGTCACCTTCAACCTCCGAGGAGATCGTGATTTTTCCGCCGTCAGGCATCGCTTCTATCCCGTTTTTTATTAAATTAATGAATACCTGTTTGATTTGATTTTCATCACCGTTTATTTCCCACTCCTCCCCGTTCTGAAACGCTTTTTCGATCTTAATGTGGGAAAGCACGGCGTTGGTCTCAAGAAGCGTTGCCACCTGCTGAAGAACCGAATTGATGTTGACCTTTTTAAATTGAACCTGGTGCGGTTTGGCCAGCACAAGCAGTTCGCCGAGCACAGAATCGATTCGTTTAATCTCTGAGAAAATAATGTCAAAGTAATCTTTCCGGTCGGGATATTCCGCTTTCATCAGCTGCAAAAATCCGTTTACCGATGTCAGCGGGTTCCTGACTTCGTGAGCGATCCCTGCGGCGAGCTGCCCGGCCATCGCCAGCTTCTGAGACTGCATGGCCAGCCGCTGATTCGACTTGAACAGTTCCATCTCCGCTTTTTTCCTTTCTGTCACATCAGTCAGCGTCCCCAAGCTGCTCGTAAATTGACCGTTTTTATAATAAAGTTTATAGTGAACTTCGCCCCAGAACTTGCTCCCGTCTTTGCGATGGTAGAGCACCTCGATCCTGCCTTCAGGCTCCTTGTTCTTCAGCTGGGCGATCAGGTGATTCGAGATCCGTTCTTCATGGTCAAAATAATCGTTGTACATCGTTCCAAGACTCTCTTCGACACTGTATCCGGTCAAGGTTGTCCACGCCTGATTCAAAAATGTAATGTATCCTATCCGGTCCGTCTGAAAGACGATTTCCTGAAGGTTATCCATGATGCGGTTGGTTTCTGAGGAAAGCTCTTTATATTTCTTTTCGCTTTCCTTCAGTTTATAGACAAGCTGATTTGACTCATCGATATAAAGCGTGAGCCACCAAACGCTGATTAATGTCACCAGCGTAAACAGCAGATCAACCGTCCAATTGATTTTATTTCCCAACACCCCATAGAATAAAAAATTCCAAAACATGATAAAAGTCATTGCCAGCACGGTTGCAATGATTCGTCCTTGATATCTTCTCATACCCCCACCTGCCACTTGTATTTCTCAGTCAATTGTAACATTCTTTACACCACATTTGAGAGGATTGTTCGAAGTATTTATCGTCTCTATGGCTGAATTTTTCAGTGACGGCGGTTTTATCTTCTGTCAGTGCAAGAAAAAGCCCTTCTGATAAAGGGCTTCAAATCTTATGCTTTCACTTCGTTTAAGGCGGCTTTAATTTCTTCCAAAAGCAATTCAGCCCCCTCAGGACTCAGCGTAATTTTCCCGTTTCCATACTCGCGGTTTTCAGAAGTGATTTCACCGGTCATCAGGCACACACCGTGCGGTTTATATTTTTTCAGGACAATTTTATCTTGGTCGACAAAGAATTCGATGCTATCCTTGATCGAAATATCCAAAGCTCTTCTCAATTCAATCGGCATCACGATCCGGCCGAGTTCGTCTACTTTTCTCACAACTCCAATTGCTTTCAAAACTTTCGCCTACTTCCTCTTTTGTTTCTATTTTTCTAAGATATTGTCTTAGCATAACAATAGACGAACGAAGACTGAAAAAGGTTTCCCTTATTGAACGTTTCTTTGACAAAAATTCGGTCATAAAAATGAAATAATTTCTCATCATGTCAATATGAGGACAGCATTTTACAGATTGGTTTCAAACTCGTCACAAACCCCCAAAAACCGCCGATCATTTGAGAAAATTTAAATGAAATTCATTTTTTCAGCACGAAGAAAATTTCGTTTTTCGGAAAAATTTTAAATAGAGATTGGGTGAAAACATGTTTCAAACAACCGAGATCGGAATTGATCTAGGCACAGCTAACATATTGGTTTACAGCAAAAACAAAGGAATCATTTTAAATGAGCCTTCCGTTGTTGCCGTGGATACGGAAACAAAGAGCGTATTGGCGGTCGGCACAGAAGCCAAAAACATGATCGGGAAGACACCGGGAAAAATCGTCGCGGTCAGGCCGATGAAAGACGGAGTCATCGCCGATTATGACATGACGACAGACCTCTTGAAGCAGATTATGAAAAAAGCCGGAAAGAACATCGGCTTTACGTTCAGAAAGCCGAGCGTCGTCGTCTGCACGCCGTCGGGTTCAACCGCGGTTGAAAGGCGCGCGATCAGCGATGCTGTCAAAAACTGCGGAGCCAAGCAAGTCCATTTGATTGAAGAGCCTGTCGCTGCCGCCATCGGTGCAGACCTGCCTGTCGATGAACCTGTCGCAAACGTTGTCGTCGATATCGGCGGCGGAACGACAGAAGTGGCGATCATTTCATTCGGAGGCGTAGTCTCATGCCACTCGATCCGGATCGGCGGCGATCAGCTTGATGAAGACATCGTGTCATTCGTCAGAAAAAAATACAACCTGCTGATCGGTGAACGGACGGCCGAAGAAGTCAAGATCGAGATCGGCTACGCATTGATTGACCATGAGACGAAAACGATGGAAGTCAGAGGGCGCGACCTTGTCACAGGCCTTCCGAAAACGATTACCCTGGAATCAAAAGAGATTCAGAAAGCGATGCGCGAATCGCTCCTTCATATTATCGAAGCCATCAGAGCGACGCTTGAAGACTGTCCTCCCGAGCTGAGCGGAGACATTGTCGACCGGGGCGTGATTTTAACCGGAGGAGGCGCGCTATTGAACGGCATCAAAGAATGGCTGTCACAGGAAATCGTTGTGCCCGTGCATGTTGCTGCAAATCCGCTCGAGTCTGTCGCCATCGGAACGGGCCGCTCTCTTGAAGTAATCGATAAATTGCAAAAAGCGGCTAAATAATTTTTGTTTTCGCGTCTTTTTTCCCTGCTTCTTTCATATCGTGAGGAATGGAGAAACGATAAGGAGGAAGAACATGCTTAGAGATATGGGAAGACGCCTGGCCATCACCGTTATTTTAAGCGGTATTATTCTCGGGGGGATGAGCATCTCCCTTGCAAACATGCCAAGCTCGCCCCCCGGCCAAACGGCCAAAATCAACCGTTAAAAAAAGATGCAGCCTTACCGGGCTGCATCTTTTTTTCTTTTCAATCAAATATTTGATATGATGTTATGGACAATAAAGGAGGTTTTGCCAATGAATTCGTTTACTGATAAATTGAGCAAGTATGCGAAGCTTGTAGCCGAAGTCGGTGTAAACGTTCAAAAAGGACAGAAAGTCGTCATCAACGCGTCAACAGAAGTACGCGATTTTGCACGTCTCCTCGTCAAAAGCGCCTATCAAAGAGGGGCAAAAAACGTGACGGTCCGCTGGCAGGATGATGAGGTGACAAGGCTGAAATATGAGCTGGCCCCAGCGGAAGCCTTTGAAGAATTCCCTGAGTGGGAAGCGAAAGGTCTGGAGACGCTCGCTAAAGAAAGCGCCGCTTTTATTTCCATTGTCTCTTCAAGCCCTGATCTTTTAAAAGGCATCGATTCCAAAAAAATCGCAGCCCAGCAAAAAGCCGCCGGAAAGGCGATGCATACATACAGGCAAATGATTCAATCGGATAAAGTCAGCTGGACTGTCGTCGCAGCACCTTCACCGGCCTGGGCAAAAAAAGTATTCCCTGACGCAGATGAAGAGACAGCGGTGCAAAAGCTGTGGAATGAGATCTTCAAAACGACCCGCGTCGACCGTGAAGATCCTGTTCAGGCGTGGAAAGACCACGATCAAACTTTGCGCGATAAAGTAAGCGTCTTAAACGACAAGCATTACCAAGCCCTTCATTACCAAGCAAAAGGAACAGATTTGACGATCGAGCTTCCTGAGAAGCACCTGTGGGTCGGCGCAGGAAGCACAAACGAAAACGGCATCGAGTTCATGGCCAATATGCCGACAGAAGAAGTATTCACCGCTCCGAAAAAAGACGGAGTAAACGGCACTGTTTCAAGCACGAAGCCGTTAAGCTACGGCGGCAATCTGATCGACGGCTTTCAGCTGACATTTGTAAACGGACGGATCACCGATGTCAAAGCTGAACAAGGTGAAGAGATTTTAAAAGAACTGATCGAAACAGATGAGGGTTCACACTACTTAGGCGAAATTGCGCTCGTTGCCCACGATTCGCCGATTTCCAAGTCCAATATTCTGTTTTACAACACGCTGTTTGACGAAAACGCGTCAAACCACCTCGCGATCGGCAGTGCGTACGCATTCAACATCGAAGGCGGAAAGCAGATGTCGCGCGAGGAGCTGGCGAAAGAAGGATTAAACGAAAGCATCACACATGTTGACTTCATGATCGGTTCAGGAGAAATGAATATAGACGGAATCACAGCAGACGGAAAAAGAGAGCCGATTTTCAGAAACGGCAACTGGGCGATCTAAAGCATTCCGCACAAAAGGACCTCAGAAAACTACTGAGGTCCTTTTATATCGTGTCCGCATGCGGCCGGTCTTCCTAACTTCCGTACATATAAAGCCGGTCCAATGCCCCGCCTCCTCATGATTTAGGCAAACTGCTTAAATGTTCATGCTTCAGCTTCCAGCTTCCTGACTCGTCCTTTACAAATACGTTTGTCGCACGGCCTGCCCCTTGAACCGGTTCGCCCCTATAAAACCCTCTCCATTCGTATGTATAAAGACAGACGGCCTGTTCTTCCGTTTCCGTGATCCAACTGATATGACTGGCGCTGTATACTTCGTTTTCAATTTGCTTCCAGGCGTTTTCAAAATAACGCTGAATTTCCTCAGCGCCCGAGCACGTTTGATCCGAGAACCAGTACACAGCGTCGGGATGAAGGATTTTTTTGACATTCTCAAACTCATGTGTGTTTGTTGCTTGAATATATTGCTCAAGAGCCTTGCGGCATGACACGGCAACCATCTCCCTTTTTATAAAAAAACCCGCTTTTTGAGGCGGGTTTTCTAGCATTACGCGTAAAGTTCAGCAAGCTTGTCCTGAACCGCTTTGTCTTCCAAAAACTCGTCATAGCTCATCTGTTTATCGACGATTCCGTTTGGCGTGATTTCGATGATGCGGTTGGCGATTGTTTGGACAAACTGATGGTCATGAGATGTAAACAGCATAGCGCCTTTAAAGCTGATTAAACCGTTATTCAGCGCTGTAATGGATTCGAGGTCCAAATGGTTTGTCGGCTCATCAAGCATCAGCACATTGGCGCCGGACAGCATCATTTTGGACAGCATGCAGCGGACTTTCTCTCCCCCTGACAAAACGCTTGCTTTTTTCAGCACTTCTTCCCCGGAGAACAGCATCCGGCCCAAAAATCCGCGCAGGAAGCTTTCGCTTTGGTCATGCGGCGAAAATTGGCGGAGCCAGTCGACAAGGTTTAAATCGCTGTTTTCAAAATACTCGCTGTTGTCTTTCGGGAAAAACGCCTGTGATGTTGTGACGCCCCATTTAAACGATCCGCTGTCAGGCTCCATTTCCCCGGCAAGGATTTTAAAGAGCGTAGTAGCGGCAAGCTCATTCCGGCCTGTAAAAGCGATTTTATCCTCTTTATTCATCATAAAGCTGACCGAGTCAAGCACCTTGACACCGTCAATCGTTTTCGACAGATCTTTGACGACAAGCACATCGTTTCCAATTTCACGTTCAGGTGTGAAATGCACATACGGATACTTGCGCGATGACGGTTTAATATCGTCAAGCGTAATCTTTTCAAGCAGTTTTTTTCTTGATGTCGCCTGCTTCGATTTGGAGGCGTTGGCGCTGAATCTGGCGACGAACTCCTGGAGCTGTTTGATCTGCTCTTCTTTTTTCTTATTGGCTTCCTGATTCATTTTTAGCGCAAGCTGGCTTGATTCATACCAGAAATCATAGTTTCCGACATAAATTTGAATTTTGTTAAAATCCAGGTCGGCAATATGCGTACATACTTTATTCAAAAAGTGGCGGTCATGCGATACGACGATAACCGTATTCTCAAAATTGATTAAAAACTCTTCAAGCCACTGGATCGCCTGAATATCCAAGTGGTTGGTCGGCTCATCGAGAAGAAGGACGTCAGGTTTTCCGAACAGGGCCTGCGCAAGGAGAACTTTCACCTTTTCGGAACCGCCCAGATCGGCCATTTTCTTCGTATGGAGCTCTTCAGGAATGCCGAGGCCTTTTAACAAAATCGCCGCTTCCCCTTCAGCTTCCCAGCCGTTCAGCTCGGCGAATTCGCCCTCAAGTTCAGCGGCGCGGATTCCGTCTTCATCTGAAAAATCGGGTTTCATGTAAATCGCGTCTTTTTCCTGCATGACTTCATAAAGGCGTTTATGCCCCATGATCACGACTTTCAGCACTTCATGTTCTTCATACTCAAAGTGGTTCTGCTTCAGGACGGCAAGGCGTTCGCCCGGGCTCATATGAACCTCGCCCGTCTGAGGCTCGATTTCGCCTGATAATATTTTCAAAAAAGTGGACTTTCCGGCGCCGTTTGCTCCGATCAATCCGTAGCAGTTTCCCGGCGTAAACTTAATATTTACATCTTCAAACAGCTTCCGGTCCGCAAACCGCAAGCTGACATTTTGAACAGCTATCATTTAAAATCCTCCATCTATACTTCATTAAAAAGAGTATAACACGAAAATTCCGCAAGAGAAATGCTTTGCTTTTTTACGATAAAGTTTTAAAGAAAAATATATCAAAAAAACTCTTGTTCACACTTTCTTGGTGACAATATGTTACAATTATTGAAGAATGGGGGAAGGAATAATGAAATTGAAAGATGACCCTGATATCATCAGGTGGATCAATTCGAGGCCGCGCCAAGCGCTTTTCGTGTCAGTGGCCATGGTGATTTCTACGATGTCTATCGGGCTTTTCAAAGGGTTTGATATGTGGACCTCTGACTTTTTTATATTTTCCTGTCTGCTGATCGGCTTCGGCCTCCTTGTGGGATGGCTGCAAAAGATATATTATAAAAAGGTGATATTTGAAGAAAACTCGGATCGTTAGACGGAGGAAGACATGAAGCTTATCACTTTGACGGAATACTGCATGTTTATTTTTTTCGCAGGGGTTTATCTTGCCGTAACCGGCTTTACAGCACGGGATGTCGGCCTTTACATCGGGATTGCCATGATTTACGTGTTCGTTCATATCGCGGCGAAACGAATGCTGTCAAAACGGGGAAAAGAAGCCGCGGAAATCAGAATCTTGTACAGCGTTCTTCTGATTATGGCCTCTGTGTTCGTTACCGTACTGTTTATCGCAGTGCTGGCATCATTAGCCGCATAAATCAAGCAAAAATGCCTGATTGTCCAAATGGACATCAGGCATTTTTCAGTCTGTTTTTCGGATTTCGTTGAACGGGAAAAACACAAATTGTGAAGTCCCGGCGACTCGTTTTTTATCGATCAGTCCGAGTCCGTTCCGGCTGTCCATCGACCTCTGGCGATTGTCTCCCATCACGAAATACTTGCCTTCCGGAACCTTCACAGGGCCAAAGTCGCCCGTCAGCTTGACGCCGACTGCTTCCGCCTCTTTTCTGTTTTCCGAAAGATACGGCTCAGACACCTTTTTCCCGTTTATGTACAGTGTGTCATCTTTCATTTGCACGGTATCTCCCGGCAGGCCGATCAAGCGCTTTACATAATGGACATTTTTTTCATCACCGTCGATAATGACGATATCTCCCCGCTTAAATTCGCCTACGTATTTAACCGTTTTATAGACGAACAGCCGCTCTCCGTCGTGCAGCGTCGGGTCCATTGATGTACCTTCGACTAAATACGGTTCGAATAAAAATGCCCTGATCAATAACGCCAGAACGACTGCGATAATAATGGCTTTTACCCATTCAAAGAGAGAGTTTTTATTTTTGGTGGATTTTTCTTCAGTCAAAACGCTTCCTCCTAAAAACAGTCTGTCACAGCATACATGCAAAATAAAGCTTTCCTATACTTTATCACAAGTTCCTGCCGAATACATAATCCCCGCGCTCACTTCCGGCAAAAACGGTAAAAAAGAAAGTGCCACGTAAGGGATTACTGTGGCACTTTCAGCACTTATTTTTCAGTTGGAACCGGCTTTTTCAAGACGCCGAGAATGAGAGCCGTCACAACCGCACCGATCAAGATACTGAGGAGATACAGCAGCGCATGGTTCGTCGTAAAGAAGAGAACGAATATTCCGCCATGCGGCGCTTGCAGTGTGACATGGAAAAATTGAGACAAACCTCCGGCAACTGCTGATCCGATCATACAAGCAGGAATGACGCGCGCCGGATCTGCTGCCGCAAAAGGAATCGCACCTTCAGTAATAAATGACAAGCCCATCACGTAGTTGGTAATTCCGGCTTCGCGATCCCGTTTTGAGAATTTATTCTTAAAGAAAGTCGTTGCAAGAGCAATTCCAAGCGGAGGCACCATACCGCCTGCCATGATCGCTGCGTGAGGTCCAAAGTTCCCAGCTTCAATCATCGCGATACCGAATGTAAAGGCCGCTTTGTTGATCGGACCGCCCATATCAATCGCCATCATACCGCCTAAAACAATACCCATTACGACAAGGTTTCCTGTTCCAAGACCTTCAAGCCAATGTGTCAGACCATCCATAATGAACTTGACAGGCGTATTGACAACATATTGCATAATGATTCCGGTCAAGAATATTCCAAACAGCGGGTAAAGCAGCACAGGTTTTAAACCGTCAAGGACTTGCGGCAAACCAGCGAACACTTTTTTCAACAGGACAACAATATAACCAGCTAAGAAACCGGCAATCAGGCCGCCTAAGAAACCGGCGCCAGCTTGTGTCGCCATGAAACCGCCGACCATACCAGGCGCAAATCCCGGACGATCTGCAATGCTCATCGCGATAAATCCGGCCAATACAGCGACAATTAATCCAAGTGCATTCGTTCCGCCAATATTATTTAATACAGCAGCAAACTCATTATAAGTCGGATCACCCGGTTTGGTCGCGTTGATTCCCCAGAAGAACGAAACCGCAACTAAGATCCCGCCCCCGACGACGAATGGCAGCATGTTGCTGACACCGCTCATCAAGTGTTTGTAGAAACCGCCGCCTTTTCCTTTGGCAGCTCCGTCTTCAGAATCGGATGCACCGCCGCCTTTACCCTGATAGATAGGCGCGTCTTGTTTCAGCGCCTGCTCAATCAGCTCTTTCGGACGTCTGATTCCTGCTGTAACTGGTACTTCAATGACATGCTTGCCTTGAAAGCGATCCATTTCAACCTGCTTGTCGGCGGCGACGATGATCGCAACCGCATCTTCGATTTCCTGCGCTGTCAGACCATTTTTAATACCGCTTGAACCGTTCGTTTCAACTTTGATATCAACGCCGAGCTCTTTCGCTTTTTCCTTCAAAGCATCGGCAGCCATGAACGTGTGGGCGATCCCTGTCGGACATGCTGTAACCGCAAGGATTTTTCCTTTTGCTGATGGTGCAGGCGCTTCTTCTGCCTGTTCTTCTTCTTCATCATCTTTATCATGCTGGTTGATGATGTCGATGATTTCGTCTTCGGATGAAGCTTCAAGCAGCTGTTTGCGAATCTCTTCCCTCATTAGCAAAGTCGACAGTCTTGACAATGCTTCCAAGTGAGTGTTATTCGCGCCGTCTGTAGCGGCGATCATGAAAACAAGATGGCTTGGCTGGCCGTCAAGCGATTCATAATCGACGCCGCCTTTTGAACGGCCGAACGCGATCGCAGGCTCTTTAACGCTTGCCGTTTTCGCATGAGGGATGGCGATGCCTTCGCCGATACCGGTGGAACTTTGTTTCTCACGGTTGATCACGGCTTCTTTGTAGCCTTCTTTATCATTCAACTTGCCTGCCTGATCCAAAACGCTGACGAGTTCTTCGATAACGTTTTCTTTCTGGCTGCTCTCAAGGTTTAACTTGATCGTATGCTTTGTTAGTAGCTCAGTTATTTTCATAACCTTTCCTCCTTTATATCGCTTTGACTTGAACTTCCGGAAGCAGCTTGTGAACGAGCTCTTCCGTTCCCAGCTCCTCTGAAAAGGCGGTTGCGCTTCCTGACGCAACACCTAAGCGAAAAGCTTCTTTGATGTCGAGCTGTTTTTCAATGCCTGCGAGAAAGCCTGCAACCACTGAATCTCCTGCGCCGACTGAGTTTACGAGCTTTCCTTTAGGTACGTTGGCATGGTAGACGCCGTCTTTTGTAAATAAAAGTGCGCCTTCGCCAGCCATGGAAACGATCGCGTTTTCGGCCCCGCGTTCAACGAGTTTCTTACCGTAAGGCACCGCTTCTTCCGCTGAAGTGATGGTTGTCCCAAACATTTCACCGAGCTCGTGATGGTTCGGTTTCATTAAAAGCGGCTTCATTTCTGCTGCTTTTAAGAGCGCCTCACCCGAAATATCAACGACAACCCGGACATTTTGCTCTTCGCATTTTTCTGCAATCTTTTCATAGGTGTCCTGCGGCAATGAAGAAGGAATGCTGCCAGCCAATACGACAATGTCCCCTTCTTTCATCGCTGAAAATTGGTCTAAAAAGGCGGCGAAATCTTCTTCGCTGATGACAGGCCCCTGCCCGTTGATTTCCGTCTCATCCCCGGTCTTCAATTTGACATTGATGCGCGTGTCTCCATTCACTTCATGAAAAGCCGTTTCAAGCTTCTCTTCTTCGAGAAATGATTTGATATACCCCCCGGTAAAACCGCCGATAAAACCGAGAACTTTAGAAGGTACATGGTGTCTGTTCAGCACGCGTGAGACATTGATACCTTTGCCTCCGGGATATTTCGTGTCATAGACTGAACGATTCAGCCCGCCTACGGAAAATTCTTCAACGTGAACAATATAGTCGACCGATGGGTTGAGAGTTACAGTGTATATCATTTTTTCACTACCTTTACGACAGTTTTTTCTTGATAGTTATCAAATGAATGTTTTGCAGATCCTGTTGTAATGATAGTTGCTTCGTCTAAACCGGCAAAGGCAGAAAATGAAATTTCCCCAAACTTGGAAACGTCAGCTAAAATAAATGCTTTTTTCGCCTGGTTGACAGCTTTTGTTTTCAAAAGCGCTTCTTCAGGATCCGGAGTCGTATACCCCGCTTCTTTATGAATGCCGTTGACGCCGATGAAGCTTTTGTCAAACCGGTATTGGCTGATGGCTGATAAAGCCGAACCGCCCACGATTGCTCCGGTTTTATACTTCACATACCCGCCTAATAAATAAAAAGGAATGCCTTTTTTACCTAATGCCTCAATGTGCATAACTCCATTTGTGACCACGATAATATCCATCTCCGGATCGATAAAATCGATCATTTGCAATGTGGTCGTTCCGGCATCAAGATAGATACAATCACCTTCTTCAAGAAGTGAGGCCGCTTCTTGAGCGATTTTTCTCTTTTCATGAAGGTTTTTGGATGATTTCTCTAGCATGTCAGGCTCCGTACGAATATCGGAAAGCCTCGATGCCCCTCCATGAACACGCTTTAAATATCCGCGGGCTTCCAGCGTCGACAAATCTCTTCTGATCGTTGACTCGGATGCGTTCGTTAAATTCATTAAGTACTGGATTTTCACGACATCATGCTTTTCAATCTCGTCAATAATCAGCTGATGCCGTTCGGGAGTCAACACATTATCACCCCTTTTGGAAACGCCTTCATTTAGCTTACAATTACATTGTAAACGCTTTTTCGACATAACTCAACAAAAATCTTTCAAATTCATTCAATAACCATCAAAATCTTTCACATTTTAACATACTATCGTGATATGTACTGTTTGTAAACTGTATAAACTATAAAAATCCGCAAAAATATGTGACATTATTATTATCTATTCCTTCAAACATCATTCAGATCACAACGATAAAAACCTCATGCTCGCCGCATGAGGTTTTACAATCATACATCAGCCTATTGAACGTTCTAAAAATACTTGCCATAAGCCTAATAAATAAGACAACATCAGCATCATAATAAATATGGCGGAAATGCCGATCCACGCTGGCCATACGCTTATAGGCTGACGGCAATTTGCCGCTTTACTCATACCTCAATGCATCAATCGGATGAAGGCGGGCCGCTTTATTGGCCGGGATGAGGCCAAAGATAACTCCGATCGCCATGCTGAACAGGACGCCTCCGAGGACCACCTGCCAGGAAACGAGCGGCGGCCAACCGGCAAAAAACGATACGAGAGCTGCTCCGCCGTATCCGAAGCCGATGCCAAACACCCCGCCGATCAGCGTGATCAAAGACGATTCTATTAAAAATTGCATCAGAATCTGGCCTCTTGTTGCACCAAGCGATTTTCGAATCCCGATTTCCCTCGTCCGTTCCGTGACCGACACCAGCATAATATTCATGACGCCGATCCCGCCAACGAGTAAAGAAATGCCTGCAATTGAGCCGATGAACATTGTCATAATTGTTGTAATCTGGCTAATTCCGGCCGCTATGGCCTCCATATTCATCACTTCGTACGAGTCCGTAGTGCCGTGATTGTTGTTGACCGCCGCGGCAGCCTGCTTTCCGACGGCTTGCAGATGGTCGGCAGATTCAGCTTGAACGGAGACAGAGTCATAGTCGCTGATGCCGAAGGACGATTTTAACATTGAAAACGGAACATACATCTCATTCATCCCCAACGCAAGCAGCCCGGTTTCTTCTTTTAATACGCCGATGATTTCAACGGGCTGGCCATTTATCCATACGGCGCGGCCGAGAGGCGACTGCTGAGAAAAAAGTTCCTCCGCAAGTTTCGGCGAGACGACGGCGACCCTGCTTCCAGCATTGTAATCCTCTTCTGAAAACTCTCTTCCCTTTTCGACTTCCATCGAATTGATGCTGATATATCCGTCATTAATGCCGTTTACAGTGGCATCGGTTTTTTCATCCCGGAAGCGGACATTCATAGACTCGGTAGTTTTCGCAACGACATGCTTCACGCCTTCGAGTGACTTTAAACTTCTGATGTCTTCTTCGGTGAAGCCGGCGTCTAAATAGGCGTTGGGATTGGCCGTTAATTCTTCATTGCTGGGCTGATAATAGATTTCGACCGTGTTGCCGGGCCCGCTGATCGTCTGCTTGAGCATCTGCTCTCCTCCTTGCCCCGCTGCAACAACGACAATAACAGAGCCTACACCGATAATGATTCCGAGCATTGTTAAAATCGATCGCAGTTTATGGGAAAGGATGGAACTTAACGCCATTCTCAAGTTTTCGATGAGATTCATTGCACCGTCCCCCTCCGCTCTGTTTCCGGCGAGACGATCACACCGTCCCTCACCATGATGATCCGGCTTGTATAATCTGCAATCTCCGGTTCGTGGGTGACGAGCACCACCGTCGTTCCTTCCTCATTCAATTCGGTGAATTGCTCCATGATGTCCCGGCTTGTTTTCGTATCGAGCGCTCCGGTCGGTTCATCAGCCAATATCAGCTTCGGTTCATTGACGATCGCTCTTGCGATGGCTACACGCTGTTTTTGGCCGCCGGAAAGCTCGTTCGGCAAATGGCGCATCCTGTCCTTAAGCCCGACTTTTTCAAGCGCCCGTTCGGCCCGCTCCCGCCGCTCTTTTCTTGGAATGCCGGAGTAGATCATCGGAAGCTCCACATTCTTTATGGCATTCAGTCTCGGCAGAAGCTGAAACTGCTGAAAAACAAAACCGATTAAACGGTTTCTGACGCCGGCAAGCTCCCTTTCGCCATATGCTGAAATATCCTCGCCGTCCAGCCTGTAAATACCCGATGTCGGGCGGTCAAGACAGCCGATAATGTTCATGATCGTTGATTTTCCAGAACCGGAAGGCCCCATGATAGACAGATATTCACCAGACTCAATTTTCATATTGATCTCCCTGAGAACATCAATGGTTTCCCCTCCGATTTGGTAGCTTTTTTTCACGTGGGAAAGCTCAATCATTGAAGCTTCACTTCCGTTCCGCTTTTCATGTCCTCAGCCGGGTTTTCGATAACCGGGTCCTTGTTCGTCAGACCGCCGGTAATTTCAACGAGGCCATCTGCTTTCTCGCCGGTTTTGACATTGATCCGTTTCGCCTTTCCGTCTCTGACGGCATACACGTATGATTGATCATCATCCTGCTTCACGGCACCTTCAGGAAGAGCCTGAATCGTTCTTTTATCCGTCTGGATTTTGAGAATCATATTGAAGCCGGGCTTTGCTTTAGGACGCTCCCCTTTTATTTTGACTTCAAACGGATATTGAACAGCTTGTTCCTTTCCTCCCGCAGCACCTGCAGTCGCCTCTTCTTCGGGAACCAATCCGACTTGTGAGATTCTGCCCCGCCACTCTTTATTCTGGATGACATCCGACGTGATGGTCACGTTCTGTCCCTTTTTCACTTTCAATGTGTCATACTCTGACAGCACGCCTTTAACAACAAGCTTGTCCTCGTTACCTATATGTATAACCGGCTTTTGAATATCCGATTGCTTTAAGGCGGCTTGTTTATCAACGGTGATCACTGTCCCGTATATGCCGCTTTTCACTTGCAGCGCTGCCGATTTTTTCTCGAGCGTTTCCTTTTGCAAGTCGGCTTGTTTCAGTTCAAGTTGAAGCGATTTTTCTTCCATTTCAAGCTGTGACCGTTCGTCATCAATCTGCCTCTTGGCTTTTTCCGCTCCGAGCTCAGCCTTCAGCTCGTCTTCCTTGCTTTTTAGGCTGCTGATTTTTCGCTTAACCTGTTCAAGCTGGAGCTCCTTCGATTGAATGGACAAAGCATTCTGTTCTTTTTCCAGGCGTATTTCTTCGTTCGTATAGGTGAAAAGCACATCTCCTTTTTTCACCTTGCCACCTTCTTTTACTTTGATGTCGGCAATTTTTCCTTTTTCAGGTTCAAAATATTCGTATTGTTCATTGGCAAACTTTAGGGTGCCCGGAACCATGACTTCAGAAGAAATCTCTTTCTCTTCCAATTTCACGGTTTGGACCGCTGTTTCAGCCCCTCCGCCCGTTTGCACCGAGCGGTAGAGGTTGAGTCCGATAAAAAGCGCAGCAGCCCCAACAATGATGATGCCGATCCATATTTTTTTCATTTACATTGCTCCTTCAAATGTATCGAAGAAATTCATCGCGATTCCGGCTGTTAATGCGAGCAGAATGGAGATCACAAATAAAATAATCACACCGGTCCAAGCCGCTTTTTTGGAGATCCCCCCAACCTTTTGGAGACCTAGTGCAACCAATGCGAGCGACCAGATGGTGAAAATATCAAATACACCCAATACCGATTTAAGCGGCTCGTCTGCCGGGATGATGCTGCTTAAAGATGTGACGGCGATCGTGGGATCAATATTTGAATAATAGATCACAAGTCCGCCTATGAATTGCCCGATAGCCACAATAAAATGCGTAAAAACAGACAGCGAAAACATATGAACAAAATCGGTTGTTCCTCTTCCGATTTTGACAATCAGCCAATAGATTAAAGCGCTGATCAGCATGGCGATCACAGAACCGAAAATCCCGCCGATGATGCTGAATCCCTTCATAGCGGCTTGAAATGCTTCAGCATCCGGCATTTCTGCTAAATCGGCAGATAGCGGTATTTTTTGACTGAGCATATACCCTGCGGTAACCGACAAGATTAAAACAATGACAAGCGGAAACCAGAAAGCAGGCTTTTCTCTCATTCTCTCAAACTGTTCTCCGGGATGGGTAATCAATCCGAACAATGACGGATTTTTTACTTTTTCAGTTTCTAAATGCGTTTCCATATGTATCCCCCTTAAAAATGAATTACCAGTTTATACGCAGAATGGTCTAAAATGTTTCACATCTGTTTTCTCAAAAAAACGCCCCGGCCGCATTTCAGAATATGCGGCCGGGGACGGTTTCAGTTTAGTTTCGCTGAAACATTTGATACTGCGCTTTCACCAGCTCATAATACATTCCACGTTTTTCGATTAATTCCTGGTGATTTCCTTCCTCTATTTTCCGGCCGTGGTCAAGAACCAGGATTTTATCCGCATCCCTTATCGTTGAAAGCCTGTGAGCGATCATAATAGCCGTTCTGCCATGGAGCAGGGTTTTCAATGCAGCCTGAATCTTGACTTCCGTTTCTGTGTCAATACTTGCGGTTGCTTCATCAAGGATCAGAATGCGGGGGTCTGCCAGGAGTGCCCTCGCAAATGAAATGAGCTGCCGCTCACCTGCCGATAATACATTGCCGCGTTCCTCCACTTCTGTGGAGTATCCATTCGGAAGCGCTGAAATAAACGAATCGGCCCCGACAGCTTTTGCTGCTTCGATCACTTCTTCATCGGCGGCGTTCGGACGGCCAAAACGAATATTTTCCATAATCGTTCCCGAAAAAATAAACGTATCCTGCAGCACGATGCTGATTTGCGAACGAAGATCGGAAAGCGAGATATCGGTAATCGGTATTCCGTCCACTTTGACAGTCCCGCCTGTTGCATCGTAAAACCTGCTGATCAGATTCGCGATCGTCGTCTTCCCTGATCCTGTATGTCCGACAAGCGCGAGCGATGTTCCCGCCGGCACCTCAAATGAAATGCTGTGCAGCGCCTTGCGATTGCCGTCATAAGAAAATTCCACCTGTTCAAATTCGATCCGGCCTTTTAATTCTTTAATTTTGACCGCATCTTCCTTGTCTGCGACACTCGGTTTTTCATCCAGAAATTCAAATATCCTCTCCGACGAAGCCATCCCCATCAACAGCTGGTTGTAGACTTGGCCGAGCCTTGAAATCGGCTCCCAGAACATTCCGAGATAGAAGGCGAACGAGACAAATACACCGATCGTAATCGTTTCATTGATGATTAAGCTTGTGCCGTACCAGATTAAAATGGCCGTCCCGACAGCGTTTGTCATTTCTACAAGCGGGCGGAATGTCGCATTTTTTTTCGTCGCTTCCCGCCAGGCTTCAAAGTTCTCGCTGTTGACGCCTTCAAAATACATCATATTCTCTTTTTCCTGCGTAAATGCCTGAGTGACGCGGATGCCTTGAATGCTTTCATTCAAATGGGAATTCAGCTTGGACTGCTTTAAGCGCACCTTTTGCCAGGATCGCCGGATTTTCCTTCTGAGATTGGTAGAAATAAAGAACATAACAGGCAGCGTCACCATGATGGCGATGGTCAGCTCAGGACTGAGCGAAAACAGAATGACGATAATGCCAAAGAGAAGCAAGACATCCATCAATAGATTGATGACTCCGCTTGTAAATAATTCCTGAAGAGAATTGATGTCATTCATGATCCGGACAAGGATGGAACCTGCCGAACGCTCGTCGAAAAAGCGGTGTGACAGCCGCTGAACATGCGTAAATAAATGCTGTCTGAGATCATAAATGACATGCTGACCAAGCTTGTTCATCCAGCGGATTCTCAACACATTGCTAACATAATTGACAAGATATAATCCGCTGATGACGGAGATCAGAATCACAAGAAGATTCATATCCCGGCCTGCGATTGCTTTGTCGAGCGCATAGACGCCGATCAAAATCGGCACCGTCAGCCGGATCGCCGCCGAGATCATGACCGTTAAAAAGGAGAGCGGCAGCAAATTTTTTCGGTAAGGCTTTAAATATTTGAGCAGCCTCCACATCTGCGCCCAGTTAAAAGGCTTTTCAATGATTTGGTCTGAAGTATAAAAAAACCGGTTCATCAACGTTTGTTTTTTCGCCTGATTTTCCATAGCAAGAGCCTCCTATCCTGCAAAATGCGGCTCATTCAATACATTTTGATCTTTATACTGCAAATCAAAAATCCGTTTGTATAAACCGTTTTCTTCCATTAATTGTTCGTGTGTTCCCCTTTCCTTGACAACACCTTTATCAAGCACAAGGATTTCGTCGGCATGCTTTAAGGATGAGATTCTGTGAGCGATGATGAACGTCGTCCGATCCCGCATCACTTCCCGCAATGCAAGCTGAATACGGTGCTCCGTTTCCATGTCAACGGCACTCGTCGAATCATCGAGGATGAGAATGCCCGGGTTCAGACAAATCGCTCTCGCAATCGCGATTCGCTGTTTTTGGCCTCCGGACAGTCCGAGCCCCCTCTCGCCGAGCATCGTATCGTATTGGTTCGGAAGCTCCATGATAAAATCGTGCGCCTGGGCTCTTTTCGCGCTTTCGATGATCTCTTCCATTGATGCATCAGGCTTTCCATAAGATATATTTGACCTGATCGTTGAGGAAAATAAAAACGATTCCTGCGGGACGACGCCGATATTGGAGCGCAGCATCTTTAATGAGTAGTGTTCAAGCGGCTTGCCGTCGATCGTGATCCGGCCGGATGTCGGCTCATAAAAGCGGCTCAGCAGTTGAATGATACTGCTCTTTCCTGACCCCGTCGCACCGATTAACCCGATCGTTTTGCCGCGCTCGGCTTGAAAAGACACCCCATGCAGTGCTTCAGCGTTTTCTTTTGTATATTGAAGGGAAACATCGCTGAATACGACATCTCCGTTCAGTCTGCCGTTTTTCACCTCATGTCCGCTGTCGGTGATTTCCTCTTCGGCATCAAGAATTTCCAGCAGCCGCTCTCCTGATGCTTTCGCTTGTGAAAACAGGTTGATGACATAACCGAGGTTCATGATCGGCCACATCAAGTAATTGACAAGACTGAAAAAAGCGACAAGCTCCCCCGGTTTTAAGCTGTTTTGCATCACGAGCCAGCCGCCGAACGACAGCAGGGCAACAAGGCAAATATTGCCGATAAACTCCATCAGCGGAAAGAATTTCGACATGATAAACGAAACGTTTAAGCTTTTATTTCGAAAATGGTCATTTGAATGAGTAAAGTTTTGAATCTCAAAATCTTCTTTTGATAAAGATTTAACGGTATTCATGCCGCTGATATTTTCCTGAACTTTCGTATTTAAACGAGCGAAAGATTTTCTTATGTTCCGAAAAGCCGGATGCACTTTTTTATCAAACCTGTAGACAACCGCTCCCAAAAACGGCAGAGAAGCAATCGTTACCAGAGTCAGCGGCACAGAATAAGAAAACATGACAGACAGACTGAAGCTGACAAGCAGGATAAAGCGAATCGCCTCAGCAAAGCCGAAAGATAAAAAGAATCTGATACCTTCGACGTCAGCCGTAAGCCTCGACATTAAATCTCCCGTTTTAGCGCTGTCATAATACTTGAACGGCAGACGCTGCAATTTCGCATACAGCTCTTTTCTTAACCGGTAGACAGAGCGGATTCCGAACATATCTCCAAGATACTGATGAAAAAAAGTGGCTGCGCCCTTCGCCGCCATGACAGCGATGAACCCGAGACTGATCCATATGACCAAACCGTACCTTCCACCGAGAATCACTTCGTCAATTGTCATTTGCAGAATAATCGGATAAACAACAGTGATCGCCGTCATCAGAAGCATCGACACAAGCGACCACAAGAACATTTTTTTATAAGGCCAATAAAAATCTTTTAGTTTTTTAAGGGACTCCATTTGCACCAGCACCTTTCCAATTCATGTAAAACAAGGACACATCATCTAATATATCGGTTTGCGAAATAAAATTCCACCGATTTTACAAAATTCAGACTTATTATGGAGTTTTCCTCCTTCTTCCGCTTGAAATAACGCCTTTTTAAAATGTGACAGTCAATAAAAAATAGTTTCTTGTTGTCAAAGGAAATTTTTTGATGAATGAAGGAAGATGATGTAAAATAATAGAAAATGTTATCAAATTATGAATGACGGAGTTGATTGCAATGGCGAAAAGAGAGGCTTTAAAAAAACAGCTTCTCCTCTTAGGTGAATTGGAACAAAGAATCTGGAAGGACTTCCGGAAAGAACGCGAAGGGATTTACGCAAGGTTAGGAGAACTTGACAGACAAATCCAGCGACATAGACGTTCCACTAAAGAGTATTATGCAGCACATTGCGTAGACATTATTAAACAGCAAAAAGGAAAAATTGTAACGACAAAAGAACTGAAAATGAAACTGAAAGAAAGAACCAATTTTAACGTACACCGTATTAGTGAGCTTTATGACTTGATTCAAAAATTAGAACCAAACATTTCGAAAGAACGGCGCGGCTGTTTTATTTATCTGGAAAACGCTTCAAAAAAAAACGTCGGTCGGTAACAGGCTCTATGCCTGAACCGACCGACGTTCTCAACCTCCGCTGACCGGGGGAATAAGAGCAACCGTATCTCCAGACTTAACCGCACTGTTTCCTCTTCTGTACACTTCGTTGACAGCGATCATCGCCCTGTCCGTTCCCTGAAGATTGTAAGTTTCTTTTAAAAACTGTCTGATGTCGTCTGTTGTCGTTTTTTCTTCATCTATATCAATGCTCTGCGCACCCGCTTGTTCGGCAAGCTGGGCAAACAGTAAAACTTTAATCAATGGTCAGCACCTCTTTTTCTGCCGGAAGCCGCTGCTTCCATATCTGGTTTCCCTTCCGGGTATTCAGTTGTCTCAAGCTGGTCGCCGATCCAAGTCTCGCCGTCCTCCCAATGTTCTTTTTTCCAAATCGGGACAATTTGCTTTATCCTTTCGATCGCATATTCGTTCGCTTCATACGCCGCTTTCCGGTGAGGTGATGACACCGCGATCACAACAGCCGCGTCAGAGATGTCCAGCCTGCCGATGCGATGGGTAATCGCTGCAGCTGTACCGGGCCATTTTTCATTGATCTCTTTCCCGATCTGAGCAAGCATGCTGACCGCCATTGGAATATAAGCTTCATATTCGAGATAGAGGGTCTTTTTTCCATTTGTCCATTCTCTCACTGTTCCAATAAACGTCGTGATGGCACCGGCTTCCCTTCTTTCAACTTTTTTGACGATATCTTCGATGACAATCGGCTCTTTTGTTATAACAAATCGTTCAGACAAACGCCTTCCTCCTTTAGATGATTCAGAATAAAAGCCACGGCGCTCGGGTCTTCAATATGAAAGGCTGGAACATCCGTTTTCGGCTCGCTCTTTTGATAAATGACGGCGATGATGCCGTCCAATTCCTCCAAGAGCTGACAGTCCGCTTCGTTTCTGACCATGACAACTTTTTGATATGGCGCATGTTTAAATCCTTCAATGAGCAGACACTCAACCGCTAAAACGCCATAAGCGGCAATCAGTTGATCAAGCGTCCACTCGCCGCGCGCCGTCAGCTGAAAAACGCCTGCTCCTTCGACGCCGGACGCAGCCGCTCCAGCCCGAAAAAAGCGGTCAGAATCCTTTCCCTCGGCGAAAACATCCGGTTCTCCTCCATGTCCGTGGTGTTTCAGGCAGCCGATCTTGACTCCGAGTTGATCGAGCTTTTCCGCCAGTTTTTCAACGAACGTCGTTTTGCCGCTGTTTTGGTACCCTACGATCTGGATGATTGGAAAATGTGCGGCCACAGCTCTTCACTTCCGTTCTCATCCCGGTATAAAAGAACATGCACTCTTGCCCCGGCCTCATAGCCTCTCGTTCCGCCCGGCAAAACCATCAGCGCATTGGCATCTGCCAGAGACGTGACGGCGCTCGATTTATCCAGACCGACAGGCTCCGCATGAAGCGCACCGTCTTTAATGGATACAAACGAGCGGACAAACCTTGTAAACGGATTAGGTTTTGGAAAATCCTTGCTTAAAACCGCTTCTGCACATAAAGAATACGACTTCTGATGATGCAGCCAGGTGCGCAGGGACGGTTTGACAAACAGCTCAAATCCAACGAAGCAGGCTGACGGGTTCCCTGATAGCCCAAACAGTAATTTGCCGTTTAATTGAGCAACAGTCGTTACACTTCCCGGACGCATCGCCACCTTATTAAACAGGACCTCGGCACCGAGCTTTTCGTAAATTGCCGGCAGAAAATCAAAGTCCCCGACGGACACCCCTCCGGTCGTAATCAGAAAATCCACCTTGTCCAAAGCTTTTTCCACCGCTGCAAAGCTTTCCTCAAATCGATCAGAAATCTTTCCTAAATAAAGGGGTTTTCCGCCTGCCTCTTCAACCTGGGCGGCCGCCATGCCTGCATTGCTGTTGCGGATTTTTCCGGGAACGAGGGGATCGCTGACATTCAGAAGCTCCGTTCCGGTGGCAATGATGCCTACCACAGGCTTTTTGACTGCAGGTACCGCTGCATATCCGAATGTTGCAAGCAAAGCGACGACACCCGGCGTGATCCGGGTTCCTTTCTTCACAAGAACTGATCCTTTTCTCGCATCTTCTCCGGTTTTTGAAATATTTTCTCCCGGCTCCAATGAGCGCTTTAACACCATATAGTTTTTACCGTCTTCTGAGAAGGTTTTTGTCAGCTCAAGCATGACTACCGCATCAGCGCCCTCCGGAATCTGCGCTCCGGTCATAATTCTGACAGCTTGAAAAGGCCCGAGCGTTTTACCTGACACGGCTCCGGCTCCAATGTGATCAACCACCTCGAATTGCAGCGGATTTTCCCGCGAAGCACCGGCGGTATCGCAAGCTCGGACAGCAAAGCCGTCGTACGGCGAACGGTCAAAAGCGGGTACGTCGTGATCAGCCTTGACATCTTCGGCTAAAAATCTATGGAGACTCTCCTCAAGGTGGATCCACTCTGTATCTCCCTGCTTCCGGTGCCGAGAGACACGCGCAGCGGCTTCAAAAACTGGAATGGGCGTTCTTTTTTCAATCATTAAAAAAACCTCCTGTTGTTACATTCCGATGACTCTCGCCAATATGGAGTTGGCTTCTTTTATATCATTTGTGCCGTGAACAAGGGCTCTTCCATCGTTAAATATGACGATTCTGAATGTCTCGTATTGTACATGCAGCAAATAATCATTCGCTTCCACTTTTCCGATGCCCGAAAGTTTTTTCCTGAGCTCCTCTTTAGGCAGCCGTTTTAACATATCGCTGCGAATTTGGACGGTCTCTCTTCCGCACAGCACGTCGGCTTTTTTTTGGCTCATGTTGCTGAGAAAAGGATAAACCGGCGTTTCTCCGCACGAAGGACATGTCTCATTGCGGCCGATCTCCATTCGGAAGTGGGTGTTCGCCCATAAATCAAACGTGACAAAAGCGGTTTGAAGCGCATCTTGGTCGTCCGTTAAGACTTTTAAAATTTCAGCTTGTTGATAAGCCGACACCATTTGAACGGCCGGCGAAATAATCCCCGACGTGTCGCATGTAGCCCCGCCAATCGGAACATCTTCAAACAGGCAGGCAAGGCATGGCGTTTTTTTAGGAATAATCGTCATATACATGCCCTGACTGCTGACACAAGCACCGTAAACCCACGGAGTGCCCGTCTCTTGGGCAAGGTCATTGATGATCATGCGGGTCTCAAAGTTATCCGTTGCATCGATGACAGCATCCGCTTCTTTGATCAGCGGTCTGAGTGTTTCCACGGTGCCGTCGGCAACATATGTACGAAGCTCAACATCTCGATTGATCTGGGAAAGGCGTTCTTTGGCGGCTGCCGCTTTCGGAAGCCTTTCCTCCGCGTCTTTCTCTGTGTAGAGCTGCTGCCTTTGCAAGTTGCTCCATTCCACATAATCGCGGTCTATAATAGACAGTGTACCGATGCCTGCGCGAACAAGCCCCTCGGCAGCCGACGTGCCGAGCGCCCCGGCTCCGACGATCAAAACATGGCTCTGCCTGATTCTGTCCTGACCCGCCTGTCCGATGTTTTGATATCTGATTTGTCTTGAATACCGTTCATGCATCAGGATGATCCCCTTTACTTCCTTTTCTCTATCATATCATTTTTCCGTCTGCTGTTTTTTGAAAAACCCTTTTCGAAAAACCCTTGCAATCTATAATAAAATATTTCATCCCGGAAAGAACGGTTCTATTTTATCTAAATCCGACTTTTTATTGACATTTATAAATTCCCGCGGCTCTGCCCCGACCGTATCAGCTTCAATATACTTGACGCGGATGCGGTCGAGAAAACTGCTGATCTTCAGTTCGTTCTGCTGAAGCTGTTCGAGGAGGACGGATTTCACCCTTCTATTGTAGACGGCAACAAGCGGCTGCGCCCTACCGTCTGCGACCGGCACGACGGCGTCATCTGCCGGGGTCATCTGCCGTTTTAAAGCCGATATGGTCTCCTGCCGGACAAGCGGGGTATCACAGGCCGAAAAAATATAGCATTCCCCTTCCGCCCGCTCCATGGCTGTGTACATACCTGCAAGCGGCCCTTTCCCACTGAAAGGTTCGATATCTTCCAGCACCGCTTTTTCTCCGAGCTCTATAAACCGCTCCGTCAGCCCCGGACGGCTCAATATCAAGACGTCGCCTCCCAGCGCCTGTTTGCACCATTGATAAAGCGGCTTGCCTTTCCAGCGGGCAAACGCCTTCGGTTCCCCAAAACGGCGCGAAAATCCCCCTGATAATATGACATGTATTTCTTTCATGCAGCTCAACCTTCCTTCACATGTTCCTGCCTGCGAACATCATAGCAAAATTTTAGAAATCCGAACAAGTCTGTAAAATCTCTTTTTCAAAAGGCATGGCGGGTTTCATTTATGCATATTGTAGTTGTAACATCAATAGGGGGCTGGTCACCATGAAAAAAACATCGGGTTCGCTGCCTTATTTTCATGATTTATCACAGGAAAACCTTTTTTTAAAGGCGGAGCTGGCAAGATCACATCAATTGATACACGAGCTTGAAGCAAGCTATTTTCATCAAAAAAATCATAAGCTTAACCAGGAAAACGCCGAGATGAAACAGCAGCTTCAGCAGCTGTCAATCGAACTGGAGCGGGTCTCGGCAAACAAGGAAGACGAGTCGGCCGAAACGCTCAACCGAATAAAAAGCGAACTGCTGGGTAAAATCGTTGTTCTTCAGGAGCTCCTTCAAAAAGAAACCTATGCAAGAAAACAGGAGATAGAAGAAAAGCACCGCCTTCATTTAACAAATGTAAAAGTCGAAGAGGAGAAAAAAAGCTTACATAGCCAAATAGAATATGAAAAGCTTCATGCGGAAAAAGAAAAAACGCTGAGGGAAAAAAAGGAGCAGGAGCTCAAAAACGCTGCCCACGAAAATGCCCGCCTGAAAGACGAACTTCACGCTAAAGGTCTTCAGCTCAAACAAATCGAAACAGATGTTGCGGTATTAAAAGAGCGGGTGACAGAAACGAAAAACCGCCTTTTGGAGGCTGAAAAAACAAAAGAAGCGCTGTTTTACGAAACGATTCTATCCTATAAAAGGCAGCTCGATGAAAGTGATAAGTGGATCGCTTCTCATTTTGCCGATATTGATACATCTCAGCAGACGGAGAAGGCGCTTGAACAAAACGAAGAGCTTTTTGAACGGTCTGAACAGATCGAGGCGGTGCTTCAAACAGTTACGGAGCAAGTCGATCAGCTCCAACAGCAATTGAGCGTCATCAAACAAAATGACACGAAAATGGATCAGAAAATAACTGAGTGGAAAAAACAGACGAAAGAAGAAACTACCCCGCAAAAATGGGTCTATCAAATGAAACGCAAAGACAAAGAAACAAAACCTTTAAATTGAATACCACTTTAAGGGATAATTTGGATTTTATAAAAAACCGCTTGAGTCGATTGTCTCAAGCAGTTGATTACGGCGGCGGCGTATATAGCGGCCGCCTTAGTGTCCCTCAAAATGGAAACGCTATCTGGAAAAGCAAGGGTTTGACTATTGCTGCTCTGTCTCGGTAGAAATCTCACCCTCTAATATATATTGACCGCGGTATGGTTTTTTGACTTCCGGGTACATTTTAATCAGGCTTTGCATAAAGGTTGTCATATTAGGGATCTCAAGTCCGCTCTCTTTTTCGATTTCTTTTTGAAGTTCGGAGCTTTTGATGGCCGCATTATGGCGTTTTAATGTTTTAATCGCCGCTTCACGCAGTTTTGCAGCTTTTGAGCCTGGACGTGCTGTACCCCTTCTGCGCCTTGTCGTTCCATCTGGAATTCCGGCAGGCAGTGAGGAGGTTTGCGGAGAAGTCTGCTGCTGGTTCTTTTGAGATGCTTGCGGCTGCTGCTGTTGTTGCTGATAGCTCTTCATCTCCTGCGCAGCTAATTCAGCTAAAACAGGGAGAGATTCCGTTTTACGCTCCGGGCGAAAATCTTTTTTTGTATCATTAAAGCTGGATGGACGATCCAATTCACGCAGCTTTGCATATATATTATCCCGCTCAATTTGATACTCCCTAATCACCTTAACCTCAGCCTCATTCAGCTGCTCCAATCTTAAACGCAATGCTTCCCTCTCGTTAAACATACCGTTTATACCCTCCTATCAGAATAAATAAACCTTCTAATAAAAATATTAGATTACCAAACTAATTTTATCAACTATTTTTTCGTTTTTCTACTGTTGCTTTCCGTTAAGAAAATAGAACTAAATTTCCGGAAAACTTGAAGCCTGAGGAGTTTTTGAAGCATTTCGTCCTACTCTAAACCCGTTGTCGAAAAATGGTAAATAATGAAGGAACCTAGAAAATTACTTTTCAATAAAACATAATTTACGATTAGACTCTACTGTTTAATCATGATGGAAAGTGTGAAATATCAATGATTATTCCGGCTTATAAATCCAGAATATTCAAAATTGACAGATTTCACTTGTCGAATTCACAGTCTGTTGTGCACGGGGAAAGTCAGAAAAACTCCTGAAACAAAAACAGGACATAAGACTCATCAAATGAAATAAACAGTGTCTAATGAATTATTTGTCGAAAGGGGCGGATAGAGGAAATTTTTTTATTTTTTTTTGCGATGAGGAGCCGAATAAATAAAAAACCCCATGAAAACGGGGCTTTTCAATTTTATTCAGCAGACTGTTCTGTTTCGGCAAGAACACGGTTTACACGTTTTTCGAGCATTTTCATCCCGCTTCCTCCAGCTTGAAAATGGCGAAGCTGGCCTGTTTTATCAAAAACGTAATAAGCCGGGACATATTCATTTTCGAAAGCGTCAGTCAGCTTATGGTCGCTGTCAACAAAAACAGGCTGAGTAATATCATGTTCTGCGGCAACCTCTTTGATTTTATTCAGGTCTAAATCGTCTTCTGAACGCGGCATATGCACGGCCACCACGTTTAGTTTATCGCTGTAGCGGTCGCGGAATTCATTGACTTGCGGCATCGCCTCTTTGCACAAGTGGCAGCTGATCGACCAAAAATGAATTAATGTTGGCTTTTCTCCGATAAGCTGCTCTTTTGTCACTTCTCCGTTTAACCACTCTTTTGCACCGGTCAGTTCCGGCATCGGCTGACGTAATTTCATGATTTTTCCTCCATTGTCATTTTTGTCGATTAAAAAGGTCTAACAAATGTTAGACCTTTCCAATCTGATTTCTAATTTGAGAATAAAAATTAAAGAGTTGCTTGACCCGGTTTCCAGTTTGCAGGGCAAAGACCGCCTGTTTGCAGCGCTTGGAGCACGCGCAATGTTTCGTCTACATCACGGCCGATATTGTTATGGAACACTGTTTGATATTGAAGTTCGCCTTCCGGATTAATGATGAACAATCCGCGAAGCGCCACACCTTCTTCTTCAATCAGTACGCCGTATTCACGGGATACTTCATGGTTTGTGTCGGCAGCAAGCGGGTATTTCAGCTGGCCGAGACCGTTCTCTTTGCGGTCTGTGTTAATCCATGCCAAGTGAGTGTGGATGGTGTCAGTTGAGACGCCAATCACTTCTGCATCAAGGTCTTCAAACTCGTCATAGCGGTCAGACATTGCTGTAATTTCTGTCGGGCACACGAAAGTGAAGTCCATAGGATAGAAGAATAGAACCGTCCACTTATCATTTTTCATGTTTTCTTCAAGGCTTACTTTTCCGAATTCTTTGTTTGCAAGAACCGCTTCCATTTCAAAGCGCGGCGCTTGTTTACCTACCATGCGTTCTGCCATTTTATGTATCCCTCCAATTGTGATTTTTGGGTTCTGCTACCCATATCAAAATGAGAATTTAAATATTAAATTCTCATTTAGTTAATAACATCACATACATCACTCATTATAATACTTACCATATTTTTAGTCAATATTAATTGATAATAAATTTAAATTAGTGGTTGTTCTTTTCTAAGCCTTTAAAAAAAGTGTAACATGCCTCCGGATGAGGAAACAACCGTTTAACACCCGGCAGCCGTTTTTTTGGAAAAACAAGTTAAAACCGAAGCTGGAACTTCGGTTTTATGTCTAATTACTGAAGTTTTTGCTCAACCTGCTGACAGATTTCATCGGCAGTTAAACCTGTCGCCTGGATGACAGATGCTCCGGTCATCGTATCTGAAATCCCGAGCATGTCAGTGTCCAGACCAGTGACAACACAGCAGTCGCAGCCTTTTGCATCGTCTTCGGTTTTCATCGTTACAACCTCATACCCTTTTTCCTTCAAAGCAGCCTCGACATCAGAAAGAGATTGTTCGATTCCGATTTTTTTCGACATGAAGAAACACCTCCACCAATTAAGATGCCACGTTTGCCGATTTTTTATACCAGCCGCTTGATCTAATTGGCTTTGGAAGAGAAATAAGCCGTCATGACGCGGACTGCCGTCTCAAGCGCTTCCTCTTTCGGCTCAAGTTTGGCATGGTGAAGCCCGTAAGGTGAATCGACGCCGAGCCAAAACATGAAGCCCGGATACTTTTTCAACATATAGCCGAAGTCCTCCCCTGTCATCGCTTCTTTTGAACGGACGACCTCTGCAAGGCCGTTTTCAGAAACGAACTGCATAAAGTCTTCAACTAAACCGCTTGAATTATAGACCTGATAATATGCGGCAGGATAGCTGACTTTACCGCTGCATTGATAAGCTGTTTCCAGCCCTCTTACCATGGCCTCGATCCTTTTTTTCACCTGTTCCATTGACGCTGGGGACAGCGTCCTGATCGTTCCTTCAAGCCTTGCTTGCTGAGCGATGATGTTTTGTGCCGATCCGCCTGTAATCGTCCCGATCGTAATGACAGCACTGTCCAGCGGATCGACATTCCTGGCTACGATCGACTGCATTTGCGTAACGAGCGAACTGGCGGCGACCACCATATCTTCTGCAAGGTGGGGATATGCGGCATGCCCGCCCTTTCCTTCAAGTTCGATTACGAGCTCTGACGTATTGGCAAAGAGCAGCCCGCTTTTCGTTCCGATCGTTCCGACCGGGAGCTCAGGCGCGATGTGCAGCGCTGTGATCATGCTCGGCTCCCACTTTTTAAACAAGTCGCTTTCAAGCATCGGCTCAGCGCCGCCCGGTCCTTCTTCAGCCGGCTGGAACAAAAACAGCAGATCTTGTTTAACCGGGTGGCTGACGAAATGATCGATGATGCCGAGGGCAATCGTCATGTGGAAATCATGCCCGCACGCATGCATCCTGTCGTGATGAACGGAAGAAAAAGGGTATCCGGTATCTTCCCGAATCGAGAGCCCGTCCATATCCGCCCTGTACGCCAAAATCTTTTCAGGGGCTTTCCCTTTAACCTTTACAAACAGTCCGGTTCTCCACTTTTCAATTTCAATCCGGTCTTCCGGATGCTTTGCTAAGTGGTTCAAAAGATAAGCCTGTGTCTTATATTCCTGAAAACCGAGTTCAGGAATTTGGTGCAGCTCTCTGCGAATCGCTGCTAATTCGTCCAATTTCATCTTTCTAACCTCCCCGGCGATATGAAAATGCGTGGATTGTCACATCCACGCACTTTTCGCTGCCGCTTCTTAAAGCTGGCGCAATTCCTGTTTGATTTCTGTTTTGCCTTTTGTTTTCTCATCGATGTCTTTGATTTTTTTCGCAGGCGTTCCCGCGACTACTGTGTAAGGCTCAACATCTTCCACAACGATCGCGCCGGCAGCAACGACGGCTCCTTTTCCGACAGTCACGCCTTCAAGTACGACGGCGTTTGCACCGATGACGACATCGTCTTCAATAACGACAGGTTTTGCTGAAGGAGGCTCAATGACACCGGCAAGCACGGAGCCGGCTCCGATGTGGCAGTTTTTGCCGACGGTAGCTCGTCCGCCCAGCACGACATTCATATCGATCATCGTTCCTTCGCCGATCACAGAGCCGATGTTGATGGAAGCTCCCATCATGATGACGGCGTTGTCGCCGATTTCCACTTGATCGCGGATGATCGCACCCGGCTCGATGCGCGCTTTAATATTTTTCAAATCGAGCGTTGGGATCGCCGAATTGCGGCGGTCATTTTCGACAACATAGTCTTCAATTTTGCCTTTGTTTGCTTCGAGCGCAGCTTGAATCTCCGCCCACTCTCCGAATACAACCCCAGTATGCCCTGTAATAAAAGACTTGGCTGAAGCGCCGAAGTCAATTCCTTCAAGATCGCCTTTCACATACACTTTAACAGGTGTTGATTTCTTACTATTTTGAATAAATGAGATAATCTCATTTGCATCCATCATTTTCATTATGTAAGTCCTCCTTCTCTTTTTCTCCTCATTACTGTATCAAAGGAAAGATTTAAAAACAAGAAAAAAAGGAAAGGGGGCGTCCCGTTTCCTTTTTTATCAAATGTCATGCCGGCATTTCACATTTCTTTGCAAAATCCTTGCCGAATTGAAGCAGCATATCTTCTTCTTCACCCTCCGGATTCATTTCGATTTTGACGGACGGAAGCACCGTGTCTCCGCCAAGCTCTTTGATTTTGTCCTCAAGAATATCGACGGCACCGCAAAAATGCTCGTAAGAAGTATCTCCTGACCCGAAAACAGCAAACGTCTTGCCTGTGAAATCCATCCCTTCCATATCATCGTAAATATCCAAAAACTCATCAGGGAGATCCCCGTCACCCCATGTATAGGCGCCAAATATCATGTGCTGATAATCGTTAAAGAGCGCCGCATCTACATCCATCGCTTCATGGCGGTCCACTTCAGCCCCGCCCTCAACAAGGCCTTTTTCGATTAAATCGGCCATCGCTTCTGTATTTCCAGACATGCTTGCATAAACCAGCAAAACTTTCCCCATCGTTATTCCTCCTATAAAATCAGTGGGCTGCAGCAGGCTGTTCATAAGGCCTGACAAATTTGCATTCATAAAGACCTGCGCAAAAGAAGTTCTCCTTTTGATTGGCCACTCTGAATCCATGCCCTTTAATCGTGTCAAACCATTTCAGTTCTCTTTCAAAGAAATCAAGCCGGTAGATTCTTGAAAATCCGTCTCGGTCTTGAGCCGATGTGACATAGATGATTCCGTTGTCTTCGGACACATCCAGGAATGATTCTTCATGCTCAACAAGGCCCTGCCTGATTTGGATTTCATCATTCGTGTGGGTGTTAACCAAATTGACGGCACCGTGATTTCCTTTTTTGGATCCCATCGCACAAACCAGCCATTCGCCTTCAAATGCGATCATCGAAGCGGTCATGCGGCCGGTTTCTTTTTTGATCAAAAAAGCCGATTCTGCTGCCAAATCGTATGCCCAAACACCGCCATGCACTTCATGAATCTGCGTTCCGATGTAAAGGCGCTCCTCATGGAGGCACAGAGAGCGGATCACGGGCGGATGACTCAAACCGGAAAACGGCTTGACGATTTTCCATGAGACGCCGAAATCCTCTGATATGTAAATGCAATGCTTCCCATGGGCACAAACAAAGCCGTCCGTTCTCCCTGTAATCGACCAAATCGTGGCGTTTGTCGGAAAGCTTGAGATTGACCAGGTTGTTCCTTGGTCAGACGATCTGATAATCGTTCCCCTCTCCCCTGCGCCGAATAAATAATCGCCGATATAGGTGATGGAACAAATCTTGCTTTTTAATTGAAAAAGCTTTGTCCAGCCTTGTTCAAGTGAATAGTGAAAAATCCCTTCCCGCTTGATGGCGACAAAGTAACCGGAATGCTTTGCCGAAGCGACGGCCGTCGCACCTTTATGAAACATGAGACTCAGCCTGCCGCTTTTCCTGTTCTGCCCATCTTATAAAACCTTCGGCAAATTCCTTGCAGCACTCGGCATCTTCATCCGTTTCGGGGGCAAGTTCTATTTTCAAGGTCTCTCGATAAAGATCGGCGCCGGTTCGTTCGAGCATGCTGTAAAACGTGTTGACCGCTTCACAAAACCGGGGGTATGCATAATCGCCGGACCCGAAGCATGCCGCTTTCTTTCCTTTAAGGTCAAGCGAAGAGACCTCGTCGTAAAACGATTCCGCTTCATAAGGAAGATCCCCGTCTCCCCATGTGTAGGTGCCGATTAAAAGAAGATCGTATTCAGCCAAAGAGTCGGTATCGACATCATCCATTTCCTGAATTGCGACATCAAAACCGTTCTCCCTCAATATATCTTTGATGATCATCGCGATATCCTCCGTGTTGCCGGACATGCTGGCATATGCAATTAATGCTTTAGACAACAGAATCACCTCTATTATTGATAATGATTTTCATTATTATATAGATACACTTTAAATGATAATGATTATCAATGTCAATAACTCACTCAAAAAAAGCAGCCCTCTTCTTGGAGTCCTGCCTTTCTGATGTTTATTCAATTGCCGTACATGCTTTCACAACCTCTACAAACGCCTGTACTTGCTTCAGCTGAAAAGCCGGCTCATAACCGAGCAGCCACGTATCTCTGCCGATTGCTTTTCCTTTAGCATCAAGCAAAGGGATTTGATGAACATGGCTTGCGCTTCCGTGAAGCGTCACAGATGGAAGGATCGCATAACCGATTCCGTGGAAAGCCATCTGTTTGCATGTTTCAATTTGGTCGACAATAATGGTCTGCTTTGGCGACGTTTTGAACTTTTGGTGCCACCAGTGCTGAATTTCCTGATAGTATGTGCTGTCGCTTTTGAACTGGATGAACGGCCGTTCCGTTTTGGCAATGTCCTCAATGTTTCGGATCTCTGTATCGACAAGGTACAATTCGTCCCGCATCAAGTAGTGCTTCGGCCCTTTCCATTCCGGGTTTCCTCTGATAATGCCGACATGAACATGGTCTTCGTAGAGGCTTTTCAGCATTTCGCTGCTCCAGCCGGTGATGAGCGAAATTTTCACGTTTGGATATTGTTTGACATAGGTTTTCAAAACGTTGGGAAGCCAATGCTGCCCGATGATCGAAGCGGCCGCCAATTTGAGCGTACCGTGAATCTCGCCCTCCAGCTCATCGATATTCTCTCGCACTTTTTCCTGTTCCAATGTCACATCTTTTGCAAACTGGATGATTTTTTCTCCGGCAGACGTAACGGTCAGCCCTTTTTGCGATCTTAAAAAAATTTTCGTTCCCCATGATTTCTCAATGGTCTGCAGGCGCTGGGACAAAGCCGGCTGGGAAACAAACAGGCGTTCAGCCGCTTTCCGCATATTTAATTCTTCCGCCAGAACGACAAGCATGTGGAGCTCTTGAAGCTGCATGGACATTCCTCATTCCAATAAGTTTTTCTTATCATACATTTAATCAAACGGCTGTTTTTTAATCAAGCGGGAAGTCTGGCTTCGGAGAATGTACGGAGGGTTTGGTGGAGCGCTGCAAATAAAAAATAGGCCGCTGCCGCGCCTATTTATTCAACGTTCTCAAATGCTTATTCAGCTGTTTTAACACGACACGCCTTGTAAATATGCCTTCGAAAACCTGCTCTTCATTTTCGACACATACAAACGCGTTGTTGATGACCAGTCCGAATCCTTTTAAGATCGGATCGTCAATTTTCAAGCGCGGGATGTCTGTCAGCATGACTTCTTCAACATGAATCTTGTCAAGCTTCTCAAATTCGATTCGTTCCAAGCCGAAGATTTTATCCATGATCATATTCGTTCCGATTAATCCGTACAAACGGAAAGAAGCATCAAGTACAGGGATCGCGGTATATCCGGTTTTCGTCAATACGAGAAGGGCATGTTCCAGATTATTTCCGACTTGAACATGGGCTACTTTATCAGCATCGATCATAAACTGACCTACTGTCGTTTCAAGAAGTTCATCTGATTGCAAACTAATCATGATTTTTCGACTCCTTTTCAGCTTTAATCCATCAACGCTTATTTTCCCTATACTACAATAATATAAACGATATCAATATTTGTCGAAAACTTTCCTTTCTTCCAAGGTCAGTTTATCATTACATATCCTTTTAGGAAACAAAAAAGATACTCTAATGAGTATCAATTGATATAATCTGACCTAATTTTCAGACCGGACACGGTCGTATAAGGTAACCAGTTTTTTATATGTCAGGCTATCCACATTTTTTGTACCCGTTTCTATATCATTGATCTCACTGCTTAGTAGCTCTACGGCATACTCATGGTCCAAAAGTACGTTCAGCAACAGTTTTCTCTCTTCTTCTGAAAAGCGTTCCATTCTTAACCAGCCCCCTAATTGATTTAGCTAGAGTCAGAAACGATATGTTCTCTCTAGTTTCTATAGGGCTAGAATATGAAATTGCAATTCAAACGTCAACCGCACATTTCGACATCTGTTCGATTTTCTTTCAAACAATTATTTTGTGTACCGGTTTGCATAGCTTGAAGCTGTGTAGGAGTCAGGTTTAATTTTAGCGCAGATCCCCATCGAGGTGATCCGACCTGTCATTTCCTGGATTAAGTCCTTTGTCATTCCTTTTTTTCCGATATCCAAATGAACTTCAAGGGTTAAATCTGCTCCCTCGTCTGTAAACGGAAGAAGCAGATCCATAATTTCATTAAAGTAATCATTTAAAAGATATGCGGCAATCTCTTGGCTGTAAGCTGTTTCAAGCGATATTTTCTCCCTGAGGCTATGTATCGGTCTGTTGACAACCGTGTTTTTCAGACAGCCCCACGCTCCTTTGCCCTTGCGGTGCAAATGGATAGCCGTGATAAACTTTGTGCAGTTCTGATGGATTTGCGAGTCTGTTCCGACGGACAGCAAATAGCTTGCCCGCGGATCTTGGCGTATGAACGCCTTCAGTCTCCCGATCACTTCAGGAAATGTCATTTGATCTTCAGAAAGATTATAAAAAAGAAAAGAATCAGCCATTGGAATGCCCCTTTTCATTTTTGATCTGCACCGAAGATGGAACGATTCGTCTGTCTGCTATCCTTTTTTGGTCGGTATATTTTTCAAGCTGAACCCGCAGCTGTCACATCTGTAAATCACATTCTGATTGGACTGGGCTGTCAGAACTTGATCCATATGCTCGGTTGTTTTGCAATGCGGACAAATAACGCTTGGAAAAGCTTTCATGCCATATCCTCCTATTGCTGAAGCAGTTCAAAGATTTCGATTGAAATCATATCGATGTTGTCAAACGGAAATGTGGTAGGCTTATCGCCTTTTTGATAAACTGTCAGCTCAAATGTTTGGTTTTTTTCAAAATATTTTACGCTGCAAATTTTTTCTCCGTTCACTTCAAAATTGCGCTGCGTCGGTTCTCCGGCAGCCTCCGCAGTCTCCTGCAGGCTCTGCAGTCTCGTGATGATACCCATTAATTGTGACATTCTAAAAAAGACTCCTTTCAAAAAAACAACTTCAGGATCAACAAGTATTAATTATAATACAAGTTCTACAAAGCATCATACCACAAAGTATCAGCCGATGACATTTTTCCTTTCTGATCATGAAAAAGAAAAACCGCTTTTCATAGTTTGAGTTTTCTTTTTTCATGTCATACATGAAAAATATTTTTTTGACTGCAAAGGAGCCTATTTTAACCACCAATTTAGATTTATGGAGGAACAGGATTGTCTTATTCCTGTCCCACACCTAAAGCCCAAAAATCCCGCAGCCATTTGCAGTGCGGGATTCCATGCAAATAAAAAACTTGGCGGGGGCAGCGCCAAGTTTTTTAAATCTTGATCTGATAGAGGGGTTGGGGAACAGAGAGGTTCATCTCTCTATAATTAAATGATAATGATTATCAGTATCATTGTCAATGAATTTTTTAAAAATTCTTTTTCTAGCTGAAAAGTTCGGACAATGTCCAGTTAATATCGATGGCAAACAGCGGGAATACAGCGTGGTCTGCTTCCTTGTTATCCGCAAAATTCGAGTTTGTTTCTTTCTCATCCGGTTGTTCGGACATCATGTCTTCTCCAGCCGGTTTTGTATCAGATTGGCCGATAGCCGTTACTTTGAAGCTGCCGCCGATATTCTCCAGCGTCACCGTCTGATAATTTTTTTGATATGAAACAGGACCGCCGTCTTGATCTCCAACACATTCATATACGGTATAGCTTCCGTCTTTCACCGCCACTTTTGTGTGTTCATCATAGCTGAAGAAAGGGATTGCAACTTCCGGCGCGTCTGTCCCGTAAAAAATCCATCCCGCTTGTTCGGGAAAGGCGTTCGCCTCTACGTACTTCGCTGCCATGGCGTGTTCCATATAAGGTTCCAAGAGGGATATCATGTCTGTTTTCGTTCTTTCCTTTTCGGTCAGCTGAAAATGGATGTCAGATACGGATTGAAGGGTCTCAAATAACGACGCTCTTGTCGGTTTTTCTCCGGCTTCGGCAAAATCCGCACAGAGGAATACAAAAGCCGCAGTCAATAGTCCGCACAGTAAGGATGACCAAACGTTCTTCATATGATCCGCCCCTTTTTTAGCATATATATATTCACATTTTCCTTTATATACGCAAAGCAAACCTCTCGAAAGAAAAAGCGGCGAAAGGCCGCCGCTTAAATTAATCCGTCTTGTTCGTATAAATATGAGTAGGACAGGTCAATGAACAGATACACTTCTTCATCCATCGGATAGGAAAACGTTCTGATCATTTCCCCCGTTTCGATATCGCTGTACAAATCGCTGAAAAACCCTTTTCTCATCGTTCTCATCCTCATGATATTCTCGAGAAAATAAGGGCGCCAGCTCCAGTTTTTGCCGATGTACTCAGGCTGAAATATCCATGCTCCGTCATGTTTAAACACGTTTTTCGTCAGCTGAATCCCGTCTTCATCGCACATGTAAATTCTAAAGCTGCAATCGGTCAGTTCTTTTCCGAGATTGAAGAGAAACTCATCGTCAGACTGAGCCGTTTTCTTTAGCGATGTGACAAGCTGATGAATCCGTTTGTAAAACTGCTCAGAGTGGTCGTACAGAATGGTTAGCTTCTTCTTCTCACGCGTGATAAATTGGTGAAACTCGGCCTGCAACCGGTCCTTTAATACATCCCGTTCGATAAATTCATCCTTCGGCAGTTCAAGATACTGCCCCTGAAAATACCGGCCACCGTTTCTCCATGCGTATTGCAGCTGAAAGCTCGCCTCAATATCCTCGTAAAGCAATGCGGCGCCGATTTTTCTGGCAAGGAGCGATATGCTGTAAAGCACATATTCATAGGATGGTGAAGGAGAAGACAGCTTGAGCGGCTGAAGGTCGATCTTTAACAGATCCGGGGAAAGAAGAGCGATTCTGTCGAGATTGCTGCTTTCTTTTCCGATATTATCAACAGCCACTTTAATTCCGTATGTACGGTAATAGGTCAGCAAATGATGCAGCTGTTCAATATCCCCTTCAAACTTTTGCTCCGTGATTTCGATAACGAAACGGCTAAGCTCGAGCCCTTTATCCTGATATTCCATCAACAGGTCGAGGAACGATTCACCGTGATCCATCATCAGCACATTTGCATCTTGATTGACGAAGATGAGCAGGTCGCGACCGCTCTCCAAAAAATGATCAAGCGCCTGGCGGATCACCTTGAGATCAACCTCTTTCTTGTATTCTTCCGGAATTGTCGGATCAGAAAAAAACGGCCCGAGGCTCTTCACTTCAGATTCTACCTTGATACGCCCCAGCACTTCATAGCCGATCACCTTTTGTTCTTCAGCACTGAAGATCGGCTGATAGTATGGAATGACATCTTCAATGTTCGTTAAAATATCGAGTGGATCCAACATGGCATATCACCTGCTTCTAATCTTTGTCTGATTATACCATACCGGCCCGCACCTTTGAATTTGAAATCTTAAAACGGACGGGGATTCAGCCATTGACCGCCGTCCATCGTCACACACTCCCCGTTGACATATCCCGCCTGTTCAGAAAGCAAAAATGCGGCGAGCCCCGCGATTTCTTCAGGGGTTCCCAGCCTGTTGAGCGGAACGCTTTTGATTGTCGCGCGCGCGGCTTCTTCCGATTCGAACAATTTTTCGGCACCGCCCGTCCGCTCGATCGGACCGGGCGCGATGGCATTGCACCTGATCCCGTATGCACTTCCCCACTCGACGGCAAGCGTCCTCGTCAGCGACAGCACACCTGCTTTGGCCGCCGCGGAATGAACGACACCGGCACCGGCGCCCCATGCATATGTCGCGACCATATTTAAAATCTGGCCGCGTTTTTTTTCCTTGATCCAGTAGCGGCCGGCTGCCTGACTGCAATAAAATGTCCCGTTCAGCACAATATCGATGACCGCCTTCCAGCCGTTGACCGACAGTTTTTCAGCAGGGCAGATAAAGTTCCCTGCGGCATTGTTAACCAAAGCGTCGATCGTGCCAAAGCGTCCTGCCGTCTCTGTGATCATCTGTTCCACATCTTCAACAGACCTGACATCCATCCGGCATACAGCCACCTGCCCCGCAAATGTTTCAATTTCTTCTTTCGCCGCTTCAAGCGTTTCTTGTGTTCTGCCTGTAATCATCACATTCCAGCCTTCTTCAGCCTGCTTTTTGGCGATCGCTTTTCCCATTCCGCTCGACCCGCCGGTCACGATTACAACTTTTCTGTCCATATCCATCCCCCTTGTCATGAATGATCATTCATTCAATTCATAGTTTATCATATTAGTTAAAAAAAATTAACAAAACACGCGGACTGTCCTAAAACGGCTTTTCTGGATGATATAATGTAGAGATTCTATTAAAGGTTGGTTGCTTATGAAAAATCCGTCCAGAAGACAATTTTTAAAAGGCTTCTTAGGCCTTGCTGCAGCAGGGCTCTTTACCGCTGCCGGCGGCTTGGGCTATGCGCGCTATCTCGAACCGCATATGCTTGAAACGAACTTGATCCCCATTCGGCATCGGCTCATTCCTAAAGGGTTTGACAAGTTTCGGATCGTTCAGTTCAGCGACACCCACTTAAGCGAATACTTTACAGCAGACGAGCTTTCAAATGTTGTCAGCCAAGTAAACGCCCTCTCCCCGGACCTTATCGTATTCAGCGGGGATTTAATAGATAAACCGCATCGCTACCGGGAACACGAGCGTGCTGTCAACGCCTTAAAAAAGCTTGCGGCCCCCTATGGAAAGCTGGCCATATTCGGAAACCATGATCACGGCGGTTATGGAACAAAAGTCTATCAGACGCTCATGGCATCGGCCGGTTTTCGGGTGCTGCGAAACGACTTCATGAAGCTTGAATTGATAGACGGAAGCGTCATTGAGATCGCTTCACTCGATGATTTGATGCTCGGCAGGCCGGACTATGAAGGCATCCTGTCAAAGCTGAGCGAAAAAGCCTTCTCGATTTTGCTCGTCCATGAGCCGGACGCTGCTTTAACAGCAAAACAATACCCCGTCAATTTGCAAATATCCGGACACACCCATGGCGGACAAATTCAGATTCCCGTATTCGGTCCTTTAATCACGCCTCCGTACGGAGAAATTTATACGGAAGGGATGTATGAAACAGCCGGATTGAAAATCTATGTCAATCGAGGAATCGGCACGACCAGGCTGCCGCTCCGCTTTCTGTCAAAGCCCGAAATCACCGTGTTCCAGCTTGAATCCATTTAAATTTTGACCGGCCTTTTGGCTCAAAACGCAAGACATCTGCATACATTAAGTAAAAACATTCCCGCTCCTTTCATCCAATCCTCATTAAAAAAACGAAACTTCCCCAGCCTCTTTCCGTCTATATATTAGCAGCGGAAAAGGCTCTCTTTTCGTTTTGAAAAGGAGATGTGCTGATTATTGCTGATGTACCAAGTAAAACCTGGAGAAACTCTGGAAAGCATCGCCGCCGATTTCAGAACGACCCGGCAGGCTTTGCTGCAGGCGAATCCGGGCTTAAACGGCAGCCAAGTGTCCGCAGGCCAATCGATTATCATTCCCGGCATTAGAAACCCGGACACAATTCCTTATCGGATTGTCGTGTCTCTTAGCGGAAGAACGCTCAGATTATATGAGCAAGACAGACTTGTAAAAACATATCCGATTGCCGTCGGAAAAATCCTCACACAGACGCCGAGAGGCGAATTTGTCATTGTCAACCGGCAGCCAAATCCGGGCGGCCCGTTCGGCGCCTACTGGCTGAGCCTCTCAAAACAACACTACGGCATCCATGGAACGAATAACCCGGCGTCAATTGGCAAAGCTGTTTCAAGGGGATGTATCCGCATGCACAATCAGGATGTTCTGGAACTTGCTTCTATCGTACCCAACGGAACCCGAGTGTCCATTACACCTTAGGCCAGTACATTTCCAGACAAATGCAATTTGAACAATCCAACATCTTGTATTAAGATATAATGGGACCTTTAGGGTAAGGAGCGTATATATGGATCTTTTTAAAAATCGTAATTTCGTCCGACTTTTTTTCGCAGCTTTCGCTTCTCAAATGGGAACGACAGTCGGAAATATGGCTTTCGCTTTTTTCTTGCTCGACCGGTTCAGCAGCCAGCCGGCCTACACGACAATCGCCGAGCTGATGTATTCCTTGCCGACGGTTTTTGTATTCTTTATCGTCGGGGTGGTCGCTGACCGTTTTGACCGCAAGAAAGTCGCGGAAAACTGTGATTGGATCAGAGCGGGATTGACTGTCGTTCTTTTCTTTGTACTGTATCTTCAGATCATACCGCTTGTGTTTTTAGTTCTATTTATCAGAAGCGCGGTTACAAAATTTTTCTACCCGGCCGAAGCAAGTTTGGTCCAGGCCATTTTAAGAAAGGATCAGTATGCAAAGGCAGCCGGACTGAACCAGATGCTTTTCAGCCTGTTTCTATTGTTCGGCGTAGGAATTGGAGCTTTTATGTACAAGACGATCGGCCTGCATGGAGCTATCGCTCTTGATTTTGTGAGCTTTATCGTATCCGGCATTTTAATCCGTTCCTGCGATATTCCGCTTGAAGCGCGGCAGCCGAACGGGCAAAAAGGCTGGAAAAACATGACCGTCAAAGATTCGATGCGCGATTTTAAGGAAGGCATCGTTTATATACTAAAAAATAAATTGCTTGCCTCACTCGTATTCGGATATTTTATCTTCGGGCTTGTCAGCGGCGGACTTTCGGTTCTGCCGATGTTTAAAATGAAGTATGAGCTGTCCCCTGACAGTTATGAGTGGCATACATCCCTCTTTACAATCGTACTGGGTATCGGACTTTTGACAGGGATTGCCGTTGCCGCTTTGCTTGAAAAAAAAGTGCAGCCGGCATACATGATGTCAGTCCCGATTTTTATAGCGGGTGCCTTTATCATTCTGCTTGGGTTTACAGATCAATTGCCCGTATATTACTCGGCTGCGTTTCTTGCCGGGATATGCATCGGGCCGATCAACACAGCGCTTGGCGGCTGGATTCCCAAAATCGTCCACCCGAGGCTGATGGGAAGAGTCAGCGGGTGGACCGATCCGCTGACAATGCTGGCGCAATCCTCAGCGCTTGGCGTGATCGCTGTTCTATTCCCGGGGATCATCGCCGATGTCGATTATATATATTACGGTTTGGCGGGAATTATTCTGCTGGCGGCGATGTACTATTTTATCGTCCTGCCTAAATTAAGCGCCGAGAGCGCGGAAATCGACGTTCAAGCGGCGCTGAAGAGACAAAAAAATACAAAAGCGAAAATGAACTCTGTTTTATAAAGATGAAAACGCGCGATTCCTTAAAAAATCGTGCGTTTTTTCTATGAGATATTTGCATTTTCTGTTCTATTTCGTATAATTTAGACATAAGCCTTGCATCTTTAGGAGGTGATCTAGAAACGAATGGATAGGAGAGAAAAGATGGACGACCATAATCATACGAAAGAATTAAAACCGACAGTTGAAAACCTTTCAAAAGCGATTTATACAGTTAATCGCCATGCGAAAACCGCGACTAATCCCAAATACCTGTATCTTCTGAAAAAGAAAGCTTTGCAAAAGCTGCTTAATGAAGGAAAGGGTAAAAAGGTAGGCCTTCACTTTTCGAAAAATCCAAGATTCAGCCAGCAGCAGTCAGATGTGCTGATTTCTCTCGGAGACTACTTTTTTCACATGCCTCCAACAAAAGAAGACTTCGCAAACCTTCCACACTTAGGTACATTAAATCATTCGTATCGGAACCCTAAAGCTCATATGTCTTTGAATATAGCGAAACAGCTTCTTCAAAACTACACGGGAATTAAGGAAAAACCGCTCGTCACAAACCGGAAGCGCCCTGCCTCAAAGCCCGTCTTCAAGAAGCTTGGCGAAAGCTATTTTTAATAAAAAAAAGCCTCGAAAAGAGGCTTTTTTTATTCCTTGAAAATATATTTATCAAGCTTTTCGATCAGTTCGTTGAGCTCTGGCTTGCTGATTTGTTCGTCAGCTCCGACTTGTTCCCCTTTATGGCGAAGATCGTCTGTAATCAAAGAAGAGAAAATCAAGATCGGCAGCTCCGAACTCAGCGGGTTATCTTTTAACAGCTTTGTGAGCCGGTGTCCATCCATCTGCGGCATTTCAATATCCGTGATCATGAGATCGACTTTTTCGTGAAGAGCTGTGCCGTCTTCCATCAATTGAAGCGCATGCTCGTAAGCCTCTTTTCCGTTTTCAAAAGATACGATGTTGTTATACCCCGCTTCATTCAGCTTTTCCACCAAAAGCCGCAAGAGGAGCGGAGAGTCTTCGACAATCATCAGCTTTTTGTCAGTCCGTCTCTGATCAAATTTTTCATCTTTCATTTGGTAAGGGTCCGTACCTGACTCAGACTCAAGATCAAAAATGATTTTTTCGTAATCAGGCAGGAAAATCATTGTGCCGTCAAGCTTAATGATGCCGGTAAGGTGACGGTCCATTCCTTGGTTTAAAGCGGTCGGCTTCTCGATTTCTTCCCACGACACCCGGTGAATCTGCGAAACCGATCCTGTGTGAAAGACGATTTTCCGCTTGTTGAATTCCGTCACAATGTATTTTTCCTGATGCTCGTCCTCACCGTGCTCGACGCCGAAGAAAGAGAATAAATCAATGACGGGAAGAATTTCCCCGCGCAATGTGATCATGCCCTCCATATGCTTGTGCGAATGAGGCACTTTCGTGATGTCAACCGGCTGAATGATTTCTCTGACTTTCATGACATTTATGCCGAAAATGTTGAGACCAACTTCGAACTTCACGATTTCTAATTCATTGGTTCCCGAACTTAATAAAATTTCCTGTTGGTTTGAAGACACTGATATCCCTCTCTATCCTACTTTGTGTTTACTTTTTATATCGGCGTCTTTTGTTAAAAGTTGATGCTCTGGGTTAAGCTTTTGCCTTAACATTTTGATGAATGATCAGGCCGATCGCTGCCAATAACACTAAAGATCCGAAAGCCATTCTGCTGGCCATGTTCCCCAGATCCCTGAACAGCAAAGTAATCGATCCGTACAGGACCGGACCGAAAATGGAAGAGATTTTCCCCGACAAAGCAAACAATCCGAAAAATTCGCCTCTTTTATGTTCGGGCGTCAGTTCGATAATCAGTGTCCTTGATGCGACCCATGTGCCTCCAAGCGAGATGCCGAACAAGCTTCCCGCAATCCAAAACAAGACCGTTGACGTTGTGCAGGCTCCGATCGTCAAAGCGGTGATCATAATGGCGGCGACAAGGCTGACCGCGTGTTTGGCACCGATCTTTTTTGTCACAAAGCCGAGCAGAAATGAACCGATGATGCTTGAGACCGTTGAAACAAGGTAAAGCAATACAAATTGTCCGGTCGTAAAACCGATGACCGTTTTTGAATAAACAGCCATCATGGCCACTGCTGTAGCAAGCGCGTCATTCAGGAAAAAGTAGGCGATCATGAACAAGAAGACCGGTTTGTACAGGCGAATGTCCTTGAACGTCTGCACGATTTCCCTGTATCCGCTGAAAAACGATTTCTTTTCTTTCGGTTCCGGTTTTCTTTTCTCTTTCGTGAAAAGCAAATACGGAAGTGAAAAAAGCAAAAACAAGAGAGCCGACGGGATGAAAGCGCGGTGAAAATCCTGGTTGCCGACCAGAAGGTAAACCGTTAAGCCGGCTAAAGTGCCGATATATCCGATCGCAATCCCGAATCCTGATAAGAGAGGAATTTCTTCTTTTGTACCCAAATCAGCCAAAATCGTATCATAGAACACCAGGCTTGAATGATAGAAAAACTTTGCGGTCACAAACATGATGACGACAAGGATCAAAGATAACGGAAGCCCGTATATGTCCTTCTGAAACGAGGCGCCCGCAAAAACCCCCATTAAGATGGTGCACAAAACACAAATCATCGTAAACAGACCGATGTATTTTTTCTTTCTGCCCGTCCGGTCGATCAGCACCCCGAATAAAGGCGTGAAAATGACGAGCAGAAAGCTTGCGGCTGCGTTCGAATAGGAGATGAAAGTGCTTGCCACCTGATTCATGCTGGCGTTTTCGCCGACTGCCTCCTGCAAATAAAAAGGAAAAAAGATTGTCACAATGTTTGATGAAAAAATCGTGTTTGCAAAATCGTATAACGCCCAAGATAGAATCGGCAGCGTCAAAAAGAGCTTGATTCCCGTTCTTTGCGCCTGCTTTACAGCTTGTTCACGTTCCGGCTGAGTATCCATCTGGATTGATGCCTCCTTATTTTTATTCCTGCCGTGAAACATTTTTCTGAACAAGACAGCACGCATTCATGCTGAAAGCGTGCTGTCTTTTGTCCGTTATTTTTTTACGACAATGGTTCCTGCCAACATATCATGAAGCGCCTGGCGCCTTTCTGTGAAAAAGGCCATAATGTAGCCGATCAACAAAATCGGAGAGAGAAAGCTTCTCGCCAGAAACCTTCCTGCCGCACAGCCAAAAGAGATTCTTCCGCCTTCTGCTTTCGCCACCTGAATGTTCATGATTTTCTTGCCGAGCGTCCCTTGCCATTTGGATGATTCCATCAGCGTGTAATAAAGAAAATAAACAATAAAAGTAATACTTCCAACGATTGCTATGGTTTTGAACATGCTGATGATAAACGTAAAGATTTCCTGATCGCTCAAATACTCGGGATCAGTCTCCATCATGATCATGATATCCGAATTTCCCAACATCAACGCCGCTGTTAAAACGTACGTGAAAATATATGCGGGAATCCCGAGAATCAATCCGTCGAGCAGGGAAGCTACAAAACGCGCGCCGATTCCGGCATACTCGCTCCTTTCAGGAGCAGTTTCGTGTTTGTCTAATTCCAATTCCAATGTGCTTTTCCTCCTAACATCTTAACTTCTATATACTACTAAGACTCGCTGAATATTATCAATACGTATCACGTTTTTTTAAAGTTAAATTAATGTACGGCTCACAAGTTTTTCATTGACTTTGACATTTATCGTGTTACAATGGTCAAGGATTTTTCAGGAAAGGTGTTTATGATGGGAACAATTGTAACGATTAAAAATCATGAAATGACCATTTTAGAAGGGGTCAGCCGGGCCGTTTACACAGAAATGCTCAAGGATGCTTCAGACAGTGAAAAACAAATATATATTTCGTGGAAAGAAGATGTTGACTTCGATTACGGCTATTAACGGAACATCATGTAAGGCAATCGTTTGATTGTCTTATTTTTCTATCTGCCGCCATCCGCATGACCGCATACCTTGGATTGTTTTGCATATACTTGTTACGAGTTTTTATAAAATTGATTGATTAAAAGATGACAATTAGTCTGATGATGGTAAAATAAGATAAACCATAACATTTTTAAGGTGATGCTAAATGGAACATTTGCTTAATCCAAATGTAAAAGAAATCGAAATCTCAGGGATCCGCAAGTTCTCAAACCTTGTATCCCAGTACGAAAACGTAATCTCTTTAACAATCGGCCAGCCTGATTTCTTCACCCCCCACCATGTCAAACAGGCCGCCAAAAAAGCGATAGATGAGAATCAAACATCTTACACTCACAACGCCGGATATCCCGAACTGAGGCAGGCTGTACAGCTTTATATGAAGAAAAAAGCTGATTTAAATTATGAAGCGGAAAGCGAGATCATTGTGACGACGGGAGCCAGCCAGGCCATCGATTCAGCATTCCGCACGATTTTATCACCCGGCGATGAAGTCATTCTTCCCGGGCCGGTATACCCCGGATATGAGCCGATCATCAAAATGTGCGGAGCGTCTCCATTGATCATTGACACCACGTCTCACGGCTTTAAGCTGACAGCAAAATTGATCGAGGAAGCGCTGACGCCGAAGACAAAATGTGTTGTTCTTCCTTATCCGTCAAACCCGACGGGAATGACGCTGTCCGAAGAAGAGCTGAAGGACATCGCCTCCCTTTTAAAAGGCCGGAACGTCTTTGTGCTCTCGGATGAAATATACAGCGAACTCACTTTTGACAGACCGCACCACTCCATCGCGTCTGTGTTAAGGGACCAGACGATCGTCATCGGCGGACTTTCCAAATCCCACAGCATGACAGGCTGGAGAATCGGATTTTTGTTCGCGCCGAAGGAAATCGCCAAACATATTTTAAAAGTCCATCAATACAACGTATCGTGCGCTTCATCGATCTCTCAAAAAGCGGCTCTGGAAGCCGTCACCAACGGGTTTGATGACGCGCTGATCATGCGCGAGCAATATAAAAAACGGCTTGACTACGTGTACGACAGACTTGTGACAATGGGCCTCGATGTGATTAAACCGTCGGGAGCATTCTACATTTTCCCGTCCATCAAATCGTTTGGAATGTCTTCCTTTGATTTCTGCATGTCGCTTCTTGAGGAAGAGGGGCTTGCGATCGTGCCGGGCAGCTCGTTTTCTGAATACGGGGAAGGCTATGTGAGGATCTCTTACGCATATTCTCCTGATACGCTAAGGGAAGGTCTTGACCGGCTGGAGTCCTTTGTTTTCAATAAGAGGCAATCGATACAGACTACGTAAACAACGGCTTTTACGCCGTTGTTTTTTATTTTATTTTGGAAATGAAATCTTAAATGTCGTGCCTTTTTCTGCTTTGCTGTCGACTTCGATTGTTCCGTTGTGATTTTCGATGATATTGAAGGTGACCATCAAACCGAGGCCTGTTCCTTTTTCCTTCGTCGTCAAAAACGGCTCGCCGATTCGCTTCATGACATGTTCAGGTATCCCTTCTCCTTCGTCCTCCACCTCGACGATGACCGAATCATCGGTTTCTCTGACGGTCAAATGGACCGTACCGCCGTTCGGCATGGATTCGACGGCGTTTTTGATCAGGTTGATAAACACTTGCTTTAATTGATTTTGATCCCCTTTAATATAGATATTGTTCGGGAGGATCGTATTGATCAAAATGCCGTTTAAGTTGGCCTGCGTTTCTAAAAGGGCCGTCACTTCGCGGATCAGCCTGATCAGATCTAGCTTTTCTTTCAATGCGTTTTGCTGCGGCTTTGCCAGCATGAGAAGCTCGCTCAAGATCAGTTCGATTCTGCTTAATTCGGAAAAGATAATATTAAAATAATGTTCATTTTCTTCCATCGTGGGCTTCATCAGCTGTAAAAACCCTTTGATCGCGGTGAGCGGATTGCGGATTTCGTGGGCGATCCCGGCTGCAAGCTGTCCGGCGATCGACAGTTTTTCCGAACGGACCATCAGCTCTTCGGTCTGCTTGCGTTCAGAAATATCCCTTAAAATCACCTGAACGGCCGTTTCTCCGAAAAATGTCGTAGGGATGCAAACCATTTCTGTATAGATAAGCCTTTTTTCAAATGTATACCACGTCTGCTTTATGATTTCAGATTCGGATTTTCGGTCTGTAATCCGTTTCAGCCTCGCTTTGACATCTTCGTGATCGCATGGGTGCAGATGTTCATAAATATCTTTGCCGATTAAATCCTCATACGTTTTTGCTTCAAACAGACGAATGCCTGATTCATTCATAAAGACCCATCTACCTTTATGAATAACGGCTATCGTATCGATTGAGTTTTGAATCAAGAGCTGATAGCGCTCCCTGCTTTTTTGCAAAATGGTCTGAAATTTCTTCCTCGATGAAATGTCAATGAGCAGGAGCAGCTCCGCTTTCTGGTTTTGATAAATGGTCGGCGCCGCCTTGACTTCGAGGTGAATCTGCGTGCCGTCGAGCTTATGCCAAGTTTGCTCGATCATTCCGACATCAAGTCCCTGCTGCATCCGCTTGATACGGTTTTTGACGATGTCATGGTACTCTTTCTCGATAAAATCGTAGGAATACTTTCCGATAATTTGCCGTTTGTGCTCGGCTCCGAGCAGGTTGACCATGGCGTCATTAACGTAGACGATTTCCCCTTGAACGCTGATGCACAGAGGGTTTGGCAAGCCTTCCACCATGGCTTCGAATTCCTCTTTTGCCGGCAGCCTGGAAGCTTCTTCCGGTTCGTCTTCCTCTTTTATAGAGCTGCTTTTCTTAGAGGGACGGTCTTCAAACACTTTCATTTTGAGTACAATCTCGCGTTCTTTTTCTCCAACATGGGTCGTCACGAAATCGATCGATGCTTCGATCCAGATCATCGTGTAGTCTTTTTTCACAAATCTGAAGGTGCAAGGCAGCAAATGATGCTCATTGTAAAAATAGCTTTCTACCAGAAAAAGATCGTCTTCGTGTAAATAGTCCTTCAAATACGTACCGATCAGTTCATTCTGCTCGTAGCTTAAGAGCTCTTTGCAATTTGCAGATATGTATATAAAACGGCCGTTAGCTGACAGGACTGCCTGTAAATTCATATGAGGCTTATATTGCTCAAAACGTTTTGTTTTTTGTTCCATCATATCCCTCCTTTATACCCTATTCATGACCAGCATTCATTAAAACTATTTTGCTTAAAAGGATTCGCTAAAATACGGGAAATCTCCTTCAAAACTTCTAGCATTCGTCAAATTTTGATAACAAAAAAAAGAACCCGGAAAAAATCCGTGTTCTTTTTTGTCTAATCCTTGATGTATTTTTTTTGCAGATCGACATAGGCTTTGACGATTTTGGCGGCGATGTTTTTGTTCATCTTCGTTTTGTCGTCAACAGACGGGACGACTACACTGAAGGCAACCTGCGGATTTTCTGATGGGTAATAGCCAGCAAAGGTGATATTATAAGTCGGTGTACCCCACCAATTTCGGTTTGTACCGTAGTAGTTCGTCTGTGCCGTTCCGGTTTTGCCTGATACGTCAAGTGAACCGAATGCGCCGGCTGCAGTTCCCGTCTGGGTTACCCTTTTAAATCCTTGCTTGACGATGGCGATGTCGCTTTGGGAGTTGTTGATACGATTCAGTACATTGGCAGAGCGTTCTTCGATGACAGGACCGAGTTTTTCGCTTTCAGGCTGGTGAATGCTTTTCACGACTCTCGGCTGCAACCTGTATCCGCCATTGGCAATCGTTGAAACATATTGGGCGAGCTGTAAAGGCGTATACGTGTCAAACTGGCCAATCGCTTCATCGAGCAAGAGTCCCCCGACAACCTTAGGATTCGTCTGCATTCCGGCCGATTCCTGCGGCAAGTCGATGCCTGTTTTTACCCCGAGCCCAAATTGATTGAAATAATACCTCATTTTATTTAAGTCTTCGAGGTTTGCGGGAAGAGAACCGCCCGGTTTATACGTGATCCCTGCCATTCTCATGGCTACATAAAACATATAAACGTTTGAACTTTTTTCCAGCGCTCTAACCTCATCAGCCCAGCCGATGGTGTTTCCTCTGTAGGAGCCTTTTTTAACAGGTCCCGCGAAGCTCAGCTCATGATCTAAATATCTCTGCCCATGCGGCATGCCGTCCTGATAGCCGGCCAGTACGGTCGCGCCTTTGACCGCTGATCCCATTTCGTACTGGGTCGTAAACGCGCCGATTGAATAGTCGGTGATTTTGCCGTCGACGATTCGTTTTCCGGCCATGGACAGAATGTCTCCGTTATTCGGATCCATCATGACGACGAACGCTCTGTCCAGCATGTAGTTTGAGCCGCGGAATTTATTAAGCTCCTCTTCGATCGCTTCTTCGACTTTCATTTGGAGCTCCATGTCGAACGTCAGCTGCAGATCGTAGCCGCGTCTTCCTTCATCAACCGTTTCCTGGCTGATAACCTTCCCTGAGCGGTTTTCTGTATATTGCACTTTCGCTTTTTTCGGATTTAAATATTCTTCATATTGATACTCGAGATAGCTTTTTCCCACTCTGTCATTCCGGGCATATCCCCTTGTCAGGTAAAAATCTTCCCGGTCCTTGATAAGCCCTTGCTCAGGCGTTGTGACCCCTCCGAAAATGGAGTAGAGCGTTTTTTCATAAGGGTATTTCCTGGTCCAGTCCATGATGACGTCAACGCCGGGCAGTTCCTCGAGATGCTCGGAAACGCGGGAGACTTCCTCATACGTCAAGTCGTTGGCCGGCATCTGTTTTGAAGCCTTCTCATCAAGGAGCTGCGCATCGTTTTTCCCCGCGGTTTTCGGGCTCATCGCTTTGACGATTTGCGGCTCATATGCATAGCCGCCTGAAAACCTTCTGAAAATCGCGGCGACTTTAAGCTCGTCTTTGTCCTTTTCCAGCGCTTTGATCTCTTCCGCCGGAACGCGGTCCACCTGCAGCTTGTATGTTTGGTCAGACTTGAGGGTTTTCTCGCTGTCTTTCAGAAGTGCAGCAGCTTTTTTCGGGTGCCTGGCAAGCCAGTAATCTTTCAAATCTCTCTCTTTCAGAAATGATGTATCGATATCGATCAATTCTGCGAGTTTTTTGGCTGTGCTGATTTTTTCCTCCGTTTTTGTGCTTGTCATCATCGTATATGTGATCGCGGGAACGCTTTGGTTGTCGACAACCACCCGCCCGTATCTGTCATACATTTTACCCCGCGGTGCCGGGTATGACGCAATTTTCGCCTCGGTTTTCGAAGCTTCCTGCTCATACGCCTCTCCATTGACGATTTGCACGAGGCCCAGCTTGACAATCAGCGCAGCAAACAAAGTGAACACCGCAAAGAAGTACAGGTTGATCCGCCATAAACGCGAACGCCTGCTCTTTTTGATTTCAGCCGGATCATGTTGAGATTCTGTCACTGAAACTCTCTCTCCTCTCACAATATTCAATTTTTACATTAATTAACTGAGATATATTGTAACACTTTTGTAATGGTTGTTACAATCTAAAGTTTTTAAAAAAGCTGTCAATCTCTTTTTATATTAAAATTTAACTAACATATTTAAATTTTACCACGTTTATGACAAGACGCGTAAAAGAACGATCTGGTTGCATATTGGCAGCAAAGGGTTTTTCTTTTTTTATGTCAAAATTAACAATAATACCTTGTCAAAGGAAATATATGGATCTATTATTTCAAAAAAGCCGTGTTATGATTCTAGTGTACGAAACAACAACTACAACATTTAGGAGGATTACTGTTTATGAAAAAAGCTTTTCTTTTATCAGCAGCAGCTGCAGCAACGCTCTTCACATTCAGCGGCGTTCAACACGCTGACGCTAAAGAGCAGCAGCAAGTACAAGTCAAAACCGTTCATTCCATAAATGTAACTGATCTCGCAGGCAAACTGAATATCCAAAACATGAACCAGCTTTCTAAAGCTGACCAGAAAAAAATTCAGTCTCTGCTTCATTCTTATATGAAACAAGCCACTCAACAGCCTAAAACTTCTGCACCGAAGTCTTCTGCACCTAAAGCTTCGAAGCCTGAAAGCAAGCAGACTCAAAAACAGGAAGCTTCAAAGCCTGCGGCTTCAAAAGAGCAGACTTCACAGCAAAAGCAAAATACAGCGCCTTCATCTTCTTCTGTAAGCGCGTATGAAAAAGAAGTTGTTGAGCTGACGAATGCGGAAAGAAAGAAACAAGGGCTAAAACCTCTTACTTTGGATGAAAAACTGAGCAAGGTTGCCCGCACGAAATCTCAAGATATGAAAGATAACAATTATTTTGATCACAACAGCCCGACTTACGGTTCTCCATTTGACATGATGAAGAAATTCGGCATCACATACCGCACTGCCGGAGAAAACATCGCGAAAGGCCAAAAAACGCCTCAGGAAGTTGTCAAAGCTTGGATGAACAGTGAAGGCCACAGAAAAAACATTATGAACCCTAACTTCACACATATCGGTGTTGGATATGTGAAAGACGGCAACTACTGGACTCAGCAGTTCATCGGAAAATAAGAACCAGCAAAAAACCACTTGCATACAGCAAGTGGTTTTTTCGTTATTTGTATTCTGTCCAAAGCTTGTACAGACTTTGGGTGCCGCTGTTTTCTTCGCCTTTTTCCACAAGGGTGTCGTAAAGGCTTTTCGCAAGCTCGAGCCCCGGCATTTTCTCGTCCATCAACTCCGCTTCTTCAAGCGCAATGCCCATGTCTTTAACAAAGTGTTTGACGTAAAAGCCCGGTTCAAAGTCGCCTTTCAGCATTCTAGGCGCGAGATTTGAGAGGGACCAGCTTCCCGCAGCGCCGGTCGTAATGCTTTTTAACACATTGTCGGGATCGAGTCCGGATTTTTTGGCGTAAGCCATCGCTTCCGCGACGCCGATCATACCTGCAGCAATCGCAATCTGGTTGCACATTTTCGTATGCTGGCCGCTTCCGGCCGGTCCCTGATATTGGATGTTTTCACCCATGATCGAAAAGATCGGGTAGCATTCATCAAAGGCTTTCCGTTCTCCTCCGACCATGATGGCGAGCGTGCCGTTTTTCGCGCCGACGTCCCCGCCTGAAACTGGAGCATCCAAAGCGTAAAGTCCTCTCTCTTTTGCAGCAGCCTCGATTTGTTTGGCGAGAGAAGGCTTGGAAGTCGTCATATCGATGAGGAAAGAACCTGTTTTGGCATTTTCAATAATGCCTTCGCTTCCAAAGTAAACTTCTTCAACGTCTTTTGGGTAGCCGACCATTGTGATGATCACATCAGACGACTGCGCCAGTGCTTTGACGGATGATTTCCATTCCGCCCCTTTTTCCACGAGGCTGTCCGCTTTCTGTTTTGTTCTCGTATAGGCGCTGACGGGATAGCCTTCAGCCAAAATATGCGAGGCCATGCTGTTTCCCATTACACCGAGTCCGATAAATCCGATTGTTTTTTTCATGATGTCATCCCCCTTAAATTGCTTTTACCATTCCGCCGTCTATCAGCAGTGTCTGTCCAGTCATATATGTATTGCATTCTGATAAAAGAAAGCTTGCATACTGTGCAAAGTCGTCAGGTTTTCCGTAGGAGCCGAGCGGAATCTCTTTCTCATAGCTTTCCTTCACCTGCTGCTCGGAAAGGCCTGTTTTCTCGGCTTTCAGCCGGTCAAGCTCTGCCACGCGGTCTGTTGCGATTCTTCCCGGAGCGAGCGTGTTGATCAAAATGCGGTTTTCGGCCAACTCTTCAGCAATGGATTTTGTCAGACCGACGATTCCCATTCGAAACGTATTGGAAAGCAGCAATCCCGGAATCGGTTGTTTAACTGATGATGAAGCGATATTAACGATGCGTCCCCCATCCTTTTTTAGATATGGAAAAGCTTCGCGGATTAAACGGACATAGCTGAGCAGATGCAATTCAAATGATGAGGTCCAGTCATCATCTGTCAGATCCAGCAGGCTGCCGCCCTTCGGTCCTCCGACATTGTTGACAAGCATATCGATCATTCCAAATGTGTCAGCCGTCTTTTGAACGATCGCTTTGATCCCGTGGGCGTCTGCAAGATCACATACTTGATAAGAGATAGATCCGCCGCCGAGTTCGCTCAGCTCTTCCGCTGCTTTTTTCAAGTCTGCTTCGTGCCTCCCGGACAGCATGACATTTGCCCCTTCTGTCGCAAGGGCTTTTGCGATCGCATTGCCGAGTCCTTTGCTGCTTGCTGCCACAAGCGCCGTTTTGCCATTCATCTTTAAGTCCACAATCATCACTCCCTTCATACTTATAGTGTAACACGCATATTCTGAAAATTGGGATTGCGAGCGTTGAAAAAGTCCCTCTTTCAACAAGAGGGACTTCTTTATTATACGTTAAACTTATTGATCGCATTTAATAGTTCTTGGTTGGCTTCGCTCAGCGCTTCAGCCGATTTTGCGATGCTTTCCAGCGCTGTCAGCTGCTCGTTCGTCGAAGCGCTGACCTCTTCCGCAGCCGCTGCTGACTGCTGGGAAATGGCTGAAATGCTCTGGATCGAATCGGTCATTTTTTGCTGCTCTCCGCTCATATCCGATATTTCAGAGTAAATGTGGTCAATTGAGTTGACGAGCGCCTGCATTTCTGCAGTAATTTTGCTGAGTGCTTCTCCTGTCTCGTGAATCATTCCATTTTGCTCTTCGTTCATCTTGCTTGCTTCCGTCATCGCTGAAACGGCTTCTTTCGTTTCCAGCTGAATCTGCTTGACCGTTTCGCTGATATGCTGTGAAGAGACCGCCGATTGTTCGGCAAGCTTTCTCACCTCTTCTGCAACTACCGCAAAACCGCGTCCGCTTTCGCCGGCACGGGCTGCTTCAATGCTGGCGTTCAGAGCAAGCAGGTTTGTTTGATCAGAGATCGCCGAGATGGCTGTAACAACGTCTTCGATGTTTTTCGTTTTTTCTTCAAGCTGCAAAAGCATATGTTCCACTTTCTTCGTCTCCGAGTTGGCTTCATTTGATTTTGCAAGCAGCTGCCCGAGAGCATCGATTCCTGTATAGCTTGCATCTTCTGATGTTCTCGAAAGCTTCTTGATGCTGTCGGCATGATGTTCAATTTCTTTAATTTTGACAGACAGCCGTTCGGATTGTTCATTTACATTTTCGACCTCTGCCGCTTGTTCTGTCGCGCCTGTCGCCACCTCTTCGATTGCTTTGGCGATCTCATCGCTCGCAGAAACTGTTTCTTCTGAAACAGCGCTTAATTGATCGGTCGTTTTCGATACTTTTCCAGACGATGTTCCGACTTGCACAATCATTTCTTTCATGTGTTCGACCATCTTATTGAAGTCTTTTGTCAATATGCCGATTTCGTCTTTTGAGGCAGCAGCTGTCTGGACCGTCAAATCGCCGCCCGCGACTGCCTTTGTTTTGGCAATCAGCCGCTTAATCGGGCCTGTGATCGTTTTGGCAAGGAAATAACTTGAAATGATCGCAGCTGCCAAAGCAATGATTGAAACGATGATGACGATTTTGTTCATTTCCTGTGCGACCCACATCAGCTTCGCCGTGTCGAATTGCGTACCGACTTTCCAGCCCGTACCCCCGACGGTTTGATAAGCGATCACCGTATCTTTGCCTACTTTGATTCCGTCTTTGGATGACGGGATATCCCGATATGTTTTGTCTTTCGATATATCGTCACCTTGTTTTGACGGGTGGGCGAGCATTGTCCCGTTTTGGTCCATAATAAATGCGTAGCCGTCATATGGCATCTTTTGATTTTCGATGATTTTGTTTAATGAATTCAATGACAAGTCTATACTGACAACGCCTTCAACTTGATTATTGACGACGATGGCTTTTGCCGCAGTAACTGTCATATCTCCGGAAACCGCATCTTTGTAAGGTTCCGTCCAAACGACTTTGTCGGGTGTTTTTGCAGCTGACATATACCATGGCCTTTCAGCCGGATTATAATCATCATCAAAGGTCGTTTTCGGAAATGTAAACATTTCCTTCTTCTTTGTGCCGATATAAGCTAAATTGACATACTCATTTTTTTCTTTTAATTGTTTTAATTCATCATTGACGATTTTTATAATTTTATTATCACCGTCTTTTAAGAATGAGTGAGCCAATTCTCCATCACTTATACGATTCAAAGAAATCTCGTAGTTTTCTAATTGAAGCTCAATATTTCTTTTAATTGAACCGAGGAGGCTGGACGTCGATTCTTTTGCTTCATCTTCAAGCATTGATTTCAATAAATATGTTGTGGAAAACTGTAGGACGATAACCGTCAAAATCAGCAGGATGGCAACAAATCCAGCAATTTTGACATGCAGTTTTTTAAACAAATGAAACCCTCCTTTACATGCACCTTCATATTCTTTTTATCGGCCAAAATTTCGCAAAATTAAGATAGCCTGCTAAAATAACGATATAATGAAGGAAATATCAAAAGGAGTGATGGGCGATCTATAAACAGTTTTACGTCGATAACGGCACTTCTTATCAGCAGGTGGACATCCGCAACTACAGCAAAAAAGATATTCCCGATTTGATTGCACTTCAAAGAGAATGCTATCCGCCTCCGTTTCCGGAAGACCTTTTGTGGAATGAAAAGCAGCTCTATTCCCATATTGAACGATTTCCCGATGGTGCGCTTTGCGCGGTTTCCGAAGGCCGAATCATCGGTTCGATGACGACGCTTATGACTGATTTTGATCCGCATCATCCGCACCACAGGTGGGACGAAGTGACGGACAACGGGTATATCGGCACACATCAAAACGATGGAAACTCCCTTTATGTCGTCGATATTTCCGTATCCCCACACTATCGAAAACTCAGCATCGGAAAGCGGCTGATGCAATCCATGTATGAACTGACGGTCTTTAAAGGGCTCAATCGGCTCATTGGCGGCGGGCGGATTCCCCATTATCACAAGTCAGCTAAAGAAATGACGCCCGAACAGTATGTTCAAGCTGTCTTGGACGGGGAAAAGCGCGATCCCGTGCTCTCATTCCTGCTCCAGTGCGGACGATCGCCGGTTTGCGTGATCCCCGGCTACATTGAAGATGAGGAATCGCTTGATTATGCGGTCTTAATGGAGTGGAAAAACCCTTTTTTAACATCTCAAAACAAAAAACAGAGCTTTTCCGGCTAAAGCTCTGTTATGTGAAATATTCGATTTTTGCTTCGGGAAAATAGTTATCAATATACGTTTCAAGGGCGCTGCGAAGCTCTGCTTCTTCATCCTTCTGGTATATATATTTGCCAATCCCGTATCTGCCCCATTTGTAGCGCCGTTTTTCTTCATCCAGTTCGAGCTTTGTCTTTGGATAGTTTTTTTCAATGACTCTTTTTGCCGGCTTCGTGAATCTGTGCTGGATCATTTCAAAGGTAATGTCGCGCCTTGCATGCTGCGGCAGCGCACGATCGAGCTTTTCGAGCAGCACTCTGTAGCCTTCCTGCCAGCCGTCATGAATATAAATCGGAGCGATGATAAAACCAAGCGGATAGCCTGCTTCTGCTACTTTCACGGCGGCTTCGATCCGTTTATCCAAAGGGGATGTGCCGGGTTCAAAACTTTTGATGACATAATCTGCATTTACGCTGAAGCGGAAACGCGTTTTTCCGTTGTGCTTGGCATCAAGCAAATGGTCGACATGATGGAATTTTGTCACGAAACGCAATTTACCGTGGTCGGATTGACCGAAATGCTCAATTGCACGCTTTAATGTGTGTGTCAAATGATCAATCCCGACAATATCAGATGTGCAAGAAGCTTCAAACCGCGTATCCTCGGGAGCGCGTTCTTTCATATACTGGTCCGCCTGATCAAGTATTTCCTCCACATTGACGTACGTTCTGATATACGGCTTGCTGCCCATTGTCGTCTGCAGGTAGCAGTAATGGCAGTGACCCATACACCCTGTTGCAAACGGAATCGCATATTCTGCGGACGGTTTTGACGAATCGAATTTCAATGTTTTTCTGACGCCGATAACCAAAGTGGATTTCGCATTTCTGTATTTTTGCAGGTGGCCTTCCCCCGGGATATTCCTTACCTGGTTGTGTGAAGTCGTTTCCCTGATCTCAAGCCCCATGTTTGAAAATTTATCCCTTAGCTCTTTCCCCAGAGGATATTCCAGCGCTCTCGGTTCAATATAGACGAGCTGGGGAACAAACGGTTTTACCATTGGAAACAGACACATCCTTTACTTATTTACGTTACTTTTTGCATTTAGAGGATGCGATATACCGGTAATATCTTCATATCCCGTCAAATAATTCACGGTAAAGCCGTTCCGCCTCTTCATATGAAGAAAAAACGGCATCATCTTCGGCAAAGGCGTGATATGTATCATACATAAACAATGCCAGTTCACCTTCGTGAAGCGGGTGATCAACGACTTCAGCTTCCTTTATATGCGCGACATTGGCGGCATGCGGGTTCCGGTAAATGACATAGACCTCATCACCCGGCTTGAATGGCTGCCTGGGCATATCAAAATCCCCCTTTCTAACAATTGGTCACATGTATTATTTCCGCCGTAGCCGAGATCATTCAGATCAACAAAAAAACCGGACGGGCATTGGTTATGCCGGTCCGGTTTTTCAAGCGCTTATGCCATATTGAAGGTTTCTTTTACAAATTGTACAACCTCTTCTGTTGTGCTCATGGACAGAATTTGCTCTTTGAACGATTCCGCCTCTTTTTTAGAAAGCTTGCTGATTTGCGTTCTTGCCGGCAGGATTGACGTCGCGCTCATTGAGAACTCGTCCAGCCCAAGACCGAGCAGGATCGGGATCGCGATTTCATCTCCCGCCATTTCGCCGCACATGCCGACCCATTTTCCTTCTTTATGAGCCGCTTCAATGACAAGCGTGATCAGGCGGAGAATCGCAGGATTGTACGGCTGGTAAAGGTAAGATACCCGCTCATTCATCCGGTCAGCAGCCATCGTATATTGAATCAGGTCATTCGTTCCAATGCTGAAGAAATCGACTTCTTTAGCGAATTGATCAGCGATCACCGCTGTTGAAGGGATTTCAACCATCATACCGACTTCAATGTCGTCGGAAACTTGTTGACCTTCAGCTTTCAGCTTTTCTTTTTCTTCTAAAAGAATCGCTTTCGCTTCTTTAAATTCGTTTACAGTCGCGATCATAGGGAACATAATTTTTAAGTTTCCATATGTACTTGCCCGAAGCAGCGCACGAAGCTGCGTTCTGAAAATCTCTTGCTCATCAAGGCAAAGACGGATCGCTCTGTATCCCAAGAAAGGATTCATTTCTTTTGGCAGTTCTAAATATGGAAGCTCTTTGTCTCCGCCGATATCAAGAGTACGAACGACAACAGATTTGCCTTCCATACGCTCAAGAACGGTTTTATAGGCATCAAATTGCTCCTCTTCAGTCGGAAGCTGGTCTCTGCCCATGTAAAGGAATTCAGTCCGGTAAAGGCCGACTGCTTCTCCTCCATTTTCCAGAACGCCTTTTACATCATCAGGTGTACCGATATTAGCGGCAAGTTCCACATGATGGCCGTCATTCGTGACAGTCGGTTCATTGACGAGCTTCGCCCATTCGGCTTTTTGTGCCAGGAAGGCTTGATGCTTTTCTTCGTATTCGCTGATTGTTTCCTGGGAAGGATCAACGATGACATCGCCATTGATGCCGTCAACGATCACTGTTACGCCGTTTTGAATGCCTTTCGTTGCCGTTTTTGTGCCGACAACGGCCGGAATTTCAAGCGAGCGCGCCATGATGGCTGAGTGGGACGTCCGTCCGCCGATATCTGTTGTAAACCCTTTAACAAAGTTGCGGTTTAATTGCGCTGTATCAGACGGTGTCAAGTCTTCGGCCACGATGATGACCTCTTCGGAAATCAGGCTCGGGTTCGGAATTTCAACGCCGAGAAGATGCCCTGTGACACGCTTGGTGACATCGCGGATGTCAGCGGCGCGTTCTTTCATATATTCGTTATCCATCGACTCGAACATTGTGACGAACATGTCGGCCGTTTCTTTTAAAGCGAATTCCGCATTGACGGAGTCCGATTTGATTTTGTCTTTAATCGGGTTTAACAGTTCCGGATCGCTTAATACTAACAAATGTGCAGAAAAGATTTCCGCTTTATCTTCTCCAAGCTCTTTCAATGCATGGTTTTTAATGATTTCAAGCTCTTTTTTAGAACGCTCGATGGCGTCTTCAAAACGATTTACTTCCGCATCAGAATCAGAGATGTTTTTCTTTTCAACCGTTAGATCAGGCTCCTCAAGCCGATATGCTTTTGCGATCGCAATACCGGCGGAAGCGCCTATTCCTTTTAGTTCAAGCATTATTCGCCTAAACCTTCGCTTTTCATTGTTTCTTCAAGTGCGGAAAGAGCATCATTTTCATCAGCGCCGGAAGCAGAAATCGTAATTTCAGCACCTTTGGCAATACCTAGTGACATAACACCCATAATTGATTTAAGGTTGACGGTTTTTCCGTTATATTCCAAATTGATATCTGCATCATATTTGCTTGCTGTTTGTACAAGAACAGTCGCTGGACGAGCGTGGATTCCAGAATCTGCAGTTACTTTAAACGTTTTTTGTGCCATTTTTTATCAATCTCCTTTTAATTTAAAGCTTTTAGTACATTCACAATATTATATCATACAGCCGTACATGTCATCTGACAAGTACGGCCATTTTGTGAATTTATTTTTCAACGCGGACGATGTCGTCCTGTGTCAGGCTGACATTGCCTTCTGCCTGTAGGCTCACGCTTTCTCCTTCTTGAAGGTTCGTGAACACGATCGGCGTCATCAGGGAAGGTACACTGTCCTTCACTTTTTCAATGTCGACTTCCAGCAGTTTCTGGCCGGGCTCAACCCGGTCACCTTCAGAAACAAATGCAGTGAAGCCTTCGCCTTTCAGGCTGACCGTATCGATTCCAAAGTGGATCAGAATTTCTCTGCCGCCGTCAGACTGCAGACCGATCGCATGCTTTGTCGGGAACACGTTCAGCACTTTCCCTCTTACAGGTGATACAACTGTGCCTTCTGCAGGAAGAATCGCGAATCCGTCGCCCATCATTTTTCCGGAGAATACTTGATCCGGAACATCTGTAATCGGATGAAGCTCACCAGCAAGCGGTGAAACGAATACTTCTTCACCTGATTCGTTTTGAAGAGGCTCGACCATAGCTTCTTCGATTTGCTGCTCTACTTCCTCGGCAGCGTTTGGAGCTTTTTCAGGACGTGGCGTGCGGCCTGACATAATGTCTTGCATTTGCGATTTTAAATTGTCGGATCTTGGTCCGAAAATTGCTTGGATGTTATTGCCGACTTCCAGCACACCGGATGCGCCGAGTTTTTTCAAGCGCTCTTTGTCAACTTTCTTCTGATCGTTGACTGTGACACGAAGTCTTGTGATACAAGCGTCAAGGTGCTTGATGTTTTCTTGGTCACCCATCGCCTCAAGAATTTGATAAGGAAGATCTCCTGCTGCTTCTTTGCCTTCATCAGCGGATTCTGCGGCAGCATCTTCGCGTCCAGGCGTTTTCAAGTTGAACTTGCGGATGGCAAACCTGAATCCGAAGTAGTAGATGACAGCCAGGACTAAACCGACAGGAATGACAAGCCACCAAGCTGTACGGTTCGGCAGAATTCCGAACAGGAAGTAGTCGATCAAACCGCCGGAGAATGTCATCCCGATCTTAACATTTAAAATGTCCATCATCATGAATGACAGGCCGGCAAACACGCAGTGAATCGCAAACAGAATCGGAGCGACGAACAAGAATGAGAATTCAATCGGCTCAGTGATCCCTGTTAAGAATGATGTCAATGCTGCTGAACCCATAATACCGGCAACAAGCTTTTTGTTCTGCGGTTTTGCTTCATGATAAATAGCGAGCGCTGCCGCAGGAAGACCGAACATCATGAACGGATACTTACCGGTCATAAATGTACCCGCTGTCAATTCGACGCCGTCTTTGATTTGCGCCATGAAAATTCTTTGGTCACCGCGGACAATTTCTCCCGCCTGGTTTGTATAGCTGAAGAACTCATACCAGAACGGCGAGTAGAAAATATGGTGCAGACCGAACGGAATCAGAGCCCGCTCAATCATTCCGAAGATGAGAGCTGCGACCGCTTCATTGGCTGCAAGCAAGTTTGTCGAAAAGCTGTTCAGCGCGCCTTGGATCGGCGGCCAGATAAACAGCATGACAAGTCCCAGCAGCAATGCACAAATCGATGTAATGATCGGAACAAAGCGCTTTCCGGCAAAGAATCCTAAATACTGTGGAAGCTCGATTGTGTAGAATCGGTTGTACATGGCAGCGGCCAGGACACCGACAATAATACCCCCGAATACCCCGGTTGCCAATGTCGGTATGCCGAGCATTGTCGTGTATTGCGGATGGTTTTGAGTAAAGAACTGTGCTCTTTCAACTGCGTCGCTTGGAATCGAACCGTTTTGAAGAAGCACTGCACTCATCGTGACATTCATAACAAGATATCCGATAATAGCGGCGATTCCGGCAACACCGTCGCCGTTAGCCAAACCGATGGCAACTCCGACTGCGAAAAGGAGCGCCAAGTTGGTGAACACGACGTCACCTGAACTTTCCATCACTTTCGCAACAAGCTGAACGGTGCTGTTCGTTAAGAATGGAGCGACTTTTGTCATCTGCGGATTTTGCATGGCATTACCAAGCGCGAGCAGTATCCCTGCAGCCGGCAGGATGGCAACAGGAAGCATCAGCGCCCGTCCAATTTTTTGCAGAACGCCAAATAGCGATTTAAACATGTTTTAACCCCCTCTAAGGATAGTTTGACCTTACAGCAAAAATTCATGACAACTTCGTTCAAAAGACTGCTTTTTCATCCAAATAAACCGTTTACATTTCGCCTTTAGAACGACAAAAAAGGCATGGTGAAAACGGGTACACTGAGAAACATAAGACAGCGTCTTCATTTCTTCCCTTTTTTCACTCATGCCTGATCGAATCAGTAACACGTTATAAAGGCGTTATGAAATTTTATTAGTTAAACGGTACAAATGCAATGTCAAATAAACGGCTTCTGCCTCATGAACAGGTTTCTTGAGCGCTTGCTGCAAGATCTTGATCATCTTCCAAGCAGTATTGTAACACAGCGGATATTCCGTTTTCAACAACAACATTAATTTTTCCGGTTCCTGAATCGGCTCGTCCCGTTTAATCCTGTCAATCGTAAAGCGCAAGTGCCTGATCAGCCGCAAATAGTTCACGCTTTCCCTGTTGACCTGCATCTGGAACGAATCCTCGATGACCTGGACAAGCCTGGAGATCAGTTGTGAATGCTGATTGACTTCAGAAAGCGGGCGGTTCGTCATCGCACTGTGGATATGAAGTGCGATAAACCCGATTTCGCCTTCAGGCAGCTGAATGTCTGATTTTTCATTTATCATATCGACGGCTTCTTTGGCGACTTCGTATTCCTTCGGATAAAGCGATTCCGTCTCAAGCAAAAACGGATTCTTCATATCAAATCCCTTTTCTAAGCGCTTAACCGCAAATGCGATATGGTCCGTCAGCGCGACATGAATGTGTTCGTTCAGCGGCTGGCCGATTTTTTGCGCGATATGGTAGATAACATCATTGGCGATATCAACCATTTTTTCATCGATATAAGTGAGGAGCTTCTTATACTGCGATTGTTCCTTATCATTTTCCAGGATAAACATTTTTTCATAGTTCTCATGTTCGATAAGATCTCCGCGCTTTTTGCCAAAACCGATTCCTTTGCCAATCAAGACAACTTCTCTGTAATCATCATGGAGAGCGATTAAAACGTTGTTGTTGAGTACCTTTTCAACGGTAAAGGATCTGTTCACGATCCTCAGCTCCTTTTTGTCATCAATCTCTCATATCGTACAAAACTCATGAAAGCGCGTCAATTTATTTTGACCTTTTTGATGAAAAATGTCGAATTTTGATCACTGTCTGGAAAATGATTGATGCTTTGATTACACAGTCGCCCTTTTGATCAGCTTGTAAGGAACGGTCTGTTTTTCCGGGCCGGCACCGCCGATTCTTTTTCGCAAAAGACGAAATGCATGCTTCCCCATTTCCTTTATATTCATTTTGATCGTTGAAATGCCCAGCACTTCACTGATTGGCTGGTTGTCACAGCTTAAAATGGCGAGGCTTCCGGGAATATCCACCTGATGACGCTGCGCTTCAAGAAACATACCGGCTGATACTTGGTCGTTGGCGATAAATACAGCTGTCGGCTTCTCCTTCATCTCTCGCCATTCAGAGAACAGCTTTTGTCCGTCGGTAATCGTCAGCGACCGCTCGAATACCCATTCTTCCCGGTAAGGCTCCCCGATCGCGGCCAAAGCTTCCTTGTATGCCTCGAGGCGAAAGTGGCTGTTCATGCCATTTTTCCTTGCCAAACCAATGGCGATTTTTGTGTGCCCCTTTTCAATCAAAAAATCCAGTCCTAATCGGAAAGCATCTTTATGCGGAATGCTGACCGTTGAAAAATGCTGTTCGCTTGAGCCCTGGCACAGGATGAACGGACCGGTCTCATGCCAGTCCAACAGCGCTTCATCAGACATCGCTTTTGAACAGAAAATCAGGCCGTCCACCTGTCTTTGTTTCAGCTGCTCCAATGCAAAAACTTCTTTTTCCAATTGATAATTTGTTTGATAAAGCGAAAAGTGAACGCCTTCCTTCGCGGCTTCTTCAGCGATTCCTTCCAGCAGCTCGCCGAAATAAGGGAGGCCAATGGTCGGCAGCACAACACCTATCATATTGGAAAAGCCTTTGGATAAATGAACGGCATGCATATTCCTTGCGTATTCGAGCCGTTCAATCGTCTCAAGAACTTTTTGGCGTTTTTCTTCTTTGACATACGGGTGGCCGTTGAGAACCCTTGAAACAGTCGTGATGGAAACCCCTGCGGCTTCAGCTATTTCCCTGATATTCGCCATTCGTTTCCCTTCTTTCTTTCAAATCTTTTCATACATGCCGGATCATTTCGCGTCATAAAGAAATTATATCGCTTGGAGCCGTGGATTTTGATCCTTTTCGGGAATTTTTTCGAGGTTCTATAAATATGAAGAAAACAGCAAAGAAGATGTACGGAGAAAAATCGGCTGATATGAAAATATTTCACAATCAGCCGATACACGAAATATTTTTATCTAAACCATGCTTTTCCAAGGTTATTCGTGAAATTGTGATCATTGAAAGGAACGTTTGCGCTTCCGAAATCCGTAGTGTTCAATGCGTTTCTTGCGGCAGGCGTCAAATCTTCCCATCCGATGAGAGGCTGGGTTCCGCCCTTTGCGCTGTCCACATATAAACTGTGGTTAATCGGTGGTTGCGGAGCATCATAGCGGATTTTCGGATGATCACCTTCCATAATCTTGTTGTTTGGAGCTGTTTTTTGAAATTTACCGTGCTGAGAATAAGCGATGGAAAACACTTTTGGATTTTGATTTGCCGGGTTATCGATCCATACGACGATTCCTTCCCAATCATGTCGATGGCCGAATGCTTTAAAAGGCAGAGGTGAATCTTTAGGAAAATACCATGCGTACATAATCGCCCATACTCCATTGTACCATGCAGAGCGGGAGTACACTTGCCCCACGCTTTTGCTGCAGTGGCCTTCGGGCGCTCCGGTAGGCTCCAGGCCTCCGCTTGTATTGCCTTGTGCGTCAACTGCGGGAAAAGGCACGCAGCCGCTTGCGACCTTTAAATAAGGCTGAAAACGTTTGGCCGCTTTTTGAGAAATCGTCACAGGGGTTACTTCACTGAAGCCTTGCACTTTGTCATGATCAATCACTTTCGCGTCAGCTGCCGGTACGATACTGACAAAAGCAAATATCGACAAAAACAGTACATATCCTAATGTTTTCACTCTTCGCTATCTTCCTTTCATTGGTAATGGACATCAAATCATTAAAAAAGTTTTTAATGCTTATTTGTTGTGGGGGTGAATCCGCAATCGTTGCGGGACTGAAATATCTCGATGAGAGATGAAAAGATATTGTCTGCGGCAGATTTAATTCATCAGCGTTTTTCCCATTTAATCCCCCCCTTCTTCTGAGCTTAGTATACAAATTTTTCACATGAGAATAATGATGCAATCCGATTATCTTTTGATCAATCTAAATCACCATAATAAAAACAAAAAGACGCAGTAGATTCTTTCATCAAACGATCATCACAGGACTTTTTCAGCGTCAATCATATGAAGCGGCCCGGCAAAATTCCTGAAATCCCTGACATCAGGGTTTTCTTTATTGATTTAGGGCTTGCTATGGAAAGCGTTTCATAATTTAGAATAAAGGCAGCACCGGTGCTGAACACGTTTTCATTCCAGAAAGGGGAAGAAAAATGGGTATCTTCATTCTGATTCTATTATGTATCGTTATCGTACTGTCTTCAAAAGCAGCGATGAAACCGCTTAAAGAAAAACACGAGATCAAACCATTCCGTTCCTTTGACGATTTTTTCATTTCAAAGGATTGACACGGGTAATAAGACAAACGATTCACGTCAGCATAAAAAAGAACCCGCACGCGGGCGCGGGTTCCGTTTTTTATGAAATGACAGTCAGCTCTTTTGGATACTTTGTCAGCGCTTCTGCTCCATCGGCAGTGACAAGTACATCATCCTCGATGCGCACCCCTCCGATTTCCGGCACATAGATGCCGGGTTCAATCGTGTATACCATACCTTGTTTTAAAAGCTCGTCATTGTTATGGCTCATGGACGGGTATTCATGAGGCGAAATCCCGAGCCCGTGCCCGAGACGGTGAGGAAAGTAATCGCCATAGCCCGCTTTTTCGATGATGCCGCGCGCTTTTAAATCAAGGTCGCCGATTCTGACACCGGGTTTGCTCATCTTAAGCGCCTCCGTTTCGGCCTGAAGCACCGTATCATATATTTCTTTTTGTTTTTCACTCACATTTTGATACACGAGCGTTCTTGTAATATCAGAGCAGTATCCGTCAATGATCACGCCTAAATCAAAGAGGACGAAATCGCCCGGCTTAAGCGTGCGGCTGCCCGGGTTTCCGTGCGGCTGTCCTGACTTTTCTCCGAAAAGGACCATTGTGGAAAATGACATCCCCTGAACTCCTTTTTTCTTCAGCTCATACTCGATTTTCGCGACGACATCGATTTCCGCTATCCCTTCTTTTAATGCGGCGGCTCCTGCTTCGACCCCGTAGTCGGCAAGCTTGGCCGCTTCACGGAGGATGCTGATTTCTTTTTCGTCTTTGATGACGCGGATTTGGTTCAGCCTTTCTTCTGCAGAGACAAGCTCCGCACCGTTTGTGACCGCCTGCAGCATTTCGGCGCGCGACAGAGCAAGCGTTTCTTTTTCAACCGCCACTTTTGAACATTGGCCGTTTCGCTTTTGAAGCGCTGAGGATATGAGTTCCCAAGGGTTTTGATGATCCCCGTATCCGATGATCTCATACGCCCAGCCGGCTGCTCTCGCCTGACCGGCCTCCATTTGCGGACAAACAAAAAACGGCTCTTCATCTTGAAAAATAAAAACGCCCATCAGCCGTTCGTGCGGTTCTGTATAAAAGCCTGTAAGATAAAACACGTTTTCTTTTGAATGAATAAAAGCCGAAGATATGTTTTTTTCTTTCAGCCAGGAAGAGATTTGTTCAATTCTTTCCATGCTCTTTTCACTCCTTGAGACAGTTTCCGTACCATACATTTAACATGTAAAAGCATCACATCCATTGTATCAGTTTTTCCCGTCTCTTGCTCACCGCTTATGTATGTGTTGCCTCTTTCTCAAAAAGCGTTCTGATGTGAAAAACGGCTGCCGTTAATGTGCAGCCGTTTTTTTGTTTAGGATTTCAGCAGCCTGAGGCCGTTTAAAATAACAAGCAGCGTGCTGCCTTCATGGCCGATGACACCGAGCGGCAGATCAAGAATTTGAAGAAAGTTGCTGCAGATTAAAAGACAGATCACACCAAGAGAGAACATCACGTTTTGTTTAATGATCGTATTCATTTTCCGGGAGAGCCGAATCATTTTGGTCAGTCCTGTCAATTCGTTTTTCATTAAAACGACATCGGCTGTTTCCAGTGCGACATCTGTGCCTCCCCCCATTGCGATCCCCACATCAGCGGCGGCAAGGGCCGGTGCATCATTGATTCCGTCTCCCACCATCACGATTGTTCCGTATGTTTTTTTCAGCTTTTGCGCTTCCTCTACTTTTCTGTCAGGAAGACATTCTGAAACGACGATTTTCAAGCCCGCTTCTCGTGCGATGGCCGCTGCGGTTTCAGGCTGATCCCCGGTCAGCATCGCCGTCTGAACACCAAGCGCGTTCAGCTCTTCGATCACCGCTTTTGCTTCCGGTCTGATTTGGTCTTTTAATGCAAAACACCCTGCGATTTTTTCGCCTTTTTTCACGAACACAATTGTTTTTCCCTGCTTGGCAAACTTCTGAACAGCAGCCGTGAGAAATTGCCCGGCTGCCTCTTCCCCGACAAATCCGGCTTTGCCGATCAGCCATGTCTCTCCATTGTACCGAGCCTGAACGCCAAACCCCGACGTCTCCTCGATCGACACATTTGCGGCAGGTTTGATGCCTTTTGCTTCTGCATACTCGACAATCGCTTTGGCAAGCGGATGGCCTGACTGCTTCTCAATCGCAGCTGCAGCATCCAAGCATTCGCGCTCCTCGATATCAGCAGCTAAAAGCATATCCTCTACGCCGGGCTTTCCGTTCGTAATCGTTCCCGTTTTATCCAATGCAACAATTTTGCTGTTTCCGAGCTTTTCAAGGAAGACGCTGCCTTTGACAAGCAGGCCGTTTCTTGCGCCATTAGAGATCAAGGACAGCGCGGCAGGCATGATCGAAGCGACAAGGGCACACGGCGAAGCGACGACCATAAACACCATCGCTCTGTAAAATGTCTCGCTCCAGCTCCAGCCAAGCAGAAAATGCGGCAGAAAGAGCAGCAGTCCGACAGCAAGCAATACCCCTTTAACGTAAATATTTTCAAATCGCTCAATGAACGCCTGTGACGGCGAAACGCTGTTTTGCGCAGACTCAACGAGCCGAATGATCTTTTTGAACAACGAATCTTCATTTGTCTTTGTGACACGGACGGTTAGCGATCCGCTCAAATTGACTGTCCCCGCAAAAACCGCGTCTCCGAGGTTTTTTTCCGCGGGGATTGATTCGCCCGTTAGTGCCGATTCGTCGATACTCGTTTTTCCCGATTCGATCTCCCCGTCTGCCGCAATGCGTTCCCCGGGTTTAACAAGAATGAGGTCGCCCGCTTGAAGATCGGCTGCCGCCACGGTTCTTGTTCCTTCTTCTTCAAGTAAAACGGCTTCCTCCGGCTCCAATTTCATCAGCGATGTCAAATCGCGTTTGCTTTTATTTAATGTATACGTTTCAAGCGCTCCGCTGAGAGAAAAGATAAAAATCAACACGGCCCCTTCAGCCCAGTAGCCTATCAGCGCAGACCCGACCGCCGCAAAAATCATCAGGAGTTCAACATTCAGCGTTTTTTCCGCCAGCGTTTCTTGTATACCTTCTTTCGCTTTGGCAAAGCCGCCGATACAAAAAGCTAAAATAAACAGAACAACGGACAATGTGTCATTGCCGGACAACAGCCAGCCTAAAAGAATCAACAAACCCGACAAAAGCGCAGCAATCAATTCTCCGTGCTGCCTCCAATTTTCAAAGTGAAACGTGTGACGGTTCTGCTGCGATTGTTTCCCGATCTCTAATTGCATCTCCAATATCCTCCCTAATTGAGAATGTAATTCATCGTCAATTTCCTTCTTAAAAAACAAATTGCCGCCTCATCGGCAGCATAAACATGAAGTATTTTATTTATATAAAGGGTATGACTGCTTCTTGTCCATTGAACACACCCTTTTCTATTTCTCATTATAGCACGGCTTTCTACGTTTTCAAATAATAATTATTATAATTTCTTCATGATATTAATTATCATTTACATTCCAAAAAAAAGCTGAACTCCCGGCTCAGCTTTTCCCTGCCCATTCTTTCATTTGTTCCACAGTAATGGGTCCGACAACCGATTTCTCCAGCTCTCCTTTTTCGTTAAAGAAAAAAGTCGTTGGAATCGTCATGACATTGTAGGCTTTCATCATTTCGCCCTTTTTGTCAAAAACGATCGGAAATGTCAGCTTGTTTGCTTTAATAAACTGTTTCACCTTCTGTTCGTTTTTTTCGGCATTCAGCAAATTCACGGTCACGAGCTTTACGCCGGATTGCTTGCTTTCATAGTAGGATTGGAATCGCGGAAGCTCTTCACGGCACGGCGGACACCAGGTCGTCCAAAAATGAACGATCGTCTTTTGGCCTTCGGCGGGAATGACGACGCTCTGACCTTCCACCGTGTTCATCTGCATAACTGCCGGAGAAGCATGTTTTGCAGAGGCCTGCGGCTGAAATACGAAGGCTCCGAAAAAAAGCACCAGGATGAGCGGGTAAATAAGACTGATTCTTCGCATATGAACTCCCCTTCTTTTTAGTATTAGCTTCCCCGCAAAAACCAAAACTATGAAGAGGGTCAATCAGCGGCTTTCGATTCTCGGAGATCGGGATTTGTTTGTCAACAAAAGCGTGACGCCCAGCTCTTTGCAAATCGTTACATAATGCAGCGCCGTCAGCAAAATCATCCCGGTATTCATCGCAAGGATGATCCCCGTCATCTGCAATGTCTGCATAGATCCGAGAACATACATCATCAAAAACGACAAGACACTGGCCCATACGTTATGATAAAAGGCATCTTTGGCCAACCCCATTCCGATTAAACAGGCCTGAAACGGCATCGCAAAAAAGTGGAATAAAAAGTACGGCCACAGCATTTTTAGGTAAAACGACGCCTTGACCGAATCGAAAAATAAGTGGGTCAGCGGCTCTGCAAAGTGATACATCACCATAACGGACGGTATGCCGTAAAACAGCGTGATGAAGATCGCCTGTTTAATCCGTTTGATCACTCTTTCGTATTGTCCGTAAGCGTAGCTTTCGGAAATGCTCGGGATCATGACGACCATCAGTGAATGGGCGATAAAAGCCGGAAAAAAGCCGATTGTCATCGCCACCCCCGAAAGCATGCCGAACTGGTCGATGGCCGATGTTCTCGATACGCCAGCGGCAAGCAGCGTCCCCTTCACCAAAAAAGGTTCAACGGCGTTTGTCACAGCGTGAAAAACGCGCAGCCCCGTCGTCGGGATCGAAACAGTGAGCAGGCGTTTTAAAACATCGTTTCTCCGCAAGTGGATCTGCTGCCCTTTTTGAGCGGCGCGCCTGACCAAAACAAACTGCGAAAACAAATAAACAAACACGACCACTTCACTTGCAACGAGGACAAACAATGAGATCAGAAGAGAAGTATCCAATTCAAAGGAATACCATTGAAAAAATAAAAACAAGCCGATGAGCTGAAAGATTTTTTTCAGGGCATTCGCCGTTGCGATTTTACCCATTTGCTGAACGCCCATGAAATAGCCTCTCGCGATCGACGTAAATGCAACCGTAGGGATCATCCCGATCACAAGCCCTCTGATCAGAGGATGGTAAGAATCAAAAACCGGAATAAATGGAAGAATGATCACTGCAGCTGCCGTGGAAAAAACCGTGCAGACCGCAGTCATCCGCAATGCATGTTTCAGCATGCTTTCGTGCAGCTTCGGGCTGGACTCGGCGATAAACTTCGATATCGATACAGGCAGCTCAAGGCTCGCAATCACCACAACTAAAAAAATGGAAGGCAAAACACTCATGTAGAGCCCCATGCCATGCTCGCCAAGCTCCCGCGCAAGAATCATGTTGATGACGAATTCAAGACATTCTGCAAAAAAAGCAGCTAGCGAAAGAAGAACGATTCCTTTTACAAAACGGTTCATGAGGTCTCTCCTTGTCTCACGGGTTTATCCCATCATATGAGACAAGTCTAAAAATTATTTTCTTTTTCATTGAAAATTGATTTTCATAAAGGATCAAAAACAATTTTTTCTTAGGCTGTGAAAAGTGAGAAAGAATCGCATATAAAAAGCAGTCAAGGCGGATGGCCCTGACTGCTTTTTTAGATCGCAAAGACATGATTGCCGATGCGCTTCACGACTTTTCTCGTTTTAATCCAGTCATCAGAAGCGATGTCGGGATTATAGAAAAATAAAGCGTCTGTTTCTTTTTTATTTTGATCTACCGCTTCTTCCACAGCTTCAACTGATTCGCGGTCTGCTTTTTTCTCGATGCTGCCGTTTAGAACGGGCTCAAAAGCGTTTCTTTGATAGATCACGCTTTTTACGCTGTCAGGAAATCGGCCGTCTTCCACCCGATTCAGGACGACATTGGCAACAGCCACTTTTCCTTCAAATGACTCGCCTTTTGCTTCGGCATGTACAAGCCTTGATAAAAGATCTTTTTCTTTTTGTGTAAGATCTGTCGTCTCTTCTTTTTCCTCCTCCTCTTCAGCTGGCAGATGCGCGGCTTCAACGAAGCTTTTTTCATCTGTCAATTGAGAAAAAGCAGGATTTTCTTCCTGTTTAAGGCTTTCCATCAGCCGTTCCATTTCCTGTTTATCTTTTTTCGAGAACAACATGACAGCTTGAGCATGTTCGATTCTTGCTGCCGGCAGCATGCAGATTAAAAACGCAGCTAGCGCAGCAAATTTCGATTTCATTTCCTTCCTCCTTGTCAAATCTTCATCGAAAAAACATATGTTTTACACTAACAAGACGAATCGCTGATTTCATTGCCAAAATGTTGGCATGCCTTCCATCAAACCGTCCGGTTGTCACATTATTGCAGACGGCCGGACGATTTCATGCAGAAAACACCAAAATCTCCAGAAACATATGGCTTCACACAAATAAAAAAAGCTTTCTCAGCCGGTCTGAGAAAGCCTTTTTCAGCTTCTTGCCTCTTTCATATATTGAAATATAATATCTCCGCCATGCTGGGCAATGCCGCGAAAATGCTTAAAATCTTCCTGCTTTGTTAAGATGGCTCTGAAAGAAAGAAAATCTTCTTTTTTCACATGGAGTTCATGAATGCTCCCTGACCTTAATTGCTCGATCTGATCGATGGCATTTTGCTCTGTCACCTGTTCTCTCCCCTTTTCTCTCATCATCTTTAACTAATTAACTATAACATTAAGTCACACCAGGTACAACAATAGTGATGCCGCTTCCCAAATCGCTTTACTTCTCCAAGAAAATATTGCAAAATACTTTCAATAGGTTAATTTACTTTAAAGGAGAGGAAGTCACTTGAAAATTGCAAAAGTCGGGAACGTCATCGAATTTAAAAACGGACTCACCGGAATCGTAGAGAAAGTAAACGAAAACTCTGTGATCGTCGATGTCACGATTATGGAAAACTACAGAGACTTGGAACTGGACTCCTTAACCGTCGTCAATCATAAAAACTATAAAATTATTAAAGATTCCCTGCATTAATCAGCCGCCCTTTACAGCAAATATTCACGATTTCCACGCAGCTTTATTTCCACAAGTTTTTCTACAAAAGGAAAAACCGCCTGCCACCCGGCTTCGGCGGTTTTTTTCCACTTTTCCCTACACGTCCCGAAAAAGTTTGCGCAAATCGCCGTAATCGACTTTACTTTTAACTAGACAGCTGAAAAACCCGGCGACCGCGAGGAATGAAATGCTGACCGCTTTCCGGCTCATATCAATACATGATCAGCTTAGGAAGACATTATCGTCCAAGCGTGCTTTTTCTTCGATTATATCCTAAGTTTTTATCGATCCTATTGTCATTCAAGTAAATGCTGTATGTCCCTGGAGCCAGATCTTCCATGTCTTCGATATCCTGCACCACTTGATTATAAATGCGTTCGCTTGGCCTTGTATGTGCTTTTTTCATATATAACTGTATATTGATATCACATGATTTTGGGGTGATTTCTTCATCTTCTAATTTTTCCTGCCAGTCTTGTTTGCTTCTTTTCGGGTTCTCTAAATATGCTGAATAAAGGTCATCCTTCCAATCAGCAGTTAAAGAAACAGCATAATATGGCGTCTGATATCCCTTACCGCTTGTATTATCAACAGCTGCCTGCGTTTTGCCTACAATCGGTTCTTCTTCTGTCAGCTTCTCTAAATAGTAATCTAGCGCGGCAAATTCGTCTTCAAAAGCCAATGCGTATATTGCGCTCGTAATCGAGTCTTTCACATCGAACTCCGATGAGCTGATCGCGTCAGTCTGCACCTCTTTCTTGTCCAAATCAATTTTAATTTTTGCGCTTGTGTAGAAATGCAATTCTCCGACCGATTCAGCATACACCGTAACAAATCCATGCCCTCCGACAATGTTATGGACTTTTACCTTCGTTCTATATTGATCCAAGAAATACTCTCTTACAGTTTTTTCAACCTCATCTCGATGCGCTTCTGCGACCTCAGCAGTTTCTTTCTGATAACCCCTGCTCTGAATATGAAAGTCTTGTCCTTTGTAATCTTGGACGCTAATTTCAGAATCCTCTCTGTTCTGACATCCGCCTATAAATAAAAGTAAACCCATTCCAAGCGCTGCTGCTTTTTTATATTTCAAAAATGTATCCTCCAGTTCATACTGCAATGACCTTATACGTTTTTATTGAATCACGTTCCATGTTTGCTAATTATTAGGCACGCTTCATTATAAATCATTTGAAGTGTATTTTTGGTATTACGTATAAAAAATAAGACAATAGAACTAATAAAATTTGTGTCATTCTCGCTTTTTGAGTTCTTTAGTTCTAGGTAAAAGTTCTTTCCAAAAAGAATAGACATGCAATGATGCACGCCTAATCAACATGAATATCTTTTTATTATTGTGAACTTGTGCGTTTTTGAAAGTGGTTTCCCGATAACCAACTATGCATATTAAAGCTTTAATCCCTATAACCTTAAAATGAATTCACCTTTCGTTTATTACACTTGACACCAAACTCCGTAAAAAATAATAATAAAGTGTTTTACAGCTTATCCTATTTCATCATGCTCGTTGTCTTCCCATCTTAAAAATGCCCAAAACTGTAATTTATCCATTTTTAAAGGAAACTTATGATTGATATACTCTTCTTCACAGTCCTTAATATGTGGAAAGTCAGCAAGTACCTCTGTACAAGCTACGCTCAGCATTTCTATTTCATCGTCTGTCGGTTCCCGTTAAAATAGCCTTTCCAGTATAACGTTTCATTTTCTAACTTGACTGCGAGTCCCCTTAATTTGTATGGAATTGCCCCCAATAAAGCGTAATGGCAACTGATGATTAAATTATTCAATGCCGAATCCATATTTTCAATATTCACCTCAGTATATTAAGCTTTTTCTAAAGTATACCCTTCCTCACAAGATTGAGCTGAGCTAAATCGTTCCGGCTATTCATGGGAACGTTGTAGAAGTAAGGAAAAAGGTTCACTCATTTTAAAAGGGTTCTTTAATATCCGCAATCTTTATCTCTACACTCTTTTTTCATAACAGCGTCAACACTATGACTCATTATCTTATCATTAGACGGATCGTATATACCATCAAATTTATTATTTTTATCTTTATTATAATACCCAAACACCTGTACGCCCCCATTGGATCTATTTCATATCTATCCTCGAACTGAACACTATCTATCCCTTCATAATTTGACTTCAAGAATTTTTCCATATGTATTTTTGCAGTTTTAAACTCTTCAATTTCTTCATTATGTTGTGCGTTGTTCTTCACAATAAAACCTCCGACTGCTATAATTACTAAAGCTAGAATAATAAGGTATTTTTTCAAAGTTATTCATCCTTTCAAGACCATTTTACACTAAATTTGCGAGGGTTTGTATGAGTAAAAACATAAAAGTTCCAAATTTGTCGGATAGCACATTTTATTCATTAAGCAGAAATGCGTATAAGTATGATCAACTTAAAGAAAAGTTAAAACGTAACACGCCAATTGTAACAGAAAACAAGATTGGTTGGTACGTTGAGCGCGTTCGAAACGACGACGACACCGGACTTGATGCGGTTGTTCTGTCACAAGCCGAAAAGAGAAATGGCAAGTGGGTAAAATCCGATAACCCGAAAAACGTCGTTGTAGCTTTTGCTGGAACAGATCCAGGAAAGGACCCGTTAAGTGACGTAGAACAAGCGGACGTTAACCATATTGTCTTAGGAAACGATCCTAAAGATAAAACACAATATGTCGTCAAGAAAGATGCGAAAGATACATCTACGACACTTGGGAGATATACTGGTTCGATGGAACAAACTGCCATGCTTGAGTCCGGAGATTATAAATTAATTACAAAAACATCGCAAATCGATCAAGCCGATCAACTTGTGCGGGAAGTCAAACAAAAGTATAAAGGTACCTCAACGATTATTTCAACAACCGGACATTCTCTCGGCGGCGCAGAGGCGGAATACAGCGCAGTCAACAATGATATTTACTCTGTTTCATTTAACAGCCCATCAATTGTAAAATTACATTCAGAGGAAAAACAAAAGGAAATTAATAACAGAGACTATCACCCTTATGTAAAGTCAATTGTCAATCCGGATGATATGGTCGGTGCCGGTTGGTGGGACGAATTTGATCGCCACAATGGAACTACTATTTACACAAAAGATCCTTCTATCGCAATGGCTAATCGCGAAAAAGGCTTGACGGTAATAAACTCCAACAAGTCGGAAGAAACCTTCTGTATTTCGCAAATACGCTAATCTTTCAAAATCCCGATACACACTGGGTCGGCAGCAATAATTTCTCTTTCGACGAAAACGGCAACGTTCAAAATATAGAGGGCGATGAGCTCGTTTATGACAAAAATTTAAAAGCGATGCTCCCACCGGAAGTTGCATCCGGAAGTGGCGCAATTAAAGTAACACCCGCAGTTGCCAAACAGCTCGCGCAAAAAGTAAATGTGATGATCAACGATCTGCGGACGATGAAACGCGAAGCCGAAAACGCTTATCAGGAACACGACGCTGCGATCAACGACCTGAAACACGATACCTACCGTCAAGTCGGCCACGGTCTATACGACAAGCTGACACTCGAAGATGTAAACAATACGCTGAAAAACCTGGCGCAGTCGTTTGACAAAAAAGGCAATCCGCTCTTTTACGATGTTCATGCCGAAAAAGCGTACATCGCCTCATTACAAAATACGATTTCAGATTTAGAAGACATCAGCAGGTACCTTGCTCAGATCGCAAAAGATTTTAAATCAAAAGATAAAATGCTGGCAAACTGGCTTAAGCTTTAGGAGATGACATAATGGAAAATTTCAATAAACTAGCCTCACTCAACAACTTAAACGGTGATCAAGAAGATACGCTCCTCATACGGCGCAATCAGCTTCAAATGCTGAAAACGGGCATGAGGGTATCAGCCGCAACGAAGCTTGAAGGCATTAAAACGACACTAAGACCGAAGTTTAAGATAGACGATATACAAAAAGAAATGAACAGCGTCTATTCATCGCTTCTCTACAGCTTTGAAGGAAAAGCGCAAGAGGCGCTTGCTCAACGAATCAGCCAAAGCGCCCAGCAGCTTATTAACACGGAGCAGGACGGAGAAAGTTTTGTGAATGGATTTAAGACGAGATGAAGGCGCCTTAATTGGCGTCTTATTTTTATTTAAATCTAACAACATTCTCTTTTCTGTTTTCACCACACTAATCGTCTTCGGTCTTCACCTCAAATAACTCCTCGACTTCAACCCGAGTCTTCACGTTATGGGCAAAGACATGCCAATCGGAAGCTGTTTTATTGTCTCCTTGTTGACACATATTCCTTTATGGTACGTATGAGCTTTTTCACCCTAGGATTTATTTGACGATATGGTTCTGCTGAGTTCCGGTTAACTAACGCATAACCAGCGTTTTTCAATTCATTGACTGTCTCGAACCTGCGTTCATATAAGCTATCGTTCGAGACCCTTTAAGCTTGATCTTTTCGTTTGGCGGAAGCCGCAAATGTCCAAAAGAGGTGATGTATACTCCGCTGACGTATTTCTTTGCTTAGCTTTATAAACGCTTGTCTAAAATCAAAAAGGTATCATACCATAACAACAATAAAATTACCTTTATCAATATTTTTTTATTGTAAAACGATAAATAATGTGTTAAATTCAAATCGACAAAATAAGTGAGGTGCTTTTAATGAAACGGGGATCAACACTCTTTTTAAAGATGTCTGTTATTCTTATTGGAATCCCAGTTCTTGCTTTGTGCATATTTTTCGTGCCGAAGATAGCGAATTTTGCAGCTGATTTGTATCCAGATATTTCTTATCTGAAATATCTCGTTTATATCGATTTGTATGCAGCGGCGATACCTTTTTACTTTGCTCTGTATCAAGCCTTTAAACTTTTAAGCTATATTGACCACAATAAAGCTTTCTCGAAATTGTCTGTACGGGCTTTAAAGAATATAAAATACTGTGCAATCACCATCAGTATTTTATTAGCGGCAGGCATGCCGCTCTTCTATCTCATCGCGGAGATGGACGACGCTCCTGGCATCATACTAATCGGACTGGTCCTTATTTTTGCTTCAATGGTTATCGCCGTCTTTGCTGCTGTTCTCCAAAGGCTATTGCAAGAAGCGATTGATATAAAATCAGAAAATGATTTAACAGTCTGAGGTGAAAACAATGGCAATTATTATCAATATTGACGTGATGCTTGCTAAAAGAAAAATGAGCGTAACGGAACTTTCTGAGAGGGTTGGAATCACAATGGCGAATCTTTCTATATTAAAAAACGGAAAGGCAAAGGCTATTCGATTATCAACTTTAGAGGCGATTTGCAAGGCTTTAGAATGTCAACCCGGAGATATTTTGGAATACCGAAGTGATGAAGACACCCATGATTAAAAATTTAGCCTATTCGGCGGTGATCTTATGCGCATACCCGTAAATCTGTTTAGCTGCAATACTAAGCTGGCCTCGCATATATTCAGAAAAAAACTTCGGAGGCACACATGATGAGAGCACTAAATCAACTCGTTCGTTTTGGTTGGGAGCAGTCCTTGTCATGTTTATTTCCTGTCGTTATTTTTGCCTCTTTGGCAATTACACAAATCATCCCTCTTCCCTTCCTGCCGCGGTATGACTGGCTGCTCATTATCTGCCTTCTCATGCAGTGGTGGATGGTGTATTCCGGGCTTGAAACACGGGATGAACTAAAGGTGATCACATTGTTCCACCTTATTGGACTAGCTCTTGAACTTTTCAAGGTGCAAATGGGCTCCTGGTCTTATCCAGAGGAAGGTTATTCCAAAATCTTCGGAGTACCTTTATATAGCGGCTTTATGTATGCAAGTGTCGCCAGTTATCTTTGCCAGGCGTGGAGGAGGCTTAAGGTTGAACTGGTTAAGTGGCCGCCGTTTTTTGTCGTTGTACCTCTTGCCGCTGCGATTTATTTGAATTTTTTCCTCCATCATTATTGGATTGACGTCCGCTTTTGGTTATCTGGACTTGTAGTAATTGTCTTTTGGAAATCATGGGTCATATACGAGGTTAATGGAATTCGTTACCGTATGCCGCTCGCACTTTCTTTTGTGCTCATCGGATTTTTTATATGGATAGCCGAAAATATCGCAACGTTTTTTGGAGCCTGGACATATCCAAACCAAACCAGCGCGTGGAGTCTCGTTCATCTAGGAAAAGTGAGTTCATGGCTCTTACTAGTGATTGTCAGCTTTCTAATCGTGGCCACATTAAAACTGGTTAAGGAGAAAGATTCCACTAGAGTGGATGCCGGTCAATTTTTATAACTCTTTATTTTAAAGGGTATCAAGGAGTTTATGACGCCATAGTTGGCGTCTATTTTTAGTATTCGCAATCTTGGTCTCTGCATTCTTAGCTCATTATCTTATTATTTGTCGGGATGTATATACCGTCATGTTTTCTTCAATGATTTCCCATATGTATTTTCGCAGTTTTAAACTCTTCAATTTCTTCATTTTATCGGTCGCACTTGGCTATGTATCATTATTATGTATCTTTTCCCCCTCAAAATAGAGCGCCTTGATTTGCCTGCATTAAAGTTCGATTAAATCAAGCATTTAATGATGGTACACCTTTGTGTATAATTAGAAGAATATTTTGATATTTATTGTTTTTAAGGGGTGGGATAGTGATGGAAAAACACGAATATGATTGGGTGAAACAAACAAGACAGATTTTACTAGACCAGTGTAAAGTATTGAATAAAAATGATTTTACAAAAGAGTTTGGATTTGGTTTTCAAAGTATAAGAGATTCTTTAGTTCATGTGGCTGGTTGTTATCATGCTTGCCTGGGTTCTTTTGTGCTTTCAAAAACAACTTCACCACTCATAACAAAGGAAGCACTCCATAATATGCAGATAGAAGATATTCAACGTTATTTTCAACAGGCTGATATATATGTGGATACTGTGTTTGAACAATTCACTGAGAAATTTGATGATTTTATCGAAAAAGAGCCTTCTTGGAAAGCGGGCAGTGGAATCGTAAAAAAAACACCACACCAATTACTAGTCCATTCTATTACGCATGAGTTTCATCATAAGGGGCAAATTGTAGCAATGTTACGGTTGCTTGGTTATATTCCTAATAATACAGATATTTTGGGACTGCCTGAAAAAGAATTTTCTATAGATCAATAATAGATAACAACTGCGTATCTGTTACGTTCAGGCCACTGTGTAGACTAAAAGATATGCTGGACGGCCTGAAAATAGATCACGCCTTATCTCAATTTGTCAAACAACAAGAGGAATTCAATAAAATGATGCTGGAACGCATTGAACTTTTTGAGCAACGGCAGAAGGAAAGAGACGAAATGCTGATGAAATCCCTTCGTGAATCCCAGGAAACTCAAAAAATGCTGGCCGCCGTCCGCAAGAAAAAGTGGTGGCAATTCTGGAAATGATCTTCCTTGTTAAGTTTATTGAATGAACTAGTGAAAATATGGGGTGAAACTTTAAAACAAAAAAGTGATAATAAGAGAAAAACTCTCATAATGGAAGGATAACTATCTGAATGAATTAAAGAAGTTAACAAATTTACCTCGGATATCTATAATAATTCCTTTCACACTCGTGATAACAGCGTCTTTAATTTTTTCTAAAAGCTTTTTCAATAATAAAGAAATACAAACTCTCTCTCAAAATTGCTTTAATTCAGGAGGGAATCCCACTGTAGAATTAGGGACTCTTAATTTAGATTATTCATTCGAATGTATAAAATAAAAGTTAAAACACGCGACAAGGGATTGCGCAAGGAAGACAATGCGCTGCTTCTTTCGACATGGACGGCCAGTATGCCGGCGTTATGGAGTTTATGCCTTAGGATGCGCGGCGGAAGCTACACGCTGAGAGAAAAGACGTCGAAAGAAACGGAGAAGTACGTTTATATTGAGCCGGTTGGGTGCCGCGTCAAACACCGGGTCAAGACTGAAAACGGATTACTGCGGATTCCTTCGTTCCTTGAATGCGTTGAATTGAACGCACTATTGTCGCATTCTAATAGTTGGAGGTTGAGGCCGAATGGTTTACGAAACAAGAGGCTATGATACGACGATTGTTTACGATTATAAAGAGTATCCTGACGCCATTACGGGGGCTGCGATAACTGCGATTATACGCTGTTTAAATTTCGGCGAAGGACGGCGTTTTCCTACGTGAGTGCCGTCAGTGCGGTATGAAAAAAAGCATATAAAATCTCTAAGACACTGGTTTTCCGGTGTCTTTTTTATTTACAAGACATCATCCCATTCACATCACACTAACTTTTCCCTATTTTATAACATTATGTAAGCCTCATGATAGCCTTTTCCTTATATTGGTACAATTAATCTATCAACTACATATTCAAACAAATGAAAGGGAGATGCGAAGATGAAAAAACTCGTCATAACAACGACTGTTGCTTGTATGTTCGGCACATGTTTAGCGCCTTTTACTTCCGAAGCGCAAGCTAAGACAGACTCACAAATTCAACTAGACACGTTGACAATTGAGGAAGAAATGGAAACGCAACAAATAGCCGAGGACTTAAAGTTCATTTTTGGGGAAGCCTCCTCAGAAGTTGACGGAAAGTTCGTCATCAATAAGGATATGGTCGCGGAAAAATTCGGTCAATCGTCCGTTGCTACAGTGGAAGCATTTGTTAAACTTGTTAATGGAGAGGAGCTTACTGCGGAGGATTTAAAAGGCGTTCCCGATCCCCAAGCTAATTCTAGTCAATTTCAAACGGCTTCATGGTGGGGATGTCTTAAAGAAAAAATCATTGATTTTACCGGCTTAGGATTTATTGGCGGCGGCCTGGAAAAGATGCTTAAAAAGAAACTTTGGAAAAAAGCCGCGACTGAGATAATCAAGATTGTCGGGAAAAATGCAATCCGCGGTGGCGTCCTTGGATTAGCCGGAAGTCTTGCATGGTTTAGTGTGCGGTGCATCGGAAAATAAAGAGAACAAAGGGGATGTTATCATATGGCTAAATACGGGTCATTCTTTATAATTACTTTGGTGCTGCAATTGATTTTGTTTTTTGTTATAAAAAAAGACACAGGCGTGACTATTATCGATATGGTGGTAATGTCCTTACTGTTAGCGCTCTTCTCATTTATCTTAGACAAAGTCCTTAGAAAAGAAAAATCAGCATGAAAATAAAAGACAGGCGCCAATTACGGCCCCCTTTTTCGTTTATACGAACGATAAAGGTTGCGTAGTTAGAGGCGAACTAGCGAACGAAGACGTTAACGAGGCGAGCCGAGATTACATCTTTTTCACAATATGAATTGCGTGTCATATTATGCCCATTCCGTTAAAAGTGATAATTCAACTTCTAAAAAAATAACCCCGTCTATAAAGACGAGGTCACTCCGGTCACACATCGATCACAAACCCTCACTTCTCCTGCACCTCTTACCGATTATCAATCGTTTCCGGATACAGATCATGATTCATCATCCGATACTCGGCCATTTTTTCATACTTTGTGCCGGGCTTGCCGTAGTTGGTGTACGGGTCGATTGAGATTCCGCCCCTCGGTGTGAATTTGCCCCAGACTTCGATGTAGCGCGGGTCCATCAGCTCAATTAAATCGTTCATGATGATGTTCATGCAGTCTTCATGAAAATCGCCGTGATTTCGGAAACTGAAGAGATACAGTTTCAAAGACTTGCTTTCTACCATTTTTTTATCAGGGATGTAGCTGATATAGATCGTGGCAAAATCGGGCTGGCCGGTTTTCGGACACAGGGATGTGAATTCAGGGCAGTTGAATTTCACGAAGTAATCTCTGTTTTCGTGTTTATTCGGGAAAGACTCAAGCACTTCCGGAGAATAGTCAAACAAATAATTGGTGCCCTGATTCCCAAGAAGGGTTACGCCTTCGAGTTCTGAATCTTTTCTTGTGGTCATCATTCATCTTCCTTTCTTAAATCAAACGCCTCGTTTGTTACCCCAGATCAGGGTGTGGAGCTGCGGGAGAACGCGGACGCGGTTCAATTCAGGGTCGCGCGTGACCGCTTCTACCAGCTGTTCATACTTTTGAAGCAGCCGTTCGACGAGCCGCTCTTGGTCTTCTGTATGAACGTCGTCATTTCCGACTTGGAGAAAGAACGGGACATCGGGATAACGCTGGTGAACTTGCTTGGCAAATTGAAGGTCTTCCGCCGTGAATATGACGACCTTCAAACTTGCCGCTGCCGTTCGGCCGTGCTCTTTCAGTTTTTCAACAATATGATCAAGCTTGTTAAAATCGGTTTTCATATTGGAGCTCGGCGGCTTTGGCGAAATTGTTAAATCATCGATTCCGGCAAACCAGTCTTGATAAAACGTCCCTTGCGTCTCAAGCGCTGTCTGTATACCGTTTTCTTTTAAAAGGGAAATCAGTCCGTCCAGCTGTTTTAAAAGCGCCGGGTTGCCTCCTGAAATCGTAACGTGCGAGAAGGCGTTTCCGCCGATGTCTTTAAGAGATTCGTATACTTCTTCCGCGGTCATCCATTTGATGTCTTTTTTCGCCGAACCGTCCCAGGTAAAAGCTGAATCGCACCAGCTGCACGAATAGTCACAGCCGGCCGTTCTGACAAACATCGTCTTTTGCCCGATGACCCTCCCCTCTCCCTGAACCGTCGGACCGAAAATTTCAAGTACGGGAATCGGCTTAGCCATGCTGAACACCCGGTTTCGGACGGTAGACGACATAGCTTGTCGGCGTTTCCCTGACAAACACCTGAACGCAATGCGGACGGTTTTTGAGATCTTTCAAATAAGCCTCTGTTTTATCGTAAATCGTTTTCGCCACCACTTCTGTCGAAGGGATCTGATCCGCGCTTTCACCCGAAAATTCCTGATGGTCATTTAAAAGCGTATGATCGTATTCCCCGTGGATCAATTTTTTAATGGTGCTGAAGTTGACAAGGAATCCTGATTCATTCAATTCATCCCCGGCAATCGTGATATTGATTGTATACGTATGGCCGTGGACTCTGCTGCATGCGCCCGCATCCTCTCTCGGAATAAAATGCGCGGCTGACATCTGCATATCTTTATTTAGTTCAAAAGAGTAAGGATGGCTTGGTTGCGGGTAAATTTGTGTAAGCACTGTTAAGCTCGCTCCTTTTTCATTTTCATATATTCATTGTAGCCATTCGCTCGAAGCTTGCAGGCCGGGCATTCGCCGCAGCCGTCGGCAATGATTCCGTTGTAGCACGTCAGCGTCTCGTTTTTCACGAAATCAAGCGCATCAAGCTCATCGGCGAGCTCCCACGTTTCCGCCTTGTTCAGCCACATCAGCGGCGTGTGGATGACAAACGGGCGTTCCATCGCCAAGTTGACAGTGACATTGCAGGATTTGACGAACTCATCCCGGCAATCCGGATAGCCGCTGAAATCCGTCTCGCATACGCCTGTTATGATGTGCCGCGCGCCGACCTGGTAGGCGAGGATCGAAGCGAACGATAAAAACACGAGGTTGCGTCCCGGAACAAAAGTGGACGGAAGTTCGCCTTCTTTCGCCTCAATCTCGATATCATCCCTTGTCAAAGCATTCGGCGCGAGCTGATTTAACAGTTCCATATCAAGCAGATGATGCTTGACGCCAAGCTTTTCAGCGATCTTTTTCGCGACTTCGATTTCCTCCCGGTGCCGCTGATTATATTGAAAGGTGACCGCTTCCACCTCCTGAAATTGCCGAAGCGCCCACAAAAGGCAAGTCGTACTGTCCTGACCGCCGCTGAATACAACGATCGCTTTTTCCTGTTTCATAATTCCTCCTTCTCCGCTTTTCGTCAGCATTTCATAAAAGAAGAGATTCACTGATATTTAAACGAAAAAAACACCTTTCTCTGTGAGAAAGGCGTTCTAGCAAAAAAACAATAAAAAAGGCCATACCCCAAGGATACAGCTTTCCTTAGTTTTTTATAGAGGGTTTTGCTAGAACCTCTCCCGCAGTGTCAAGCGGATTTTGTTTCAATTTTCCTTCGCCATCTTATCACAAATCGCACGTTTCGCCAAGTGCAATGCCTGCCATTCAACGCTCAGGCACCCTTTTGACGATCAAAAAGAAAATAAAGACGAGGCTCAGCTGGCCGAACAAAGGATAAATGGTCGATATCAGCTTTCCGTAGCCGATCTGTCCCGTCAAGTAGATTGTCAGCAGGATGAACATAAATACATACAGGCTTTTCATATGAAGATATTCATTAATCTGCTTTTCAAGACCATATAAATTGCCGATGACCGATGTGAAGACTTCCCCGAAAATGATAAACAGATAGATGATATGGACAGAATGCTGGACAATGAATACGACCTGCGCCATCGGAACTTCATATAAAAGGACATCAGGCAATGTTGAAAGAGACAGAAAGCTCGCGATCAACACAAGGGTAAGCAGACACCCTCCGATTAATGCTCCTTTTATAATGAGCCGTTCAGATTTCAGTTCAGAAGCGATCGGCACGAGAACCGCCTGTGCGAGCGATAAATTAAAAGCGCCGTACGAAACAGCGGATAAAATCCAATCGGGTTTGGCCGCCGAGAATGCCGCCAAATTGTGAATCTCCCCCCCTCTGAAAATAAACGAATCAAACAGGACGATGACTGTGAACAGGAGCAGCAGCGGAACGACAATGACATTGACACCGAATATCCCTTTGACGCCCTTCATCATGACAAACAGACTCAGGGCAATCGTCGCAATCATCCCCGCTTGGTTTGAAAAGCCGAGCTGCTCCTCAAATATCGCCCCCGCTCCGGACAGCATGACAGACGTCACCCCGAGCAAAATCACGAGCATGAAGACATTGACAAATTTCCCGAGCGTATGGCCGAATAAATATTGATTCAGCTCCTGATAAGATTTGGCATTGATTCTGACCGCAATCAGCATCATTTTTGTGCCGAGAAATGTAAACATCAGTCCGCTGATCAAAATTCCGGCCAATCCCGGCCAGCCGAATCTTAAAAAAAACTCGACGATTTCTCTTCCGGTTGCAAATCCGGCTCCCACGACCGTTCCTACATAAACAAATGCCAGCTGAAAGGCTGATCCTTGTGATTGACTCATACGACTCCTCCGTAAACGAATTCCCTTTCTACACCATATGAGCCATGTCCTTTAAAAAGAAGGACAACTTCTCATTCAGGAACAAAAAGGAAAAAGCATAGAACTTGAAAGTCAAAGAAGGTCAATGTATACTAATAGTCAGAAATGGTCAAACTGCAGACCATTTTTTCAAAGTCAATTGGTCAAAAAAGGTCAAATTCAATAAAGGGGGTTTTGGCAAATGCGTTGTCAACATTGTCAAAAAAATGAGGCGACGATTCGCCTGAACATGCAAATCAACTTTACAAAAAAACAAATGGATTTATGTGAAGACTGCTATAAAGAGCTGACTCAGCCTTCTATGTTTTCAGGAAATCATTTTTTTGGCGGCGGAGGTTCTTTCTTCAGCCAGCCATCACAAGCGCAGACGCAAACCGCTGCCAAAAAAGGCTTGCTCGATGAGCTTGCCGTCAATTTAACGAATGCCGCAAAGACCGGTTTAATCGATCCGGTGATCGGCCGCGATGATGAAGTGGCCCGTGTGATCGAAATTTTAAACCGCAGAAATAAAAACAACCCTGTCTTAATCGGTGAACCGGGCGTCGGTAAAACAGCCGTCGCTGAAGGACTTGCTCTCAAAATCGCCGAAGGCGATGTTCCAAATAAATTGAAAAACAAAGAACTTTACTTGCTTGATGTCGCTTCCCTCGTAGCCAACACCGGCATCAGAGGACAATTTGAAGAAAGAATGAAACAGCTGATGAAAGAGCTGAAAGAGCGCAAAAACGCGGTCTTGTTTATTGACGAAATTCACCTTCTTGTCGGAGCCGGCTCTGCCGAAGGCTCGATGGACGCCGGCAACATTTTAAAACCTGCGCTTGCCAGAGGCGAACTGCAAGTCATCGGCGCTACGACATTGAAAGAATATCGCCAAATCGAAAAAGATGCAGCGTTAGAGCGGCGCTTCCAGCCGATCATGGTGCATGAACCGACAATTGAGCAGACCGCGGCGATTTTAAACGGGCTGAAAGAAAAATACGAAGCGTATCACGATGTAACTTACACGGATGAAGCGATCAAAGCCTGCGTCGTTCTGTCCAGCCGCTATATTCAGGACCGTCATCTTCCCGACAAGGCGATCGACCTTTTGGATGAAGCCGGTTCAAAAGCGAACTTGAAAATCGACACGGCCAGCGGTGAACAAGCTTCCCAACGCCTGAAAGAAATCGAAGCGGAAAAAGCCAAAGCGCTGCAGGAAGAAAACTATGAGCTTGCAGCAAAGCTCCGCGATGAAGAAGAAGCGCTGCACAAAAAAATGGAAAACCATACGGCAGAAAAACGGGCAACCGTTAAAGCGGAAGACATTCAAGCGATCATCGAACAAAAAACAGGCATTCCGGTCGGCAAGCTTCAGCACGACGATCAGAAGAAAATGAAAGAGCTTGAAGCGAACCTTTCAAGCCGCGTGATCGGTCAAAAAGAAGCGGTAAAAAAAGTGGCAAAAGCCGTCAAAAGAAGCCGCGCCGGCCTGAAATCAAAAAACAGGCCTGTCGGTTCATTCCTGTTCGTCGGCCCGACAGGTGTCGGTAAAACAGAACTTTCTAAAAGGCTTGCGGAAGAACTGTTCGGCACGAAGGATGCCGTCATCCGCCTCGATATGAGTGAATACATGGAAAAACACGCCGTATCGAAGCTGATCGGTTCGCCTCCTGGATATGTCGGCCACGAAGAAGCCGGACAACTCACCGAAAAAGTCCGGAGGAACCCGTACAGCATCGTTTTGCTTGATGAAATCGAAAAAGCCCATCCCGATGTCCAGCACATGTTCCTGCAAATCATGGAAGACGGACGTCTGACAGACAGCCAGGGACGGACGGTCAGCTTTAAAGATACTGTCATCATTATGACAAGTAATGCCGGAGTATCTGAAAAGCGGACAACCGTCGGTTTTAACCGGGAAGAACAAGTAATGGGCGAACAATCAATGATTGATTCCCTAAGCGGCTACTTTAAGCCGGAATTCCTGAACAGATTTGACAGCATCATCGAGTTCCAGCCGCTCGAAAAAGAAGATCTGATCAAGATTGCCGACCTCTTGCTGGAAGAGCTTGAAGAAACGTTAAAAGAGCAAAACATGACGCTTGAAGTTTCAGATGAAGCAAAAGAAAAAATCGCTGAAATCGGATACCATCCGGCCTTCGGCGCCCGCCCATTAAGACGAACCATTCAAACAGCGGTCGAAGATCAAATGACCGATCTGCTGCTTGAAGAAGAACACATTAAAGGTTTTGCGGTTATCGTTGAAAACAATGAAATCCTGGTGAAACCAACCGCATAACACACACAACGGCCTCCAATTGCGGAGGCCGCTTTACATACAACGTAAGAATCACAAAAATTCTATTTTTTAACATTAAATAACCCTAAAGTCCCTTTTCACCATGATTTTGAAACAATTTAAGAAACACCCTAAAGTTCCTATCGCGCAACACCGATATTAACGATAGAAAAGTTAGTTAAAGGAATTGGTGAAAAAATGGACAAAACATCGTTAATTGGAATCATCTTAGCTATCATCGGAGTAGGTGTCGGCATGGTCATGAAAGGTGTCAGCCCTTCCGTTCTCGTCAATCCCGCGGCATGGCTGATCATCCTTGTCGGGACAATCGCAGCAGTTGTGATCGCTTTTCCAATCCGCGAGATCAAAAAGGTTCCCAAGCTCTTCGGCATCTTGTTCAAAGAGAAGAAGATGATCGAAATCAACGAATTGATCCCGATGTTTTCCGAGTGGGCGCAAATCGCAAGACGCGAAGGACTTCTCGCTTTGGAAGCAAATTTGAATGAGATCGATGATGAATTTTTGAAAAACGGCATGAGCATGGCAGTAGACGGCCAAAGTGCCGAATTTATCAGGGACGTTTTAACTGAAGAAGTTGAAGCAATGGAAGAAAGACATCATGTCGGAGCGGGCATTTTTACCCAGGCGGGCACATACGCGCCGACACTCGGCGTTTTGGGCGCTGTTGTCGGACTGATCGCCGCGCTTGCGGATATGAGCGACACTGAAGCGCTTGGACATGCGATCAGCGCCGCTTTTGTCGCTACTCTTCTCGGGATCTTCACCGGATATGTACTATGGCATCCTTTTGCCAATAAATTAAAGCGGAAATCCAAACAGGAAGTCAAAGTCCGCGAAGTCATGATTGAAGGCATCCTTTCGATCTTGGAAGGCCAGGCGCCAAAAGTCATTGAACAAAAGCTTTTGATGTACGTCTCTCCAAGCGAACGCTCCAGCATCGTCATCCCAGAAGGAGACAAAGGAGACAGCAGCAATGGCTAGAAAAAAGAAGCACAAAAAAGACCATGAAGAACACGTGGATGAGTCTTGGCTCATCCCATATGCCGACCTGCTGACACTGCTTTTGGCCTTGTTCATCGTACTGTTTGCCATGAGCTCGATCGACGCCAAGAAGTTCGATATGCTGTCTAAATCATTCAATGCCGTATTTACTGGCGGAACAGGAATGATGGATTATTCCAGCTTCACTGAGCCGAAAACGAGCACAACCGAAGATGGAAAAAGCCCTGACCAGGCAAAAGATCTCACTCAAGATCAAAAAGAAAAAGACAAGCAGTCGCTGAAAAAAATTCAGGAGCAGGTCAACCGGTTTATTAAAGAGAAAAATCTTGAAAAACAGGTCAATACGAAGCTGACAGACGAAGGCCTCCTCCTATCCATCGAGGATAATATCTTTTTTGATTCCGGAAAAGCGGAGATCCGCCAGCAGGACATTCCGCTGGCCAAGGAAGTATCCGACCTCCTCGTCTTGAATCCGCCCCGCAATATCGTAATCAGCGGACATACGGACAATGTGCCGATTCGAAATTCTCAATTTAAATCCAATTGGCATTTAAGCGTGATGCGGGCTGTCAATTTCATGGGGCTTTTAATCGAAAATCCCAAGCTTGACGCCAAGATATTCAGCGCGAAAGGCTACGGGGAATTTAAACCGATCGCTTCAAATGACACCGAAGAAGGAAGAAGGAAAAACAGACGTGTTGAAATCCTCATCCTGCCGATCGGCCAGGAAAACTTGAATAAAAAAGAATAGGAAGCTGCCTTTTGGCAGCTTCCTTCAGATTGTTAATAAAATCCCAAAACGGCTCTTAGTTTTGGGATTTTGTCATCCTTTCAGCGTGATTGAAAACCCTTGCAGTCTAGGAAGGCCGAGCATCGGAGCGGAGCGAATGTTGGAATTCGTGAGCACCGACGCGCAGGCCTGACAACGAATGCGAGGGTTTGTCGACACGCTGTAGGAAGCTGCCTTTTGGCAGCTTCCTTATTCTTTGCCCTTATAAATATTTCTTGCGTTCAGTCCGACTTTCTTCAGCATTTCGATGCAGGCTTCTTTCTCCTCATCGCTTAACACGCTGATCATGTGGTGAAGCTCTTCTGCATGACCCGGAAAAATCTTCTCCAGGAGCTTGGTGCCTTTATCTGTAATCTGCGCATAGGTCACCCTGCGATCGGTCGCACAGGCTCTTCTCGCGATCAGCTCCTTTTGCTCAAGCTTGTCAACCACATATGTAATACTCCCGCTCGCCAGAAGAATCTTATCCCCTATTTGCTGAAGGGGCTGATCCCCTTTATGATAAAGGAGTTCTAAAACAGCAAACTCGGTTGGATTCAGACCATGATGATGAATATGTTTATTCATATGATCATTAATGGATCTGTACGCTCGAGATAATACAATAAATAATTTCAAGGACTGTTCCTGTTCTCTATTACTCATATCTCTCATCTCCAAAGAAACAACTACAGGAAAACATTAATAAACTATGAGGAAAATGTCAACTGTTAACATTCAAACCATGTTATGATGAGTAGGAATCGAACATCAAATAGATATATCCGGAAATTCCCCGGTATTGTGTCCTATTTTCACGGTATTGGTTATCTTTTCTATAAATCGGCTCTCACTAGTGATATAATACCTCTATTCCTGTATCGATTGGGAGAGAGTAAAAATATGCGCAATTTGAAAAATCTATGGAAGAAAGTCAGGCTTTATTTGATCTTGGTGATGATCCCCGCCTTCATTATAAGCTTTTTTGTATACGAACAAGAACGAGAAAATATCACTGAAAAGCACCGTCAGACTGCGACTCTCATGCTCAATATTCATCGCAACCAAATCAACTACCTGATCGGCGAAACAGAAGCAAGGCTCAGCTCCCTTGCCACGGCCCTCAACCACCCTGTTAATGAGCAGCATATCAAACGAATCCTGACGGAAACGTATAAAAAAGAACCGCGTTTTTCGGCTTTATACCTTTTAAATAAAGACGGCGATGTCATGGTGAGCACGTCTCCCGTCAAAGAAAAAAAGAAGGTTTCGTACAAGAGCATTCTGCAAAAAGCGGAAAAATCAAAGAAATCCGTCATCACAGACGATATACATACAGTGTCGGACAGGCTGGAGCTGAATATTTTTACTCCTGTCTATGACAGCGAAGGCAGAACGACAAATTTTCTGCTGGCTTCGATCCGCGTCGATTATCTGAAAAATATCATGAACGTCCTGAGCCCTGAGCTTTATATCAAAATTCTTAATCAGAAGAATCAGATTGTCTTTACGGCAGGCCATTCTCCTCCTGAGAAGCCGGACGGCGGCACCGTCGACGCTTTTTTGGACCAGATCGACTGGAAGCTTGAAGTTTATCCTGAACCGGTCCAGCTTGATGAAATCGTTCACAGTCTTCTGCTGTCATTTTTAAGTATTTTCATTCTGCTGAATATTATGTTCCTCATGCTCCAGTATGTGCTGCTGAAGCGGCGGACCAAGCAGGAGCGCGCTCAAAATGAAGCGCAGAAGCTCGAATTAATCGGCACCCTTGCAGCGAGCACCGCTCATGAAATCAGAAACCCGCTGACAGGTATCAGCGGCTTTATCCAGCTCCTGCAAAAAAAATATCAATCAAAAGAAGATCAAATGTATTTCTCAATCATCGACCAGGAAATCCGGAGGATCAACCAGATTGTCAGCGAGTTTCTCGTGCTCGGAAAGCCGACGGCAGAGCAGTGGCAGCTTAACGCCATGAATGAAATGATTGACGAAATCATGCCGATTATTCATTCTGAGGCAAATTTATATAATGTGGAAGTGGAAGTTCAAGACTGCGGAGAAGACCCGGCTTATGTGTATTGTAAAAAAGATCATATTAAGCAGGTTGTCTTGAACGTCGCCAAAAATGCTCTTGAATCGATGAAAAACGGCGGAAAGCTGCTCATTCAAATCGAACATCATCAAGAGAAGGCGCAAATTATTGTGAAGGATATCGGAGAAGGCATTCCAAAAGAACTGATGGAGAGTATTTTCCAGCCTTTCGTCACGTCAAAGGAAAAAGGAACCGGACTCGGCCTTGTCGTGTGCAAGCGCATCATTTCCATGTACGGGGGAACCATTCAGATCGAAAGCGAACAGCATAAAGGAACGACTGTAACGATTACGCTGCCGACTTCTAAGGAACAGGTTGACTGAAGCTTCCCCGTTCCTGCAAAGAGCCTGCCTTCTGCGGCAGCTCTTTTTCGTTCACCCACTATGCCGTATATTTTTCAACGGTCAGACAGTCGATGCAGCCTAAAAAATCTTGCAGCAGATTGTCCGACGCGTTTTCATTCATAGACAGTTTTTGATATTCATAGATTAATTGATCCAGCTCCTGGCTCCGCCTGATCGTTTCATCCCCTGTAAATCCATAGATTTCAGCGGCTTCAACCATCATTTGCCGCTTCTTGCTGATGGAAACGAGCAATGCTTCTTTTTCAACATAACTTTGCATACGCTTCACCCCTTACCGACATATCGTTTCTTAGAACCATCCAGATTTTGCGTACTTGAGCATTATTACAGATTATACTTATTTTGTAAACCTATTTTTCAAAAAATTATTTTGAAATCGAGTATAATAGATTTGTGGAATTAAAGGTGTAATACCCATCGATGAAATACGGCAAACACCTTTAAAAGAGTTCATGCGGATAAAAGGAGGTCTAAATGATGAAAAAACCAGTGTCAAGGCTCCGAACCATCTTTGCCGTGAAAGAAGCGTATTCAGGCCTCTTATTGTTTTTCAAGGCATTTAGAGCCTGGAGAAAGGGAGACTTCCCCTTATTCCCGAAAAAAACGATTTTACTGGCCGCGCTGGCATTGATTTATGTGCTGTCTCCGGTCGATTTGATTCCCGATGTTCTCGCAGGTGTCGGCTGGCTTGATGACGCGGCTGTGCTCGCTTTTCTATTCAGGCAAATCACTAAAGAGCTGGACGGGTTTGAAATCCATCTAACGGAAGGAATAAACGGCAATGGCAAACAATAATATTCTCGGTATCAATCATCTCTTGTTTTCGGTCTCTGACCTGTCCGCCTCTATTTCATTCTATGAAAAGGTGTTTGATGCCAAGTGGCTCGTAAAGGCCGAGAAAACCGCTTATTTTGACCTGAACGGCATCTGGCTCGCATTAAACGAAGAGAAAGACATTAAGAGACAGGAAATCCACGACTCTTACACCCATATCGCCTTTTCGATTCAACAGGAAGATTTGCCGTTCTGGGAAAAGAAATTACGCGATTTAGGTGTAAACGTGCTAAAGGGCAGAAAACGGCATGAAGGCGACAAAGATTCAATTTATTTCTCAGATCCGGACGGCCATAAGTTCGAGCTTCACACCGGCTCTGTGTTTGACCGTCTTCAATACTATCAAAATGAAAAACAGCATCTCTCCTTTCATGAAGGCCACATCAAGGCCCTTTATGACAGAAACAAATAAAAAAGCGTCCACGCGGACGCTTTTTCTTTATCGGCTTACACTCTCTTTCTCATAAATCGGCACCCAGCCCTCTGTCGTCACAAAGATTCTGACAGCCACGACTTTTCGGTCTTCCTGAAGCGTGAAATAATGGCGGGTGTTTTCAGGAACGGAGATCAAATCTCCCGGATTTAAGAGGACATCAAAAAATGTGCCGTCTTTTCCTTCGATCGCAAAGATGCCGTGGCCGCTGACGATAAATCTGACTTCATCGTCTGTATGATGATGCTCCTGTTTGAAATTTTTCAAGAGCTCATCGAGTTTCGGGTTTTGGTCGGAAAGCGAGATGACATCGCTCGCTTTATAGCCGCGGCGTTTTGAAATGTCTTTGATTTCAGCGGCAAAGACGTCTAAAATCTCCTGTTTCTCTTCATCGGTCAAATCGTATTTTTCTTTTAAGCCGGCCGGCAGCTTTGTGATATCCCACTTTTCATAAATGACCTCCTCCCCTTTTAGAAATTGTTCCACTTCTTCCTGCTTTTCAATGGTCGTGTTTTGTTCATCATGGATCCGAATTGTCGCCATGCTTTCTCCCCCTTTTTAATTAAACGTGGTAAGCCTGCAAAGCTTTCAGCTTTAAATGCCAGCTGAACAGAAATTCATACGCTTCAAGCATCCGCTTTGTCTCAAATGCCGTTTTTCCCCAGACAGTAATGCCGTGGCTGCGAATCAGCACTGCGCCTGAATCGCCTGAAAGGTGTCCGGCAAAATCAGCCGCCAAATCCGGAATATGAGCGCTGTTTTCGATAATCGGGATCGTAACCTCCGCATTTTCCTCCCAAAGACCGAGCGCCTTTATGATTTCCTGGCCTCTGAATGTCACTTGCTTTTCTTTTGCGTAAAGCTCTGAGATGACATTGTTGTCAATCGTATGGACGTGAAGACAGCAGCCTGCGTTTGTATTTTGATAGACACGGGTGTGCAGCAGCGTCTCCGCCGACGGTTTCAGCGCATGTCCGGTCTCCGCCGGCCTCCCCTCTTCGTCCGCCAGCAGAAAATCCTCCGCAGACGCTTTTCGCTTATCTTTTCCGCTTGCTGTGATGAGAAATCGCAGCGGGTCTTCTGATACTTTGATTGACAGATTGCCGCTTGTCGCCGGGAACCAATCCCTTACCGCAAGCTCTTTTTTTACCTCGGCAAGTTCGTGCCATTTTTGCTCAGGATCCATTCTTTCACCTCCGCGGTCTCTTCAAGTATTCGCTTTACATCGTGGAAATCGCCGAATTCCGCATGCTTCAGGCCGAGCCCCTCACATTCCCGCAGCAAATAATCGCGCGCGATGCACAAGTCGGAACATTTGGCAGCTTCAACATCTGTAACAGAGTCCCCGATCATGACAACAAAATCGTCCCGGCCTTTCAGCCGGCGGATGATGGAAGGTTTGCAGCAGCCGCATTCATTTCCGCAGCCGCCGTCACACGGATACGGCCAGCGGATCTCGATATTGCGTCCTGAGAAGCCGGCCTCATTGCAGTAAATGCGTTCCTTTTCGACAATTCCTTCAAGCAGAGGATAGACGAAAAAATCTATCCCTCCGCTCACGACGTAAAACGGAAGACTTTTCTCATCAAGAAAAGAGACAAATTCCTCAAACCCGGGGCGGATCTCGGCTTGTTTCAATACATATGCCGTAATGTCTTCTTTCAGGCTTGTCGGCAGCAATTGAAACATTCTGCCGACTCCGTCCTTAATCGATATGTCCCTGGACAAAACCCCGTCTTTTAAAGCGAGCCACTCTTCTGGAGCAAATTGTTTCATAATGCTGATGATGTTGTCGTTTGTTGTGATGGTTCCGTCAAAATCGCAAATGATAAGCGGCTGCCTCATACGGAAACCTCAACCCTTCCCCATTTTTCAAGGGCAAGCTTCAAATCGGGAGAACGCTTTGCTTTTTCTTCGACAGGCTCCGCTTCCAGGACGGCATCAATGATCGCCCGAAACGCTCTTCCTCCGCCTGCCGCTCCGTTTGGATGACCGTGAATCCCCCCGCCTGCGTTGATGATATGGTCAATGCCGAAGTCTTTCATCAAGAGCGGCACCATGCCAGGGTGAATACCGGCCGACGGGACGGCGAATGTCGGTTTAAAAACGTCTTCCTTCGTGCATTCATCATAGACGGCAAGCGCATCCCGCTTCGGCAGAGCAACGCTTCCGTACGGAGAAGGGAACAGGCTGAAATCAGCACCCGCATACCGGTTCAGCTTGCCGAGCAAGAGCGAATGGGAAAAACCGTAATGCGGCGACGAAGTGAATGCGCCGCTTACTGCCGGGTGCGCCATGATCGGTAGCGGGATGTCGTCGTCTTCCGCAAGACTTTGCAAAACATCGAGCCCGTAGGCGAACACATTCAGCAGCAAAACATCGGCTCCGAGCTCGACTGCTTTTCTCGCCTTCGATTTCAGCTCCATTGTCCTGCCCGTCAGGTTGACGGCATACAGCGTTTTGCGCCCTGTTTCTTCAAAAGCTGCCTCAAGCACTTTCTTTCCTTCCGTGATTCGTTTTTCAAAGGGTGCACTGCCTGTTTCGAATAAGATTTCATCGTCCTTGATCAAATCCACTCCGCCGAGCGCCTGCTGCCTCAGCTGTTCCTTCAAGTCTTCCATATCGCGGCCGATGACGCCTTTAAAAATGCTCATCAGCAGCGGCCTTTCAAATTCGCCGATTTTTTTCCGGATTCCGTATACGCCGAATTTCGGACCCGGCAATGATTGTTTAAAAGACTGCGAAAACTCCAAATCCGCCAATTTGATTTTTCCGTCGAGAGACAGCTTTCCAAAAACAGTCGTCAGCACAGCGGGAATGTCGCTTGTAAAATTGGCTTCCGGATAAGCGATGGTGACCGTTGCCTGTTTTTCCCCAAGCGCGCTTTCTGTTTCTTCGACCTTGACGACGCGTCCTTTATGCTTTTTCAGCTGTTCCTGCTTTAAGAGCGGCAGATCTGTCCACGACCCGACCGTCAGTCCGATCGCGATTTGTTCGGCCCGCTTTTCTGCGTCACATCCTTGATCTGTCAAGACATATGTTGCCAAAAGTTCACTCATTCTGTAGCTCCTTCCTGCTTCATGCATATAAAAAAACCTCTTTTGCCGCTTTAGCTAAAAGAGGTTTCGCTTTTCAGGTTCGAATCCTTATCTCTCAGCGTCAGCTGCAAGAATTAGCACCGTGCTTAAAAAGTCGGTTGCCGGGCTTCATCGGGCTTGTCCCTCTGCCTGCTCTTGATAAGAATATTGATTTTATAAATTATTTTGAATTATCCCATCGTTTCTCCCGGTTGTCAATGACTGTGGGCGGTCTTTTTGAATATATTCAGCTTGGCAATACGCGAAGCCGCTTCCCGGAGCCGGTCTTCGCTTGTCAAGAGGCCGACTCTCACATACCCTTCTCCGTGTTTGCCGAAGCCGATGCCGGGCGCTGTGACGACATTCGCTTTTTCGAGAAGCAGATCGGAAAAAGCCTCAGATGTATACCCTTCAGGGACAGGCATCCAGGCGAAAAAAGAACCTTGCGGAGCATCCGCGTGCCAGCCGATTTCGCGGACCGCACGAATCCATACATCCCGCCTCTTTTCGTAGCGCTCATTTTGCTCCTTGACACACGCTTGGTCTGATAGAAGCGCGGCTGCCGCGGCGTCTTGGACCGCTTTAAAAAGGCTGACATACATATGGTCCTGATAAAGGTTCAGCGCTTCGATCACAGAGGCGTTGCCAACTGCAAACCCGACCCGCCATCCAGCCATATTATACGTTTTGGAAAGCGTGTAAATTTCGATTCCTGTGTCTTTTGCCCCCGCCGTTTCGAGAAAGCTGACAGGCCTTTTGCCGTCGTAGCCGATCGCACCGTAGGCAAAATCGTGGATGACGCAAATCCCGTTCGACTTGGCAAACCGGACGGTCTCTTCGAAAAAAACAGGTGTGGCTTGGGCGCCGGTCGGATTGTTCGGATAATTTAAATACATGAGCTTCGCATTTTCTTTCACTTCCTTCGGAATCCGGCTGTAGTCAGGCAAAAACTGATTGCCCGCTGTAAGCGGCATCGTTTCCATGTTCGCTTTTGCCAGTTCAACGCCCGACCAGTAATCGGGATAGCCGGGATCGGGAACGAGCACGGTATCCCCCGGATTTAACAAACATTGCGGAAGCTCGACAAGACCGGCTTTACCGCCGAACAATACAGCGACTTCGCGGTCGGGATCGAGCTCTACGCCGTATTCCCTTTGATAGAACGCGGCTGCCGCCTCCTTGAGTGAACGGCTGCCGCGAAACGAAGAATACTGATGGTTTTCAGGGTTGCGGACGGCTTGCACCATTGTATCAACGATGTGATCTGGTGTCGGCTGATCGGGATTCCCCTGGCCGAGATTGATCACATCATGGCCGGCGGCGATTTTTTCATTCACCTTTTTCACCAAGGAAGCGAAAAACTGCTCAGGGAGCTGTTTCAGCACATCTGAAAGCTCAAATTTCATATGATTCACCCGCTTTTGAAAAATTCTTGAAATGATAGTCCATCATCATATATTGTTAAATGTAAAATGTAAAGAAAAAAATGAGGTGATCCAGATTGAAGCTGACAATTTCATGCCTGCAATTCGATATCGCATACGGCAATCCTTCTGAAAATTTTAAAAAAGCGGAGCAGCTGATCGAACAGGAAAGCCGTAAGGCGGATGTCCTTCTCCTTCCCGAGCTGTGGACGACGGGTTATGATTTAAAAAATCTCGGCTCCATCGCTGATGAAGAAGGCAGGCAAACGAAGAAATGGCTGCAGGAAACGGCAAAAGCAAACCGGGTCCATATCGTATGCGGCTCAGTCGCCGTTAAGAGAAAAAGCGGTGTGTACAATATCATGTACATCGCAGACAAAAACGGACATTTGATCAAAGAATACAGCAAAGTTCACCTTTTTCAGCTGATGGACGAACACCTCTATTTGTCAGCGGGCTCAGGCGACGGGAACTTCGAGCTTGAAGGGATCCCGGCTGCGGGGTTTATCTGCTATGACATCCGTTTTCCGGAATGGATTAGAAAACATACGAAGGAAGGTGCGGGTATCATCTTTGTAACGGCGGAATGGCCGCTTGCCCGCCTCGATCACTGGCAAAGCCTTTTAAAAGCCAGAGCGATTGAAAATCAGTGCTTTGTCGCAGCCTGCAACCGAGCGGGAAAAGACCCGGCAAACGAATTTGCCGGCCACAGCATCATCATTGATCCGCTCGGCCGCACCCTCGCTGAAGCCGGGAGCGATGAAGCGGTCATCAGCGCCGAAATCGACCTTGGAGACATTGAAAAAACGCGGGGGGAAATTCCGGTTTTTGAGGACATTCGCAAAGATTTATATTAAAAAAGTGTTGACAAGAAAACTGAGATGCTGGTAACATTTTCAGCAACTGACCGAACTGAAATTTCAAAATTTTATATTGATTTCTCTTATCGAGAGTTGGGTGAAGGACTGGCCTTATGACCCCAACAGCAACCGACCGTAATACCATTGTGAAATGGGGCGCGAAATTTTGCGCCGCTAGGGCACGGTGCTAATTCCATCAGACTTTGAATTCTGAGAGATAAGAGAGGCGAACGCGACAAATCAGCCTCTTTCTCTCGATGAGAAAGAGGCTTTTTTATTGTTATCGACATTTAGGGGGGAATCACACATGACCGTAACGAAAACCGTAGCATACGAAACTTTGACCGAAAGCTCCGCGGCCGCGCTGGCCGTCCGCCTTGGGCTTTTTCCAAGCAAAAGCACCTTGACATGCCGGGAGATCGGGGACGGAAACTTGAATCTCGTCTTCCGCGTGTATGACAAAGAGCAGCAAAAAGGGCTGATCATCAAGCAGGCGGTGCCTTATGCAAAAGTCGTCGGCGAAAGCTGGCCGCTGTCGCTTGACAGGGCGAGAATCGAAAGCAGTGCGCTGATCCGCCAAGCAGAGCATGTCCCGCACCTTGTCCCGAACGTGTACTATTCTGACACCGAGCTTGCCGTCACCGTATTGGAAGACCTTTCTCACTTGGAAATCGCCAGAAAAGGACTGATTGACGGGAAGGATTATCCGCACCTGTCGGAAGACATCGGAGAATTCCTAGGAAAAACGCATTTTTACTCGTCTGAATATGCGCTTGACCCAACGGTTAAAGGGCGGCTTGTGAAGCAGTTTACGAATCCGGATCTGTGCGATATTACAGAAAGCCTTGTGTTCACAGACCCTTTCTTTGACCATGAGACGAACGATTTCGAAGAAGAGCTTCGCGATGAAGCGGAAGATCTTTGGCGCAATGAAGCATTAAAAATTGAAGCGGCAAAACTGAAACAGCGCTTTTTGTCTGCGGAGGAAACGCTGATCCACGGCGACCTGCATACAGGCAGCATTTTCGCCAGTGAAGAAGCGGAAACGAAAATCATCGACCCTGAATTTGCGTTTTTCGGCCCGATCGGGTTTGACATTGGACAGTTTATCGCCAACCTGCTGCTACACGCGCTTTCCCGCGAAGAAAACAGGCGGGCTCCTTTATACCGCCATGTCGAGACCGTCTGGCATACGTTCAACCGGACATTCAGCGAAGCATGGGAAAACGATGCTCTTGACGCTTGCAAAAATGAGAAAGGACGCCTTGAATCAGTCCTGAAACAGGCGTTTGAAGACGCAGCAGGCTTTGCCGGCTGCGAAATGATCCGTAGGACGATCGGCCTTGCCCATGTGGCGGACCTTGATACAATCGTTCCGTTTTCCCGGAGAATCAGCCAAAAAAAGCTCGCCCTTAAAATAGGCGCAGCATTCATAGAAAAACGCAGCGGTTTCCGGACGCCAAAAGACTTGATTGAAGCGTTTCGGAACGCGCTTAAGGAGTGAATGACATGCCTGAACAATTTGCGGTGCCCCGCTCTGTCGAATGGGAAGAAACATCGGTAAAAATCCTGAACCAGCAAAAGCTTCCCGAAAAGACGGAATACCTGCACCTCACAACAAAAGAAGACGTCTATGATGCGATCCAAACGCTGAAAGTGAGGGGTGCGCCTGCCATCGGCATTACAGCCGCATTTGGACTCGCCCTTAGCGCCCAAAGCATCGATACATCTGACGTTTCCGCGTTTCTGCTGGAACTCGGCAAAATCAAAGATGAACTCAGTCAGGCAAGGCCGACAGCCGTCAATTTATCCTGGGCTCTCAATCGGCTCGTAAAAAGTGCGGAGGACGCAAAATCGGTCAATGAAGCAAAAACAAATCTGATCCATGAAGCCATTCAGATCCAGGTTGAAGACGAAGAAACGTGCCGGCAAATCGGACAGAATGCACTGCATTTGTTCAAATCGGGTGACAGCATCATGACCATCTGCAACGCCGGCTCGATCGCGACTAGCAGGTACGGTACAGCCCTTTCCCCGTTTTATCTTGCCAAAACAAAGGATCTCGACCTTCATATTTATGCCTGTGAAACAAGACCTGTTCTGCAGGGTGCGCGCCTGACGGCGTGGGAGCTTATGCAGGGGGGAATTGACGTGACGCTGATTACAGACAGCATGGCCGCCCATACGATGAAAGAAAAAAACATTTCAGCCGTCATTGTCGGAGCGGACAGGATCGCAAAAAACGGAGATACAGCCAATAAAATCGGAACATACGGCTTGGCAATCCTCGCCAAAGCCTTTCAAATCCCGTTTTTCATCGCTGCTCCCCTGTCAACTTTTGACGTCTCGATTCCATGCGGCGGCGACATTCCGATTGAAGAACGCGATCCGGATGAAGTCAGACAGATAAACGGAACGCTAATAGCGCCGCAAGAGGTGCCAGTGTTCAACCCTGCTTTTGATATCACGCCGCACGATTTAATCTCTGGAATCATTACGGAAAAAGGGATTATCACAGACAGGTTTGAAGAAGAAATTGAAGCGCTGTTTTCCGCTGAAGCCCTTACTTGAGGCCGCTTTAGCGGATTTTAATCGATTTGATGATGTCTTTCTTCTGCTCTTCGGTCAACACGTGCAGCTTGACGAACAATTCCGCGTATCCTGCTATTTTTTTCGGGCGGTTCGTTTTCACTTATTCGTCCTCCTTTTTTACCAAGACCAACATTTTTAACTTAATAAAATTATATGTCGCTGACGAAAAAAAGAAACGGCGTGCTCGTATATTATTTTCCCTTATACGCAATATTTTCGATGTCGAGCAGCGCCGCTTTTTTATCCGTTTCATTTCCGGAGTACCCCGTCAAAGAACGATTTTTGCCGATGACACGGTGGCACGGGACCAAAATCGGCAGCGCATTTCTTTTATTGGCCTGGCCGATTGCGCGAACCGCTTTCGGATTCCCGACGGCGCACGCGATATCTAAATAGCTCCGTGATTCACCGTACGGGATCGACTGCAGCGCCTCCCACACTTTTTTCTGAAACGGGGTTCCATCCTGGCGGAGAGGAAGGGTGAACGTCTTCCGTTCCCCCCTGAAATATTCTTCGAGCTGGAGCTTTGCCTCCTTCAACAATTCCGTTTCTGTCCGGCGAAGCTCCAGGCCGTCTTGTTGAAGCTGTTTTAGTTCATCTTTTTCAAATAGCAAATGTGTAATGTGGTTATTTTCCTCGACAATGTAAGCTTGTCCAAAAGGCGAGGTCATTTCAATATAAAAGCCCACGATGCGATTAAGCCTCCTCCTCCTCATGATGCTGTCTGATCGGGAGAGTCAGGTGGAATGTCGTGCCTCTCCCCTCTTCACTTTCAACTTCAATTTTTCCATTATGCTCTTCAATGATTTTATAACTGACCATGAGCCCGAGTCCAGTGCCCCGTTCTTTTGTCGTGTAAAAAGGTTCGCCGAGCCTCTTCAATTTGTCTTCTGTCATACCGATTCCTTCGTCAGCAAGCGAGATAATGATATGGTCGTCTCCTTTCGGTTTGATCGACACATATACGTTGCCTCCGTCAGGCATCACTTCGATCGCATTTTTCAAAATGTTGATAAATACCTGTTTCAGCTGATTCGGCTCGCAATAAATCAGCGGAATGCCGCCTTCGCACTTCAGATGCATCTGAACGTTGTCAAGGTTTGCCTGTGCGTGCAGCAAATCCATTGTGTCCTGCATGATTTTGACGATGTTTTTTTCTTCATACATAATCGCCTGCGGTTTTGCAAGGATGAGAAATTCCGTAATAATCGATTCAATCCTTTTGAGCTCTGATGTGATGACATTAAAGTAAAGCGCGTGATCCTCATTTTGGATGCTGCCTTTCAGCAGCTGGATAAACCCTTTTAACGCCGTCATCGGGTTGCGGATTTCGTGGGCAATTCCGGCTGCGAGTTCTCCTACGACATGAAGGGTATCAGACTTGCGGAGCCGTTCTTCAAGCTCTTTTCGTTCCGTCACGTCTCTGAGCATCGCCAAGTTCATATTTTGAATGATGTTTCGCTTAAATGAAAATTCAAGAATCCGTTTTTGGTCGCTCAGCAGGAATGGAATATCATTATCCATTTCTTCAAAGGAAATCGTTTTGGCGGGAGAAGCTGCGTTTTCTATATGATAGCCGGAGATGACATCAAGAAGATTGGACGTTTTCAGCTGTTCAAGAGGGGTGCTGAGAATTTTTCCGGCAAGGGGGTTCGCATCGATAATGTCGTACTGGTTGTTGAAAAGAACGATTCCGTCCATTGATCCGTTGAATACTTTTCTGAACTTCAATTCGCTTTCCCGCAATTCTTTTTCCATTCGTTTTCTGTCGCTGACATTCCTCAAAATGGTTAAGTCCTGGCTGTCGAACATGATCCGTTTTGATGTGAACTCAAGCTCTTTATATTGTCCGTTTGCCATACGAAACAGCAGTTCCGCCCGGATTTCCCCTTTTTGATCGTACTGCTTTTGGATAGCATGATACCGCTGATTGGTTTGGTCAATAAAATCGGTCATCTTCTTGTTGAGAAGCTGATCCATCGGCAGTTCGAAGATTTTGCAGGCCGACTGGTTCGCTTTGACGATGCGGCCGTCGTTATTCATCAGGATGATGGCATCCATCGCATTTTCAAAGACTTCCCTAAAGCGTTCTTCGCTTTTAAACAGCTGTTTTTCCATTGAGCGCTTCTCGGTAATATCCCTCATAATCGACATGTAAAAGCCGTTTAAAATATTCGAGGTTATCGTCAGCTCAAACAGCCGGTCTTCTCCTGATCTGAGCCGGACAGGAAGTTCCCCTTTTGCTTTCCCTCTTCTGAAAAGAGCGTTCCAGATTTTATCGAGCCGCCCCTTGTTTTCAGGGGATACGAATTGAGACAGCTTCAGTTTTGAAAGCTCTGTTTTTTCAATTTCGAAGCTCTGGCAAAACGAATGGTTCGCATCAATGAAACAGCCTTGTTTATCAAAGATGACGATTCCTTCAACCGCGCGGTGAAACAAATCTTTAAACAGCTTTTCATTAATGGTGCGCTCCCGCTCCAATATTTTTTTCGACGAAATGTCTCTCATGACGACAAAAAAGCAGTCCTCACCGATTCCTTTGCTAGCAGTAAACTCGATATATTTGACAGATCCGTTGTCAAGCCTGATGGCCACTTCCTTTTTCGCATATCCCCGCTCCAAAAAGCGGTGAATGTTCTGATTTAGTTCATCCGGCGGAACGGCGTGCAGAAAATCGAGCGCCGACCGGTTCAGCAAATTCTTTTTTTGGCTTTGGAGAATCTTGCAGGCAGCATCATTCGCCTGGATGATGTTCATCTGTTTATCCAATATAAAAATAGCGTCCAGCGTCCCGTTAAACAGCAGTTCATACTGATACAAATCCGCTTTCAGCTTGGCGTTTTCTTTCTTCAGTCTGTTCAGCTGGTTTTGCAGATTTAAGGATTCATTCAAATCAAGAGTTTCCTCCATTTATTACACTCCTTCTTGAAAACCTGTCCTCCAATTATTCTACAAACCGGAAAATCTTCCTTCATTTGTTTCGAACTTTTACAACCTTTCCGCCTATTTTACAGGAAGATGACGATATAAAAGTTCCTTACTGTTCAATTACAGCGGCCTAACAATAAGACTTAATGCATAGGAAAACACATGCTTTCTATTTTAAAATTTTAAAATGAGGCAAGACTGGTGGAAGACGTATTCCGGAAAGAATGTTCCAGGGTTCGAACGCTTCCCGCACCGGCGCCTCCTGAACATGTTTGTGAAAGGGTGATGTTATGGCGACTTCGCGCGACAGCTATTTCGACAATGCAAAATTCCTATTAATTTTTCTCGTCGTATTCGGACATATAATCAGGTCCTATATTCATGATAATGATGCACTGCTTCATATTTATAAATTTATTTACACGTTTCATATGCCTGCTTTTATTCTCATATCAGGCTATTTTGCAAAAGGATTCAACCGCCCCGGATATGTCAAAAAAATCGCCTGGAAGCTGATTGTTCCTTATTTGATTTTCCAGGGAATCTATACGCTGTTTTATTCCTTTATCGATGATCAAAGCTTAACTGCCGCAAATCCGATTGAACCGCAATGGTCGCTTTGGTTTTTGCTGAGCTTGTTCTTTTGGAATCTCCTGTTGTTTCCATTCACAAAACTGCCGCCGAAATGGGCGTTTGCCGCAAGCTTTGCGATCGCCGTTCTTGTCGGATATATCGACCTGATCAGCAACACGCTCAGCCTGTCCCGCACGTTTGTTTTCTTCCCGGTCTTTTTGGCGGGCTATTATTTGCAAAAAAACCATTTTAAAATGCTGAGAGGATGGAAAGGCAAGCAGGCCGCTCTAGCTGTTTTAGCAGCAACGTTCGTTTTCTACTTTTTTGTAGACTTCGATTACTCCTGGCTGTTCGGATCCAAACCCTATTCGGAATTCGGCAATGTCGGGATCAAAAGCGGGTTAAACCGAGTGGCGCTCCTCGTCATCACGTTCGCCTCAACCTTCGCGTTCATGGCGCTTGTGCCTGAAAGGCGGTATTTCTTTACCCTGTGGGGAACGCGCACATTTTATGTCTATCTGCTGCACGGCTTTATCATCAAGTCGTTCAGAAAAACGGGTGCGGAAGAATGGCTTGCCGATTATCAAAGTCTGACGCTATTAATCATCGCCACGGCGATTTTAACCTTCTGCTTATCAAGTGGATTTGTCAAAACGGTCGCCCAGCCATTCATCGAATTGAAAATGACGAATTTAATGAGGATGTTGAAAAAAGACAACGGATATAACCCTTATTTAAAATAATTAAAGGTGCAAATCGTTTCCGATTTGCACCTTTCTCGTTTGATCCGCAGTTTCAATCTTTATCCCGCTTCTGTCCGTCCGCCTTTTTGTTCTTCTTTTTATTGTTCTCGATCACATCAATAAATTTAAAGGCGTTGACATCGCCCAGTTCGTTTGAAAATTCCTCTTGAAGCACATCCGGATTCATCGGTTTTTTATGGTTTTGCATATCCTTGCTTTTTTGATGTTTTTTCATTGGTTCGACTCTCCCTGCTTCCCGTGTTTCGAGTTGCGGTTGGCGCCCCTGTCTCCGTTTTCGGCATCATATTGGGTCATGTATTGATGATCATGCATGCTTTCAGCAGGCGTTTTATTGTTAAGAGCCGCTTCATTTCTGGCAACTTTTCTTTTCATGATGACATTCCTTTCTTTTGTCGTTTCATCCATATCCTTTCCGTTTCCGTACATTCCACACATCCAGTTTTCGGCAAAAAAATAAGCACCCTGAAGGGCGCTTATTTAAACACTTTTTTCACTTTATTGACGACATATGAGCTGCCGCCGCGGTCTGACACATCCTCGATCATCATCGTGATTAAAAGGTTTTTGTTCTTGTAATCATAGGCGGTGAACCAGCCGTTTTCTTTACCTTTTTCGTCTTTTTTCGTTTTCAGCTCGGCCGTTCCCGTTTTCCCTGCGATCGTGAGCCCTTTGACAACCGGCTTGTAAGCCGAGCCGCGCGGGTCTTCTACAACGCCTTTCAACCCTTTTGTAATCGCTTCTGCTCCGCCTGTGGGCAGTACGTTTTTATGCCATATTTCTTTCTCTTCGCCGTCCTTTTTGATCAGGTGCGGCTTGATCAGATTACCGTCGTTCAAGAAAGGCGTATAGCTTGCCGCAAGGTGTATCGGCGACATCAGCATTTGCCCCTGTCCGTATCCTGAATCGGCAAGGAGAATATCCGAGTCGATTCCTTCGTTTGATATGGAGGAAGACTTCGTCGGGAATTCATAATCAAGCTTTTCCTCAAAGCCGAATGATTTCAGGCCTTCGACAAATTGATCCTTACCTGTGTCAAGGGCGGTCTGCGCGAAATAAATGTTGTCGGAGGTGATCAGCGCGTTTTCCAGGTTGACATCGCTTAATCGCTCGGAAACCCGTGTGACTTTATATCCGCCCCATGACGAATCTTTCTGCCATTCCTTCCCTTCGATCTTCTTCGGTTCATCCGCTTTGATCGCGTCATTTTTCAGACCGATTGAAGCCGTGATCGGTTTGATCGTTGAACCCGGAGCATAGGTTTTATTAAATTTAGAGGTGAATGGCGCAGACGCATCTTTGTTGAGTTTTTCCCATTCTCCTTTTTTCCAGCCGAACAAAAACCCGTTCGGATCGTATGAAGGCGCGCTGACAAGCGCCAACGTTTCTCCAGTCTGCGGCTCTAACGCAACGGCAGCGCCGGAATCATCTTTTAACTGGTTGTACAGTTCTTCCTGTTTGTTCATGTCGATCGTGGTGTGGATGTCTTTTCCGTCTTTTGCATCCTTTGAGGCAACCGTCGCGCCTGATTCAGGAATCGAAATCGTCCAGCCGATTTCTCCTCTGAGCTCTTTTTCATAAATATGTTCGAGACCGACGATTCCGAGCAGCGAATGCTCGCTGTAGCCTTCTTTATTCTGCTTTAATTCCTCTTCGGTAATCGGCCGTATGTAACCGGTAAGATGTGCGGCTTTTTCACCGTAAGGATAGTATCTTGATTGCGTATCTTGTTTCAAAACCCCGGGAAGAGAGGTCGCTTTTTTGAGAAGCTCTGTGCTGCCAGGCTTCACTTTTTTCAGGGGAACGAATGATTCGTCCGTCACCCAGCTTGCGGACAGCTGTTTTTCGATGTCTTTTTTTTCCATGTCAAGCATGTTCGCGAGCTTTTTGATGACACCGTCTTTATCATCTCCGAGCTGCCCCGGAACGACGCCGATTTCAGGCACTGTCGCATTCGTAGCGAGTTTCTTTCCGTTTCTGTCATAAATGATGCCTCTCGCTGGTTCTTTGGCGGTAATCCGGATGGTCTCCCCTTCCTTCAACTGTGAAAAAATAAAGGATGGGTTCCAGTTGACTTTCCATGATGTGTCACCGTCGTTTTTTTCTTTGACAAGCTTTGCCTTCCCTTCAAAGGAAACGGGGCCGGCCAATGTATTCATGCTGACTTTATACGGTATTGTCACTGCATCTTTTTTCTCTTTATTTTTATCATCTTCATCGTTATCGACGGCTGAAACCTTCAAATCGGAAACTCCGATCTGTTCATAAATGGATTGATTGCGCTTGATGAACTCGTCTTTTGAAATCGATTTTTGCGCTTCAGCCGACAGCTGTTCATACATTTCTTCAAATTTTTGCTCGTTCCATTTGTCTACATATTGATCCATGCTTTCTTTTGCTGTCGGCTCGTTAGAACAGGCTCCGGCGAGCAATAGAAATCCGGCGGCTATAAACAAATGGATGACTCTCTTTTTCATCGTTGCTTCCCCCTTTTTTTCAAGTCCGCCATTTAAGCATTATATCATACAAATAAATACAGCGACCGACTTTATGATCATAAAAAAAGACAGTTTAACTAAACTGTCTTTCTTATCCGATGATAATTCTTTCCTTTGGATAATGGTAATTCGCTTCGATTTCTTTTCTGCCGAACAAATAGAGCAGGGTGACAATACCGATTCGGCCGATGAACATCAGAAGGATGATGACACTTTTGCCAATCGTGCTCAGATCTGGAGTGATGCCCATCGACAAGCCGGTCGTACCGAAAGCGGAACACACTTCAAACAGCAGTTCAAGCAAAGAATGTTTTTCCGTCATTGTCAAAATGAGTGTCGAGCCGAAAACGAGAATGACCGCCATCAGCGTCACAATCAATGACTTCATTAAGTCCGCCTGGTGCAGTTCACGTTTGAAAATCTTCACCGATTTATTTCCCCGCGCGAAGTGATAGAGCGCCAACAAGTTTAAGGCAAAGGTCGTTGTCCGGATGCCCCCTCCGACAGAGCTTGGCGAAGCGCCGATGAACATGAGCATGCACATAAACAAGATGGTCGTATGCGTGAATTGGCTGATGTCGATCGTCGCGAGTCCGCCGCTCCTGGTTGTCGTCGACTGGAACAGCGAATAGAATATGACTTCGTGCCACGATTTTCCTGAAAAGGCAAAGCGCGCTTCCGTGGCGAATATGCCGATCGCGCCTCCTATCACTAAAAGGAAAAAAGTGACTGATGTCAATTTGGTAAACAGGCTGAAAGTGAATTTGCGCTCTTTGCTGAGCAGAAAATCCTTTACCTCAATCAGCACCGGGAAGCCGATCGCTCCCAAAATCAACAGCATGATGACGATAAACTGGACAAAATAATCGTGCTGAAACGGGATCAGCGAGTTGCCGGTAATATCAAAACCGGCATTGGTCGTTGCGCTGATACTCGTAAAAAATCCGTGTATAAAGGCTTCCCCCGGTGTGTCAAAATACTTTAAAAAGTATGTGCCGAGAATCAGCCCGCCAAACAACTCGATCAGCAGGATTAAGCCGAGCACGTGCTTCATCAGCTTGACGAGGCCCGATAAGTTGGATTGATTTTGATCGGTCATAATCAGCCGGCGCTCTTTCAAGCCGATCCGCTTGCCGAAAATCAGCCAGACGAATGTTCCGAGCGCCATCACACCAATCCCGCCAAACTGCAGAACAAACGCCAAAATCCAAATTCCGGCCGTGCTGAATGTATCAGCTGTATCAACAACCGTTAAACCGGTTACACTCACTGCGCTCACCGCAGTAAAAAGGGCATCGATAAATGACCATTCCACATCATTCTTGTGCGCAACGGGCAGACTCAATAATATAACGGAAACCGTCACCGCCAAAAAATAATAGAGCGCGATCAGCTGTACAGGAGACAGCACGCGCAGTAGTTTTCTCAATAAAACCTTCATAATCGTTCCTTCTTTTCAATATTCAAAAGTTGCGCTTCTTGTGTATAACGTGTTCCATTTTAAAGGAAACATGCTCTTATGTACAGCCGATTTTCGATTTTTAAATTTAAAAAGCAAACCCCCTTGAAAAAGGGGGTTTGCATATTGATTATTTTGCTTCAAGACGGCGGATTCTGTCGCTTAAATCAGGGTGTGTTGAGAAAAGCGATGTGTGCTTTTTCCCGTTGATTTTCAAAGTTGCAACAGATGCCTGCTCTTCTTTGACTCTTGAAGTGTACTGCTCAAGCGAGCGGAGCGCGTGAATCATCTTATCCTTGCCTGCAAGGTCTGCTCCTCCTCTATCCGCATGATATTCGCGGTGGCGGGAGTACGCAAACACGACAAGGCTTCCGAGAATGGAAAACACAATTTGGAAGACGATGACCGCGATAAAGTGAACGATCGGCGCCAGCTCTTCACGGACAACGCGTGAAACAGCCCATGCCGCAATCCGGGCGAAGAAAACAACAAACGTGTTGACGATTCCCTGAAGGAGCGTCATCGTCACCATATCGCCGTTTGCGATATGCGCCACTTCGTGAGCAAGCACGCCTTCCACTGCGTCGTCATCCATTTCCTGAAGAAGCCCCGTCGATACAGCGACAAGCGAGCGGTTTTTGGACGGCCCGGTCGCAAAGGCATTCACTTCGCGTGAATTGTAGATGCCGACTTCAGGCATCTTTGTCAGTCCGGCAGCGCGGGACAGCTTATATACCCGGTCAACGAGCTGCTGCTCTTCGTAGCTGAGCGTTTGCTTATCAGGATTCAGCACCTGAACGCCCATCGCCATTTTCGCCATCCATCTTGACATCAAAAGCGACATAAAGGAGCCGACAAAGCCGACAACAGCACTGAATACGAGAAGCGCAACAATATCGATGCCGCCGTCAGCCGTGAAATACGTGCCTACGCCTGTCAGCGAACCGATAATGGACAGCACGATACCGATCGTCGTAATGACTAAAATGTTCGATAAAAGAAAGAGAAAGATTCTTTTTCCCATGATTACCTCCATGTTATAATAAGATCAAATGAACTTGTATAATAAAATTATACGGCATAGAATTGAAAATGCAAGTGATAAGACGTAAGATAATCTTTATATTGTTTGCTATTTCATTTTAATACATAATGAGGTGGAATGATGAAACCTTTTAAACTGACTCGCCTGGAAATGGCCAAACTGATGTACGCTTTAAAAGGGCAGCTGGATGTCAGTCCGCTTGCGATTCTTTTGAGATCCGCCGATTTGGCGCCCGATGAGCCGGAAGACAATTTGGACATCCCCGAATTCATTGTCCGGTACGAACGAAAAAAACCAAAAACGGAACATGGGCTTTCCACAAATGAAATTGTTGAACTTGGAAATTTGTGCGAACTGACATCCTTAAAATCGACAGCCATCCAAAACTGGATCAAACGCGATATAAAAGATTTGATGGGACATCCGGAACTCGGCAAAAAATATTCCATCGACCAAGCCGTCATCCTTCTCATTGTACGAGACTTAAAATCGGTTTATGACTTCGAAACGATCCGGCCGATCTTAACAACGGTTTTTAATACGATTACAGACCGCTCAGATGATGTGGTGAGTCCGCTGCGCTTTTATGAAGGGTATGCGCGGGTTCTCGATTATGTGTACCGGATCAAAGACTATACGCTGAATGAATCGGCGCTTGAAAAAATCGTCATCGAGCAGACTGGACAGCTCCGCGGTTTTTATCAAGATCTGGCCCATCCCGAATGGAACAAAGCGAGAGATATCACCGCTGTCACGGTGCTATCCGTCATCGCTTCGCACATACAGGCGACCGCCCATTCCATGATTGACAGCGTCTTCTTAAAATATGATATGAAGTAATCGCCGCTGACCGGCGCGCCTGGCTGCCAATCGCCAGGCGTTTTTTTGCACCTTCAACAATTGCCAGCATAAAAAGCCTCAGTCTATTTCAAACTAAACAAGCAGTACCAATTGAAAAAGGAGTTGAGAATCATGGCAAGAACGAATAAACTCGTCGTTCCCGGGGCGGAGCAGGTTTTAGACCAGTTCAAATATGAAATCGCCCAGGAGTTCGGCGTCCAGCTCGGCTCGGACTCGGTCGCTCGCTCAAACGGGTCTGTAGGCGGGGAAATGACAAAACGACTTGTACAGCAGGCACAAGCTCAAATGAATGGGCATACTGACAAATAAATACCCTATGGTTTATTCGCCGGGCCCGCTCGGCGGATATTCTTGTTGATTTGTTTGGTCAGAAGGTTTTTTCTCCTTTTGGTAAGGAGTTTTAGGGCTCTCTTGATTTGTGCCGGAACCGCTTTTCTGCGTTCCTTCCTCCGACTGCTGACCGTCTTTGTCATTATGGATATGTTCTTGAGGGTTTTCGGTATTAGGGGATTTTGACTCCTTTTCTTTTTCCATTTCTTGATCAGGTTGAGACTGATCTTGATCTGAAGGTTTTTCGCCATCAGGATGATCTTCCGTATCTGCTTCTTCATCATCCGTATGTTGTTCCGGCTGATCTTCTTCTTTCACAGCTTTCTCTTTTTCTCCTGTATCTCCTTCCTGATTTTGATCATCTTTGTGATCTTCATTGTCATCATCTTTGTTTTTGTCTTCTAATTCATCTTTATGGGAACGGATATAACGGCCTGTTGAGATGCCTTCTTTTTGTGCTTTTGCACGCGTATCAAGGTCTGATTCCACCGCTTCCATCTTATAGTTCTGCTGCTCGTATTTTTTCGCGACATGATCAATTTCGCTTTTTACCGTCGCCTTATATGTGTCATCTTCATTGTTTTCATATACGGTGGCGATAAGCACTTCTTTTGATTCGGTGACATAACCGCTCTTATCGCTGTCATCGACAATTTCACTGATCACCTCTTTAAAGTCAGACTTTTCCCAATTTTCTATACTGCTCATTAAGTCCTTACCATCCTCGTTCAGCGGCACCAAATCGATAACTTCACAGTTTTTGTTGAGTGTCAATTCAAAGCTTGGGTTGATATCGATCGTCATATAGGCGTATGCTTTATTGTTGTTTAACACACCAGGGATGATCATGAAAGCGAGCAGCATGATCGCCGCGATTGAAAAAACGCCTGCTTTCAGCGGACGGAGCGAAAGCAGATCAAAAAAGCCCGCACGCTTCCTCGACATTCTCGTCTCCGCGGGAAAAGCAATTTCCTGACCGATTTCATAATCTTCCTCTGTGCTCTTTGCTTTTAAAAATTGTCCGTCAGGGGTTAGTAATGTGACGAATTTTTTATTTTTTTCTACAATAATTCCTCTTCTCATGAATTGAGCACCCCTTTTAGATAATCTTTAAGGTAAACATAATCGCCCGTTATAATGATCGCCATAGCAATGATATATTTGCGGTTTCTCTCTACAGTTTTTCTGCTGACAGCCACCAGCTTTTCAAGCTGTTTGACGGGAAGCTGCTTTTTTTCAAACAAGATCTTTTTTAATTCTTCATGTTCGACTAGCGTACATGCCACTTTGATGGCGTTTTGCCTTGCATCCGTATGTTTCGGGGAATGCTCCAGCAAATCGGAAAAAGACAGGCCAAAACTTTTAAGCCTTTCTTTAAAATGGAAAATCTCCTCCCGCCTTTGCTCCTGTTCGAGCATGCGGTTGAATTCATGAATGGAAAGCTCCGCTTCAATCATGCTTTGAGAGGATTCCTGCTCTTCTCCTTCTTGCATGTCCATATTGATATTCTGGGCATTTCTCGCTTCTTTTCTGATATAATCAATGACTTTGCGCTTAATGATCAGCTCTGCAAATGCAAGCAGAGAATTTCCTTTATCTGAAGAATATTTTTCAATGGCTTCATTGAATGCAATCAAGCCGATGCTGAATTCATCATCTTTTTCATCTATATATCGTTTGCACACGGATGAAACCGTTTTAGCCACAAAAGGCTTATACTGATGGATAAGCTCGTTTTGCAACTGCTGATTTCCTTTTTGTATGCTTATTACAGACTCTTCTAATGATTGTTTCTTTTTTCCTGTCTTAAACAAAAGGCTAAGCACTGGTTTCACCTCAGTTCCTCCCTATACTACTCATTAATGATAGCTAATTTGATAGGGATTCGCAAAGGAGAAAACACGGTATTCATTTCTAATTTTTCAATTGTGACAATGATTTGTTTGATCTCCTAGAACAATTCGTGATCTGTTTGACGATTAAGGGGGTTTTCCCGCCGTTTTTGTAACACGCCTGTTAATAAAATGAAATCTTATTTCGGTTGGACTAGAGCAATCATCCCCGGCGCTTCCTAGTGCAGGCAAACAAAAAAGACCGCCGGTGAAAGACCGGCAGTCTGGCGAAAGCTGTTTATTCCTCTGCAGCTTTATTCTCGTGTTTGTTCGGATTTGTCATAAACCATCCCCCAAGCGCAATGGCGATCAGCACCGCCCAGAAGATGAACTTCCAAGTACCTGAATGAATAAAATGTTCAGAGACGATGTTGATTTGCGGGTGTGCGAGCGTATAGAGCGTCAGTTTCACACCAACCCAGCCGACAATCAGAAAAGCAGCCGTTTCCAGGCTCGGACGTTTCTTTAACAAGTTCACAAATTGACTCGCAGCAAAACGCATAATAATCAGTCCGATGATCCCGCCGGCTAAAATCACCATGAACTGTCCGCCGTCAAGTCCGCCAATTTGCGGCAGGTTCGTTGCCGGAAGTGTGACAGCCAGGGCAACCGCCGCCAAAATCGAGTCGACGGCAAACGCGATGTCCGCCAGCTCAACTTTGATAACCGTCGGCCAAAAACCGCTTTGCTTCGACTCTTTCACCTTTTCGTCCTTTTTGAAAACATGGGTTTTCAAAATATGGTGAATGGAGATGTAAAGCAGATAGACGGCGCCGATCGCCTGCACCTGCCAGACGTTGACAAGAAAAGAGATCGCAAACAAAGCGCCGAACCTCATCACAAACGCGCCGGCCAACCCGTAGAAGAGCGCTTTTTTTCTGTCTTTTTCAGGCAAGTGTTTAACCATGACCGCCATGACAAGGGCATTGTCCGCGGCCAAAATACCTTCCAGCCCAACTAGGATGAGAAGAACCCAACCATATTCAAGTAATAATGCTGCGTCCATTTTATAATTCCTCCTAAGTGATTGTCTCTTTCTCTTATTCCCGCTAATGCAGCAGGGTATTTTCAGAAAACAAAAAAGACCTCTGCCAACATTAGGCAAAGGTCTTGCTAGACATGGTTATCATTGATTAAATCATGCCAACAAAGCCGATGGATGAACATCCATGAACTGACGACTTTGTTTCCGGTTTAACATCCGGACGCTACTCCCCTTTGGGATAAAAGAAAATATTGAATTATAAGATAATATTAACCTCATATGCGCCCGGCTGTCAATCCTTATTTTTATTTAAAAAGGCCGAAACGCTTTGCGATTTGACTTTGTTCCGCCGGCCTTTCACCCAAAGGTAAAGAACGAACAACACGATGAATCCGATGCCGACCGGAAGAAGGTATCCGTCCAATAGGCTGCCGACCTTGCTCCAGTTTTCGCCGAGGTAAAAGCCTAAATAGACATAGACGAACGTAATCGGTGTGATCGCAAGGAATGTATACATACAAAACACCCACACATTCATTTTAGCGAGTCCGCACGGAATGGAAATCAGCGTTCTGATGCCCGGTATAAACCGGCCGCTGAATGCGACAAACCCCCCGTGCTTTTCAAAAAACCTGTCCGATTTTTCGAGCGCTTCAGGCTTAATGAAAAAGTATTTGCCGTAGCGCTCCAAAAACGGCCGCCCCCCGTACCTCCCGAGCCAGTAAAGCGTCAGCGGACCTGCGACACCTCCCAGTGAACCTGCGGCAACGACCCCGATCAGCAACATATCGCCTTGATACACCCAGTAGCCGGCAAGAGGCAGAACGATTTCAGCCGGCACGAATTCGATGCACAGCGCCAGAAAAATCCCTAAATACGAGAGGCTCTTAAACGCCTCAGCCAATGATAAAATAAACTCCTCGATATCGACCACAACCTTTGACGATTGATAATTTCAAGTTCCAAAGAACGTACAAAAACGATTTTAACACAATTCAGGAAAATTGAAGAGCAAAATGGGAAGTCCTCCTTAGAAAGACCAGAAGGATATCATTTTTTATTGGCGAATTTCATTATATATAGTATAATTCACGAATTATACCGGATGTAGCGCTATTGCCGCTTTTTTATGTCAACGGTTAAGAGTACGGCAGTCTGGCCTTTCATAATACAGTATAGAAATTCAGATTTTTCATCATAGTACAAAAAGGCGGAGAAGAAAGTGACAGAAGTTTTTGGTGAATATAATGGATGGTTCGTTCTTTTATCCTATATCACTGCGGTTTTGGCAGCATACACAGCCCTTGATTTATCGGAACGGGTCGTCCATACAAAGGGCAGGAAAAATATCGGATGGCTTTTGGCCGGATCCCTCACGATGGGGCTTGGTATCTGGTCTATGCACTTTATCGGGATGCTGTCATTTCAGACAGCCGAAGAAATGAAATACGATTTGAGATTCGTCTTGCTTTCGATTGTTGCCGCTTTCGCAGGCTCGCTCATTTCATTTTATGTTGTGAATGGAAAAGAACCGACGAATGCAAGACTGGCGGCGGGCTCCCTTGCAATGGGAAGTGCGATCGCATCCATGCATTTTATCGGGATGGAGGCGATGGAGAATATGACAATCGTCTATCATCCCGTTCTTTATGCCGCCTCTTTTGCAATCGCCATTTTCGCCTCCTTCGCTGCCTTAAAACTGTCAGTGGTATTCGCCAAAAAAACCGGCTCCTTTCGGATCTTGTTCATTAAAATCGGAAGCGCGCTTTTAATGGGCGGCGCCATTTCCGGCATGCACTATACAGGAATGGCAGCAGCTACGCTTTTCATGACTGACGGCCGTGATACAGGCCGCGAAGGAATCGATGCAATTGAACTGGGCATTATGATCGTACTTGTCAGCCTGATGCTTCAATGCTTCTTGATTTTCGGCGCCTTCACTGACAAGCGTCTGCTGTTTCATATCGAGAAAATCAAAGATAATGAGGAACGGTTCCAGTCCTTAATTAACCACAACATTGATCCGATCTACGTGTTTTCGCTTGAAGGCAAAATGCTTTCCGCCAATTCATCGGGATACAGCCTTCTTGAAAAAATGGGAGTTGAGCCTGAGCGCCTGTCTTCGTTTTTTCGAGGGGAGGATCATGACAGACTGCTCAACTGGTTTCTTCAGGTCCAAAATGAAAAACAGGCCCTCAACCGCGACACGGAAATCGAAATAGCTGAAAAGCGTTTTGATGTAAATGTGACGCTGATACCGGTGTACGTCAGAAAGCAGCTTGACAGCATTTATGTCATTTGCAAAGATATGACAAACCAGCGTGAAGCAGAACGCAAAATCCATAGAATGGCTCACTATGACGCGTTGACAGATTTGCCAAACAGACGGTATGCAGTCGACCATCTCGCAAATGCTCTGGAGCGGCAGAAGACGGGGACGGCCGTATTGTTTTTGGATTTAAACCGTTTCAAAGTGTTTAATGACGCCCTTGGCCACGACGTCGGAGATCTGCTGCTGGTGGCAGCAGCACAGCGTTTGGCGCATTGTGTGCCTGATGAAGGCTTCATCGCCCGGTTAGGCGGTGACGAATTTATCATTGTCGCCCCTTTACAAGGGACAGATCAGCTGACCAGGCAATTGATCAGTCAGTTTGAAACGCCTTTTCACATTAAAGAGCACCGCCTCAAAACATCGGTAAGCATCGGAATCGCCGTTTCTCCGGCCGATGGAACAGACGGTGATGAGCTGATGAGAAAAGCCGACATGGCCATGTACGCCGCGAAGCACAAAAGCAAAAGCAGATATCAATATTTTTCTTCTTCTCTCGCCAGAAAGAACAGACCGTCTTTGCAGGAGGAACCCGAGCCGAACTAAGCGCTTTCCCCAAGCAAATCACTGTATCGCCGCAAGCATCCGGGCCGAAGCCTGGATGCTTTTTTTTCGCGCTGTTATCCATAAGTTGCTATTCATGAAACAATCTGCAGAGAGGCATCAATAAAAGAAAAGGAGTTGAACCGAACCGATGCATACGATGTGGAAAGGCTCAATCAGCTTCGGCCTTGTCAATATCCCCATTAAACTGTTCGCAGCGACAGAGGATAAGGATATTAAATTAAGGTCGCTTCATAAAGAATGCCGCGCCCCGATTCAGTATGAGAAAAAGTGCACAAACTGCCACCAGGAAATCGCGCCCAACGACATCGTCAAAGGCTACGAATATGTTAAAGGCAAATACGTCGTCTTATCGGACGATGAGCTGAAACAGCTCAAAGAAGAGCAGGAAGACAAAGCTGTCGAAATTGTTGATTTTGTCCAGCTAAAGGAAATCGACCCCATCTATTTCAACCGTTCATATTTCGTCGGACCGGGAGATAACGGTGTAAAAGCGTACTCACTTTTGCGCGAAGCGCTCAGAAAAACAGAAAAGATCGGAATCGCCCATATGACCATCCGCTCCAAAAAACAGCTCGCCATTCTTCGCGTCTACGAGAACTGCATTTTAATGGAGTCTATCCACTACCCTGATGAAGTCCGAAACGCGGCCCACGTACCCGGTGTTCCGGAGGAAACCGCGGTCAACGAAAAAGAGCTGCAAACCGCGATTTCACTAATAGACGAGCTGACGACGACATTTGCGCCTGAACAATATGAAGATACGTACAGACTTGCGCTGATGGATAAAATCAAAGAGAAAATCGATCATAATGAGGGTGTCACACCAAATGCCGGAGCCGCCGCTCCGCGCGAGGATGTCATCGATCTCGTGAGCGCTCTCCAAGCCAGCATCGAACGGACAAAAGCGCCTGACCGGGAAGCGGCAAAAACGCCTGTTGCAAAAGGAACCGGGGAAAAAAAGAAAAAAACGTCGCGCAAAAAAGCTTCAGAGGCAAAATAAAAAATGGGAATTACGATGCAGCCCGTGTTGACCACATCCGCTCCTTCAGGCGGCAATTGGCGGTATGAAGCCAAGTATGACGGGTATCGGGGGATTTTAAAAATTTCTGCGGCCGGCGACGTTTCGCTCATCAGCAGAAACGCGCAGCCGCTCGAAAACACATTTCCGGAAATTACGCAATTTGCAAAAAGCATGATCGAAAATCTCAAAGAACACTTGCCGATCACGATTGACGGGGAAATTGTGTCGTTGACAAACCGTTTTCGTTCCCGGTTTGAATACGTCCAAAAAAGAGGGTTAAGCAAAAAGGCCGAGTTGATTGAACAAGCTGCCGCGAAGAAACCGTGTCAGTACCTCGCTTTTGATTTACTGGTCTTTAAAGGAGAAAGTTTAACCTCACTCCCCTATACCGAACGAAAACGCGTGCTTTCCGACCTGATGAAAGAACTCGGCTTGCCGATGGCTCCCGATCCGATGGCTCACGCACGAATTCAATACATCCCTGACACTTCAGATTTCCATGCTCTATGGAATGCTGTTAAAAGGTTTGACGGCGAGGGAATTGTTGCGAAGAAAAAAGACAGCCGCTGGGCTGAAAATAAAAAAACAGCCGAATGGCTCAAGCTCAAAAACTACAAAAAAGCAGCTGTATTTATGACAGGCTACAACATGGCAAACCGTTATTTGACAATCGCCGTCTATGACCGCGGTCAAATCAAAGAAGTCGGTTCGGTTTCCCACGGACTCGGAGAACAGGAAAGAAACGCCATTCTTTCAATCGTCAAGCAGTACGGAACCGAAACAAAGCCCGGCGAATATACCATAGATCCGTCGATTTGCATGACGGTCCATTATTTAACGATTCATTACGGGACATTGCGCGAAGTGTCGTTTGTTTCTTTTGAATTTGACATGGCTTGGGAAGATTGTACTTACAAGCGCCTGCTGCTTCATTCAAGAAACGTCCACCCCGATTTGCAGCTGACAAGCCTTGATAAAGTCATCTTTCCTAAAAGCAATAAAACAAAAGCGGATTACATCGGATATCTGAATGAAATCGGCGATTTTCTGCTTCCGTTTCTCGACAATCGGGCGCTTACCGTTATCCGTTATCCGCACGGTTCCGGCGGAGAATCTTTTTTTCAAAAAAACAAGCCCGACTACGCACCCGAATTTATCACGTCGATTCGGGATGACGAGCACGAGCATATCATCTGCAGCGATTATTCGGTTCTGCTGTGGCTTGCCAATCAGCTTGCGCTGGAGTTCCATATCCCTTTTCAAACAGCGGATACGACCCGTCCGACCGAAATCGTTTTCGATCTCGATCCGCCTTCAAGGTCGGAGTTTCCGCTGGCCGTCAGAGCCGCGAAAGAGCTTCACCGTTTATTTGATCAGCTCGGCCTCTTATCTTTTCCAAAGCTGTCGGGGAATAAAGGGATACAAATCTATATTCCGATTTCAAAAAACGCCTTTACTTATGAAGAAACCCGCCTTTTCACAAGCTTTGCGGCTTCTTATTGTGTCTCGCTTTTTCCCGATCTGTTCACAACCGAACGCCTGATTAAAAACAGGGGCGGAAAACTCTATATTGATTATGTGCAGCACGCTCCGGGAAAAACGATCATCTGCCCGTATTCCACAAGAGGCAATGAGCTTGGCACAGTGGCCGCACCACTGTTTTGGGATGAAGTCTATTCAGACTTGGCACCCTCAAATTTTACGATGGAGGCTGTCATCAAACGCACAAAGGAACTCGGATGCCCTTTCGAAAGCTTCTTCAGACAGCCCCAAGACAAACAGATCAAAGCTATTCTCGATCACTTAAAAGAAAATGACCGTACGGAAAACTGACTTTTTCAGCGAAACAATAGGTGCTGGCTGTGGATTCCGGCTTTTTTCAGAAGGGCCATCAGCTGCTCCTGTTCCTCTTTTGTTAAGCCTGAAAAAGCCCGCGCAATTCTCAGGGAGTGGATCGGATAAATCTCATCGAGATATGCCTTTCCCTTCTCTGTCAAATTCGCATAGACAGACCGTTTATCTTTCGGGTCCTGCTCTCGTTTGATGAAACCGTTTTTTTCCAGTTTGTCGATCACATAGGTTACGTTTCCGCTTACAAGGAGCAGCCTCGAGCCGATTTGCTGCAGCTTTTGGGCTCCCCTCGTATACAAAAGCTCCAATACAGCAAATTCTGTAGGATTAAAGCCGTGTTCCTTGCTGTCCCGAATACTATGTTCTGAAACGCTTTTAAAAGCCCTGGCAAAAACCTTGTACAGCGACATAGCACGGTGAACTTCTTCCTCATTAAACGAAAGTCTCATATCATCTACCTCTTATACTATTTTCTTAAAATGAACCCGGGAAATGAAAACCCTTACAAATGTAGAAAAAGAAAGGGTCATGCTTTTCCCATATTCTATATGTATATATTTTCGTTATCCGAAAGAAAACTCCTGCTTATTTTTTTTAAGATATTAAAAAGAAGCCCGTTTTTTTCAAAATGGCCGATTTTGAAAACGGGCTTTATTTTTCCGGAAAAAATAAAAATATTCATTTCTGAGCTCCGTAATCGTCATCCTCTGCAAAACATCCTGATTATACTCACCGAGTGAGTTCAGTTTTTTTAAATAGTGGTTTCTTTCCTTTTCCAAAGCGTTTTTTAACAATCTGCTCATGATCTTCTCCTTTCATTTTCGTGTGTTGTAATATAAGAATAGACCTTATTTATTAACCAGGCTTTAAGGCCGTGTAAAGTTTGCCTTCACACCCACTTCCGGATTTAAGAGGACTTTTGATAAAATCCGTTCTGCACCGCCCTCAGCAGCGGAAACGCATCCTTTCCGGCAAGCTTCATGAATGTCTCGAGCAATTCGTCTCTCTTGATGTCTAAAGCAACGATTTCTTTGGCGAGTGTGACTGCTTTGTGTTCCTTCATCCAACGATTCCTCCTCATCAGTCTGTACCTACAGCATACAAAACACTTTTACCCCTTGCATTGTTCCTGTAAACTTTTCTTCCGCGATTTTTTAAAAAGTTTTTCAACAATGTTAGATTTTCTGACAAACGTCAGGTTTTTTCGCGCGTTTTCTTATATAATACAAAAAAGTCATCTTAGGGGTGGGAAAATGACAGTCGAAGATCTTTCTTATAAAGATAAAAAAGTGATTTCAATTGGCATTGTCAGCGAGCTGACGGGTTTGTCGGTCAGGCAGATCCGCTATTACGAAGAACGCAAGCTGATCTATCCGCAGCGCTCTTCAAGAGGCACGCGCAAATATTCCTTTGCTGACGTCGAACGGCTGATGGAAATCGCAAACAAGCGGGAAGACGGTGTTCAGACGGCAGAAATCCTCAAAGATATGCGCAAAAAAGAACAGAGGCTGAAAAACGACCAGCAGCTCAGAAAGAAAATGCTCGAAGGACAGCTTAACGCTCATTTTAAATACAAAAACCGCTAAAAAAAAACGAATCATTCCCTCCGGATGATTCGTCACCTGTTTTCCTGCTGTTTCGTTTCCTTTATGTATCCAATGAAATCGATCATAACGCCTTTATCTGGATCATTGCGTATCCGAAACGCGATCGTTCCGGGCTGACCGGTATTTTCCATCTTATAAGCGGCATGAAACACATGGATGCTCGCTTCAGAAATTTGAAAATCATCAGCACGAAGCCCGGAAATTCCCCATTTCTGTTTGTTTTCCAGGATTGTTTCCGGAGAGGGGGTTGCGCCCTCCACGTACAACCGCTTCATCTTTGATACATCATCGTTCAATATCGCCTCAAGCATATCCTCGACTGCGACGAGCCGCCTGTCTTTTCCTTCATCTTCATTCTGACAGCCGGCAGCAACCATTGCAACGGCTAAACAAATCAGCACAGGTGCAAATCTTCTCATACCAATCCCCCCTGATCTCTGCCTAAAATATATAGGCTTTTACGGATTCTGGCAAGCAAAAAACCCTCCCTAAAAAGGAGGGCTGCTGCTTACAGCGAATGAATGAATGCAGTTGCAATACCGAAATAGATCAGCAGTGACAAAATGTCATTTAATGTTGTAATCAGCGGACCCGATGCAATTGCAGGGTCGACGTTGCACTTGTGAAGGATGATCGGGACGATCGTTCCAGCCATCGTTCCGATGATCAGTGTGGCAAAAAGCGAAGTCCCTACCACAAAACCGAGCAGCAGATTCCCCTGCCATACAATCGCGATTCCCGTAATCACGACCGCACACACGACGCCGATAATAATCCCGGCTCTGAGCTCCCGGAAAATCAAACGGAAAATCGTTTTTTTGTTGAGCTCTTCTTTTGACAGCCCTCTGATGACGACAGCGAGAGACTGTGTTCCTGTGTTACCCGTCATTCCCGCGATCATCGGCATAAAAAAGGCCAATGCGACAACTTGCTGCAGCGTGTCTTCAAAATAGCTCATGATGCTGCCAGAGATCAAACCGATGAACAGAAGCAAGATCAGCCACGGCAGACGACGGTATGCAGCGACATACGATTTTGTATCAAACGTGATCGCTTTACCTGATGCAGCAAATTTTTCGTAGTCTTCATTCGCTTCCTGGATGACGATGTCGATAATGTCGTCAACCGTTACGATCCCGACCAGTTCATGGTCTTTTTCTACAACGGGAATCGCCAGAAAGTCGTACCGCTCGATGAGCCTTGCGACTTCTTCCTGATCTTGAAGAGCGTCCGCCGATATCACCCTTGTAAACATTAAATCCTGAACCTTCTCATCAGGTTCTGCCAAAATAAGATCCCGGTATGAGATAACCCCGACAAGCTGCTTTTGCTCATTGATAACATATAAATAGTTGATCGACTCTGCGATTTCCGCAAAGCTTTTCAGCTTGACGACCGCTTCTTTTACCGTGTAATGCTGCGGAATCCAGACATAGCGGTTTGTCATGATTCTTCCCGCTGTTTCTGGCGGGTAGTTCATCAGGACCCGGACCGCTTCAGATTCTTCCGCTTCCATGCTGGAAAGAAGCTGGTCTTTCAGCTCTGGGTCCATTTCCTCGAAGAGCGCGGCAAGGTCGTCGTTGTCCATTTTATTCATCACATGGATCGCTTTTTCTTTGCCGACCTTGTTCAAAACGACAAGCTGCTCTTCTCTGTCCAGTTCGCCCATGAGATCGGTAATGTCTTCAACCGTTAAAAAAGACAGATACCGGCCGCGGTGCTTTTCGGGCATCTCCTTAAACAGAATCGCCATATCATAAGGCTGCAGTTCTTCTAAAACGCTTTGAAACTCTTTTCGCTTTCCGTCTCTCAGCAAAATAATAATGCGTAAAATCAGTTCATCATATGTCATGTTTTTTACCATGGCAATCTGTACCTCCCTTTTCAGGAGATCCTTATATCACCATAGCAAAAGGGGTGAAGTATAAGGATCTCCTCATCAATCAATGTGTGATGCTGTAAAATATTTCTCGTATGTTTAAACCGCCTCGAATGGGGAGAATCCATACTTCCACCTCCTTGTTTAATACGGAAAGTTCACTTTCCTCAAAAAATAAAAAAACACCTATTTCATTGAAATGAAGGTGTTAAAAGCCATACAAAATAAAACCCTAACGCCTTCCATCGTAGAGCTTTAGCACTGTATGGCATAGGCAGCATGCCAGCTGCATTAAAAATCACCTTAGATCGATGATTTCTGTTGACCCATTGGCGTCTTTGGACATTTTTGGGCAGCAGCGTATCTCCATACAGGAGCCTCACCTAACGAAGAGCTGTATTTACCGGACACAATGAGATTACAGAAAAAAAGGATAACTGTCAATAAGAAAAGCAAACTTAATGCTCTCTATTATGGTTGATTCCCTTTTTCGTCAAAATTAAACCAGCTCTTTCGCCGAGATGCTGAGCTCCGTTCTTATTTTTCGCTATTCTGTTCAAGGTCGTCCTTTGACAGCAGGTGATAGTTTTCGTGGAGCAAAAGCGCGTATTCTCCTTCATACTTTGGATGCGGCACAAACTCCGCCTGCTCGATTGACAATTCGTCTCTTTTTTCGTTTTCTTGTTCTTTCATCTTGTATCAACTCCTTTTTTTAATAGGATATCCTTTTGCCGTGATAATATGATGAAGCGAAATCTCATATATCTAGTGATTCTCTCGTCCTTTCACCGATTTCACAGGTCTTTTCGCTTACAATTCCAGCATTGTTCGCATTTATTCGACTTTTCTCCTTTATTATCTATATTTTTTAACTTTTCATAAAATTCATACAAATGAACCTTTTTTTAACAAAGTGAATGTTTTACAATAAAATCACGCACCTTGTAACCCATCTAAAGCAGCATATAACAGGGAGGGCTTTGAAATGCAAATGCGATTAATTCCTTATGTCACTGACACAAAGCTGATGGACGTGAATGAATTGCCGGAAGGAATCGATGCGATTAAGGCACCGGAGCTGTGGTCACAAGGTTTTAAAGGAAAAGATATTACTGTCGCAGTGCTTGACACAGGCTGTGACGCAACCCATCCCGATTTGGCAGACCGAATCATCGGAGGCAGAAACTTTACTGATGATGACAACGGAAAAGAAGATCAATTTCATGATTATAATGGACATGGCACCCATGTGGCGGGGACGATTGCCGCAAACGATCAAAACGGCGGCATCTCCGGCGTGGCACCCGAAGCGAACCTATTAATCGTCAAGGTGCTCGGCGGTGAAGACGGCAGTGGCGATTATGAATGGATCATCAACGGGATCAACTACGCCGTCGAACAAAAAGCCGATATCATTTCAATGTCGCTCGGCGGACCTGCCGACGTTCCGGAATTGAAAGAAGCGGTGGCAAACGCCGTGAAAAGCGGAGTGCTCGTCGTCTGCGCCGCCGGAAACGAAGGCGACGGCAATGACCGTACAGAGGAGTACTCATACCCTGCTGCATACAATGAAGTCATCGCTGTCGGGTCCGTGTCATTGACGCGGGAGTCTTCCGAATTCTCAAATGCGAACAAAGAAATTGACCTCGTTGCACCTGGAGAAGAAATCCTCTCTACATTGCCAGATCATCAATACGGAAAGCTGACGGGAACATCGATGGCTACACCGCACGTCAGCGGCGCGCTCGCTCTCATTAAGTCAGCTGAAGAAGAGGCGTTTAAACGGAAACTGACAGAACCGGAACTGTATGCTCAGTTAATCCGCCGCACGCTTCCTCTTGATTACTCAAAAGCGCTGATCGGCAACGGATTTTTATATTTGTCGGCGCCGGAGGTACTGGCGGAAAAAGCCGGCGAAGCAAAACTTCTTTCCCTTTAACAGCCTAAGGAGGCTGCCGACAATGTCGGCGGCCTTTTTCATGGCTGTCGATAAGGCCGAATCTTTTTAATTGCAAGAATTCAAAAATTATTTTGACTAAAAGATCGTGACGGTATATAATCTACTAAACAATTTCATCGCCGGGAACATGGTAATCTAACGAGGTTAGATTTTAAAAGGGAAGTTTGGTGAAAATCCGACGCGGTCCCGCCACTGTGAATGAGGAGGTTATTTCATAAAACCCACTGTTTCTATACGGGAAGGGGGAAATAACCGTCGATTCATGAGCCAGGAGACCTGCCTGTTCTGACGCACCATCAACCTACGGTCGATAGGAGGTGTTCGAGTTGACGTAACAATCGCTACGTTTATTTCTCGTTCGCAAAAATGCTGTTTTCAGGCATTCACCTTCTCATTGTCCGAAGTGTGAGTGTCTTTTTTATTGAACATTAAAAGGAGGAGACCAGAATGACAAATGTAAAAACGAGCAGCTTGGGATTTCCAAGAATCGGCTTGAACAGAGAATGGAAAAAATCGCTTGAGGCTTATTGGAAAGGAAACACAGACCGTGAGACCTTTTTAAAAGAAATGGACGAACAATTTTTAGCAGCCCTCCAGACTCAACTTGATCAGCAAATCGATATCATACCGGTTTCCGACTTTACCCTTTACGACCACGTTCTTGACACGGCGGTGATGTTCAACTGGATTCCAAAAAGATTCAAGGATGTACATGATCCGTTAGATACTTATTTCGCAATGGCGAGAGGCACGAAAGATGCTGTATCGTGTGAAATGACAAAATGGTTTAACACAAACTACCATTATATTGTGCCTGAATTTGAAAAAGGCGCACAATACCGCGTGACGAGAAACAAACCGCTTGAAGATTACAAAAGAGCAAAAGCAGCATTGGGAACAGAAACGAAGCCCGTCATACTCGGCCTTTACACTTTCGTAGCCCTTGCAAAAGGCTATGAACAACAAGATATCAAAGATATTTATAACCAAATGACGCCTCTTTACATCCAAGTTCTGAAAGAGATTGAGCAGGAAGGCGGCAAATGGGTGCAAATCGACGAGCCTGCTCTAGTGACGGCTTCACATGAAGAAGCGGCTGCAGTCAAAGAAATCTATCAGACGTTGACAGAGGAAGTCCCTGGACTGAATATCCTTCTGCAAACCTATTTTGATTCGGTTGACGCTTATGAAGAGTTGATATCGTTTCCTGTCGCCGGGATTGGTCTTGATTTTGTTCATGATAAAGGGAAAAACTTCGAGCATTTAAAAGCGCACGGTTTTCCTAAAGACAAAGTCCTTGCCGCCGGTATTTTAGACGGGCGCAACATTTGGAAAGCCAATCTCGAAGAACGCCTGGACCTGGCGCTTGAGCTGATCCGGAGTGCGGGTGTTGACGAAGTCTGGATTCAGCCTTCAAACAGCCTGCTTCACGTCCCTGTCGCAAAACACCCGGACGAGCATCTTGCCAATGATCTCTTGAACGGTTTATCTTTTGCAAAAGAAAAGCTTCTGGAGCTTACACTGCTGAAGAACGGACTTGTTTCCGGAAAAGCGGCCATCCAAGCGGAAATCGATGAAGCTCACGGACACCTTCAAGCTCTCAAACGATACGGTGCAGCGACAAATTCGGCCTTTGCCGAAGAAAGAGACAAGCTGACCGAGGAAGACTTTAAACGTCCGACAGCTTTTGAAGAAAGACTGCGGATCCAAAATGAATCTCTCGGACTTCCTCTATTGCCGACAACAACGATCGGCAGCTTCCCGCAGACGGCGGAAGTGCGGAGCGCGCGGCAAAAATGGCGGAAAAAAGAATGGTCTGACGAGCAGTATGAAGTATTTATTCAGGAAGAAACAAAGAAATGGATTGACATTCAGGAAGAGCTCGGACTTGACGTTCTCGTTCACGGAGAATTCGAACGGACAGACATGGTTGAATATTTCGGTGAAAAGCTCGGAGGATTCGCCTTTACCAAATACGCCTGGGTTCAGTCATACGGTTCCCGCTGCGTCCGTCCGCCGGTCATCTACGGAGATGTCGAGTTTAAAGAGCCGATGACGGTAAAAGAAACAGTTTACGCCCAATCCTTGACCTCGAAGAAAGTCAAGGGCATGCTGACAGGGCCTGTTACCATTTTAAACTGGTCCTTTGCCCGCTATGATCTGCCGAGAAAAGAGATTGCCTTCCAAATCGCCCAAGCTCTCCGCAAAGAGGTTGAAGCGCTCGAAAAAGCAGGCATTCAAATCATCCAGGTCGATGAACCTGCTTTGAGAGAAGGCCTGCCGCTTAAAGAACGGGATTGGGACGAGTACCTTAAATGGGCTGCCGAAGCGTTCAGACTGTCCACTTCATCAGTGGAAGATACGACGCAAATTCATACGCATATGTGCTACAGCAACTTTGAAGATATCGTAGACACGATCGAAGATCTTGACGCAGACGTCATTACGATCGAACACAGCAGAAGCCACGGCGGATTCCTTGATTATCTGGAACAGCACCCTTACCTGAAAGGGCTTGGGCTTGGCGTCTATGATATTCACAGCCCCCGCGTCCCTTCCAGCGATGAAATGCTCACGATCATAGAAGACGCGCTGAAAGTCTGCCCGGCTGACCGCTTCTGGGTCAACCCTGACTGCGGTTTAAAAACGAGACAGCCTGAAGAAACGATCGCAGCGCTTAAACATATGGTTGAAGCAGCCAAACAAGCAAGAGGCAAACTGGCTCAAACTGTTTAATTTCACAAAAAACCCAACACAAACGCCGCCTGTTCACACGGGCGGCTCTTTTCATGTCCTCAGCCCTTTTTAGGTCGAAAGAACCGTTATATAAGGTGCGTCCGCCCAAAAATCATTAAGACTTTTGATTCATTCGTACGATTTCCTTCCGTATCCTTTTCTTTTAACATATTTGTAGTAGATGATGGAAGGGAAGGAAAATATGTAGTGATTGACGATGGAATAGCGTTAGAACGAAAAATCAAACGAAAAATATATCAGGAAGACATTCACTCTCTACAGTTATACGTAAAAGAAGTGACTGCCGCCATTGATGAGCTGAGGCAGGAAAGTTCTTCTATTTTAAAAGCGCACCAAATGTATATCAACGGATGGCGCGGACAGGCGCGCGAAATGTATGACGCGCTTTTGGACGACCTTGACCGGGCGGAATCGCGCGTGTATGACAAGCTGAGGGCCATTAAGGAGCAGGCGTCCGATGAAATTGAGCGGCTTCAGCTGAAAGCCGAGGAGCTGACATGACGATCCGGCTGAACATCAATGATCTGCAAGCGCTCGCCCGCCAATTTCGCTATTCCCACCAACGAATCAGCGATTTAATACGCCTTTTGAACCGCCATTTTCATGTTCTTTTCTCCAGCGTAAAAACAGCAAGGACATACGGCATCGATCAGGCGCAATCCGAAATGGAACATGAACTCAATGGATTTTTACACACGCTCGATGATTTGCAGCATCTCCTGCACTTTACAGAAATCCGCATGAAAAAGACCGATCAAATGCTTGCAGAGAAGCTCTTCCACAGCGGCGGGCGTCTGGCGGGCTACCTGCCGATCATGTCTTTTTTGGCTGCAGCCAAATGTTCCCCCGACAGCTACAGACTGACCGCGCCGCCGCTGTCTGAACCGCTTGCTCTCATGAAGCAGCTCAAACAAAACGGTCTGTCAGGACTCTTTACGAAAAAACGAGCCGCAGCATATATTCAGTTAGATGAAGAGGGACAGCAGCAGCTGTGGTCAGCACGCCGCATGATCAGCCGCACAATCGCCGATAACCTTTGCCTTCTGGCATATCAGCAAATCGCAAAAGGCCCGCTTTCTCTTACGGTCTTCCTTTTCGGAAAAAAAGCGGAAGCAGATGCGGCAGATGTCAAAACCGTTTGTCTTTCAAAAAACAAAACGATTTCCGCTGCCACGCTCCACAGCTTCAGTGCCAAAATGTATTCCGGCTAAGAGGCTCGGAGCGGACTTCAACAGGATGTGATGACGGCGGCGTTCAGGCAGGACGCCTGGATGGTTTGCCGCCGATCCTTCTCCTATTCGTGAGCGGCCTGCCAACGAATGCGAGGGTTGGCGACACGCTGAAAGCCTGATTGTTGAAATCAGGCTTTTTGGCGTGCTCACCAGGTGGCATTCTTTGCTTCTACTCTATGTTCCCCGTCTCCTTCTCTATCGATCGTGACGCTTCCATCCTCGGAAACTGTTACAACCGCAAGAGCTGTGTCATGAACATAGCTTGAGTTCCACAGTTCACTGACCGGCCTCTTTTTTAACAGATTCAAGAGCATTAAAATAAACACGGAATGGCTGACAATGAGGACATTGCCTTCCCGATGGCGGCGGAGAATGGATTCATACGCCCGGCTGACCCGTCTTTCAAAATCGTAAAAGCTCTCTCCTTCATCAGGCATGTATGTTTCAGGCGCATTAAAATACGCTTCCAGCAAGTCAGGATCGCTTTGTTTGATCTCATCATACGTTTTTCCTTCCCAGCGGCCGATCGAGATTTCTTTTAATCTGTCGTCTGTTATAAAGGGAACACTGCGGTTCTGCAGCATAGCCCGCGCAGAATCAACGGCCCTGCCGCTTGGACTGGAATATGCCGCTTGGAATTGAACATCTTTCAGCCGTTCGCCGAGGGCATTTGCGTTTGCCAGCCCCAAAGCCGTTAAATTGGAGTCTTCCCAGCCTTGCATTCTTTTTTCAATATTCCATTCCGTCTGCCCGTGTCTTGCAATATATAATGTAAGCAAAACATCATCCCCCGTTCATCATTCTAGCATTCATTGTATGCGATGGACCGTCCGAAATCAAACATACTGAATATTCTGATGCGCATTTATTTTGCAGGATTCATCAGCTATAATAAGAAGGCAGGACAACCAAGGAGGATACAGAAATGAATCATGAAACATTTTTGCAGCGCGCAATCGACCTTGCGGTGGAGAGCGTGAAAAGCGGCACGGGCGGACCTTTTGGCGCTGTGATTGTCAAAGACGGCCAAATTATCGCCGAGGGAAAAAACAATGTCACAACAAGCAATGATCCGACCGCGCATGCTGAGGTAACGGCTATTCGGCTCGCCTGTGAAGCACTTGGCGATTATCAGCTGAACGACTGCATTCTTTATACAAGCTGCGAGCCGTGCCCAATGTGCCTGGGAGCCATCTACTGGGCAAGACCGAAGGAAGTTTACTTCGCCGCTCAGCATTCAGATGCCGCATCGGCCGGTTTTGACGATTCTTTTATTTATGAAGAAATCACCAAAACGCAAAGCGAACGGACAATTCCCTTTTATAAAATGGACCTTCAAGCAAAGCTTGAGCCTTTTCTCACATGGGAAACGACCGATCAAAAAGTGGAATATTAAAATAAAGAAAGCTTCCTGGTGTAGGAAGCTTTTTCATTTTGAAGCAGACGGCTCATACCATTCAAGCTTTTGATCTTCAGATTCCAAGTCAAGACTTTCCGCCTTTCCATCCTTTTCAATTTCAAGCCTGACGATTTTCCCTTTCAGTTTTTCAGGTGCTTCGGCGACATCCCTCTCAAAATCAGCTGTTTTCTGATAAGTTTTTTCCCCTGCTTTTGTTTTGATTGTAATGTTTTGCTCCGATTCGCTGACAAACGCGGCAATGATTTTTTGGCTCCCGTCTTTCTCCTGTTCATATACGCCGTTTTGGTCGGCTTTTGACTGCGGCATGAGCTCGGCATCTTCCGCTTCTTGCGTTTTTCCGTCCACCTCTACCTTCACAAGCTTCCCGATTAAGTCATCATGGTCGTCTTCGCTGTGAAAACGGCTGCTTTTCGGGACAATCAGTTCCTTATCCTTTATTTCAAGCGTGATTTGGTCGTCTTCGGCATGAACATACTTGCCTATCAAATCAAAATCTTCTTCAGACCGGATTTTTTTGTCAAGAGAATATGTTTTCAAATCAGGCGCTTTCTGTTTGGCCGTATCAGCGGAGGGTTGATTTCCGTTGTTCTCCTTCGCTCCAGTTCCGCATCCTGCAAGGACGAAGGCGGCAGAGAGCACGGCGAATACAAGCGCTTTTTTTAAATATGCCATTTGCTGCTCCTTTCTAAAAAAGAAAGCAAACAAGCTTGTTTGCTTTCTCGTTTTCATCTTTCCCGTTTGTTTATTTTACTTCAAGATTGACGTCGATATTTCCTCTCGTCGCTTTTGAATAAGGGCAAAAGTCATGCGCGGCTTCGACCAGCTCTTTCGCTTTTTCTTTGTCTACCCCGCCTGATGTGACGATCAGCTTGACGCCGATTTTAAAACCGCCGTCACTCTCATCCTTCAGCAAGCTCACATGGCCCTCGACCTCAGAATCGATGTCAATGCCTTTTTGTTTTGCGACATGCTCTAATGCGCCGCCGAAGCACGCCGCGTATCCCGCCGCAAAGAGCTGTTCAGGATTTGTCCCTGATTCGCCATCTTTTTTTTCATTTGGCATGACAATGTTGTGGTCCAAAACCCCGTCATCTGATTTGACATGTCCAGATCTTCCGCCTTTGGCCGTAACTTTTGCTGTAAATATTGCAGTCATCCTGATTCCTCCTTACGTTTTTTTCCTCTACTCTTTATATTTCACAAAATGAGTTTTTTAAACATCCGTTTTTGTTTTTTCGGATTTTCTGCAGAGCAATGGGAAAAGAACGAAAAATCTTATACAATAAAAAGGAACATAGAAAAGAGTTGGTGAAACAATGACAAACGAATTTGAACATATGAGGCTTGACAGACAGCTTTGTTTTCTCCTTTATGCCAGTTCGCGTGAAATGACGAAGCTTTACAAGCCGCTGCTTGATGAACTCAATATTACGTATCCGCAGTACCTCGTACTCCTTTTATTATGGGAACACGGGGAATTAAACGTCAAAACAATGGGCAAGCTCCTTTATCTCGATTCCGGCACACTGACGCCGATGCTGAAGAGAATGGAGCAGCACGGGCTTTTAACAAGGGAGCGGTCACCTGAAGATGAACGGTCTGTGGTCGTCAGGCTGACAGCAGACGGCCTGGCACTTCAGGAAAAAGCGAGCAGCATTCCGCAACACATGATCGCCCGGACCGATCTGTCGGCTGGCGAACTGAAGAACTTGAAACAAACGCTTGAATCCCTTCTGGCTTCATTGACGAAAAAAACAGATGCGCTGTAAAGACAGCAAAAAGGCGCCTTCGATATGAAGGCGCCTCTCTTTTTAAGAAATCACTTCAAGGCTGACATCAACATTTCCGGAAATCGCTTTTGAATATGGGCAAACGTTATGAGCTTGATGAACAAGTTTTTCGAGTTCCGGCTGTTCGACACCGGTTCCTTTTACTTGCAGCGTGACACTGAGCTTATAGCCTCCATCTGCTTCATCTTTCAGAAGGCTGACGTTCGCCGTCACCTCTGTCTCCATTCGAAGACGCGCTTTTTGGGCGGTCAATTGCAATGCACTGTCAAAGCATGCCGCGTATCCGGCGGCAAACAGCTGCTCCGGATTGGTGGCATTTTCGTTCTTTTTGGCTTTTGGCGTACCCGGCATGGCCAGCTCCAGCTCAAGGACGCGGTCAGATGAGGTGACTTGTCCGTCTCTGCCGCCTTTGGCAGTAGCTTGCGAGGTAAATAGCGGTTTCATGATTAATCGTCTCCTTAATTTAAATTGTGCACAATTTAATTTTATAAAATTAAATACGATAACGCAACAAAAAAACATCCTGTCTGCATGTCAAAACAGGATGTTTCACTTTCATATCCGAATTTGTCCGTTTCCTTTAATGATATATTTAGAAGAAGTCAGCGCTTTAAGGCCCATCGGCCCCCTTGCATGAAGCTTTTGCGTGCTGATGCCGATTTCGGCGCCGTAGCCGAATTCATAGCCGTCCGTAAAACGCGTGGAAGCATTGTGGTAAACTGCTGCAGCGTCAACAGACGTTAAGAAAAACCGGGCGTTTTCCTGATTTTCAGTCAGAATCGCTTCCGAATGACGTGTGCCGTACTGCCTGATGTGCCGGATGGCTTCAGCGATTCCGGCGACCGTTTTGATGCTGACAACCGGTGCAAGAAACTCGGTTTCCCAGTCGGTCTCGCGAGCAGGAACCGCAGATGGCAGCATCGCGCATACGGCTTCGTCTCCCCTGATTTCAACACCTGCTTCTTCAAGCTTTTGAAGCAGCGCTGTCGTATGCTCTTCCGCCCAGTCTTTATGGATAAGCACCGTTTCAATCGCATTGCAGACAGAAGGACGCTGCGTTTTGGCATTGATTACAACCTGCTCGGCCATGTCGGGCTTTGCCGATTCATCAATGAATATGTGACAGTTCCCCGCGCCTGTTTCAAGGACAGGCACTGTGGATTCCCGCACCACCATATCGATGAGGTTTTTCCCTCCTCGCGGAATCAGCACATCCAAGCCGTCGTTTAACGTGAACAGCTGTTGTGCCGCTTCCCTGCTTGTATCTTCAATGAGCTGAACGGCATCCTGCGGAAGCGCAGATTGTTCGAGCGCTTCTCTGATCACGCGGACGAGCGCTTGATTGCTGTTGATGGCTGATGAACTGCCCCGCAGGATGACGGCATTTCCCGTTTTCAAACAGAGGGTCGCAGCGTCGACCGTTACATTCGGCCGGGCCTCGTAGATCATGCCGACGACTCCGAGCGGCACCCTGACATTTTCAATGAAAAGCCCGTTGTCTTTGCGGATCGTTTCAAGCGTTTCCCCCACAGGATCTTCAAGCTTGATGAGCAGCATGACGGCGTCTGCTATATCATTCAGCCTCTCCGGCGTTAAGGCAAGGCGGTCAAGCAGCGCAGGTGAAACGCCTTTTTCTTTTCCGCGAGCGATATCTTTCTCGTTTGCTGCCAATATCTCATCTTGCTTAAAGCGGAGCGCCTCGGCGATGAAGGAAAGCGCCTCATTTTTCTTTTCAGTCGGCTGATGAATCAGTTCTTCTTTTGCAGCTTTAGCCTTTTTTGCTTTTTCAATCACTTCGCTCATTCTTTCATCCCCTTATTCTTTAATACTTACCCAATCATTTCGATGGATGACTTCTATCCCTTCTTCATGATGGAACTCATCGCTTCGTTTCCCTTTCACCTCTTCAAGCTCTGCTGCGGAGTACAGCGTTTGGCCTTTTCCGGCCAAGCCGCTCGGTCCGTAAACTTCGACAACCGCCCCTTTCGGAAAATCCCCGGATATTGCTGTTACGCCGGCCGGCAGCAAGCTGCCGCCATTTTCGGTAATCGCCAGCTCAGCCCCCTCATCAATGGTAATCTTCCCTGAGACAGGAGAATGAAAAGCGATCCACTGTCTATGATTGTTGACGGAAGACAAGTCGGATTGACCGATATAGGTGCCGTCCCCGTTTCCTTTTAAAATCTGAATCAGCTTATCATCTCCCTCTCCGGCGCCTATGAAAACATTGACGCCGAGTGAAAGAGCGGTTTTTGCCGCCAAAAGTTTCGACTTCATTCCGCCCGTCCCGACTTTTGAACCGGCGGAAGCGGCGCAGCCCAAAAGTTCGTCCGTAATTTCGGGAATGTAATCAAAACGGCGGGCATCAGGATGTTCATTCGGATTCGAGTCATAGAGGCCGTTAATATCCGTTAAAATGATGAGTTTGTCGGCATGAATCAGTCCGCTCACCAGGGCGGAAAGCATGTCATTGTCTCCAAACGTCAATTCTTCAACAGATACCGAATCATTTTCATTAATAATCGGGACAAGCCCCCGTTCAATCAGTTCCATTATGGTCGCATATGCATTTCGATACCGTTCCCGTTTGGCAAAATCGTTCCTCGTCAATAAGATTTGCGCAGGCTTGATATCGCGGTCTGCAAAATGCTCGATATATGTTTGCATTAACAAGCTCTGGCCGACGGCCGCTGCAGCCTGTTTCCCCTTTAGCGTGACAGGCCTCGCGGGATAGCCGAGCTGTAAAAATCCCGCAGCGACAGCGCCGGACGAAATAAAGATGACTTCGTGGCCTTCTTTTTTCAGAGCAGCGATCGCCCGAACATGGTCATTGATCTTCTCCTCATCGATGCTGCCTTTCGAGTTGGTTAATGAACTGCTTCCGATTTTAATGACAATCCGTTGTTTTTTCACGTTTTTTCCCTCCGAGATGATCTGGCAGAAGCCAACAAAAAAAGCCCTTTTCGTCCAAATAAAAAGGACGAAAAGAGCTTTCCGCGGTACCACCTTCATTGAATGCGCGAGAAATAAGCGCACTCCTCTTTCCCCTTTAACGCCAGGGTATGCGCCCAGGTTTTCCCCCTGAGACTCTGAGGCAGGTTCGGCAGGTTTCATGTGGTGAAATGTTTCAGCATGCCATTTCACTCTCTTTCACAGAAAGAACTGCTTACTGGCCCTCTTCAACGCTCGTGATTTTTTATTATTATGCCTAGGAAAAACGCCTCTGTCAAGAGGGAGATCAAACAATTTAATTGAAGACGATCGTCTTGTTTCCATGCACGATAATCCGGTCTTCCAAGTGCCATTTGACCGCTCGTGCCAAAACGCTTCTCTCAATCGTACGGCCGATGTTTTTCAATGCTTCCACATTGTCTCTGTGGTCGACCCGTTCGATATCCTGTTCGATGATCGGGCCTTCATCCAATTCGTTTGTCACATAATGCGATGTTGCCCCGATCAGTTTAACGCCTCTTTCATATGCCCGTTTATACGGATTTGCTCCGATAAAAGCCGGCAGGAAGGAGTGGTGAATATTAATGATTTTGTTCGGATGAGCCGAGACAAAATCAGGTGTTAAAATCTGCATGTAGCGGGCGAGAACGATGACATCTGCACGGTACTCTTCAAGCCATTTCAGCTGCTGTTTTTCCACTTCCTCACGGATGTCTTTGTTCGCTTTCATATAAAGGAACGGGATATTGAACGATTCAACGGTTTCTCTTGCCTCTTCATGATTGCTGATAACCGCTGCAATTTCCGCCATCAAATTGCCGCTCTGCCATTCCCATAGCAGTTCATGCAGGCAGTGAAGCTCTTTTGATACGAAGATCGCGACGCGTTTCAGCTCGCTCGCCAAATTCATGCTCCACGTCATTTGGAAGGACTCCGCCACAGCGGCAAACGCCGCTTTCATCTGTTCGATCTTTTCGCGGATGCCTTCGGCTTCAAACTCAATTCGCAGAAAGAACCGGCCTCCTTCGGGGTCTGTCGTATACTGGCTCGATTCAATAATATTCGCGCCGTTTTCAAATAAAAATGAAGATACGGCGGCAACGATTCCAGGCTGATCCGGACAGCTGACCAGAAGGCGGGCCTTATCGTTATTGATTTCCTGATATTGCGATAACTGCTGTTTCATATATGCATTCATTTTCGTAAAACCCTCTTTGCTTGTAATTCGTAAACTATCTTTTCATTATACTGGAGTTTATTGAAAAATCAATTTACGGACGCCCATTTGCCTTAAAGTGCCGGGCCGGACTCTAGCTTATCAGTTTCAGCCCGACGGCAGATCCCAAAATGAGCGCGATGAAAAAGATGCGCTTTCCGTCTTTCGGCTCTCCGTAAAACAGAATGCCGACAAGCGCTCCTCCAACCGTGCCGATCCCTGTCCAAACTGCATACGCCGTTCCCATCGGCAGCGTCTCCATCGCAAGGGAAAGCAAGAAAAACGAGGCGGCAAAACCGATGATCAACAAAAAGATCCATCTCATCCGCTTGTCTTTATGAAACTGGTTCATCATCGTCACGCCGAGCATTTCCAGCAAGCCGGCGGCGATGAGGCAGATCCATTCCATTATGACACCTCCCCTTTCTCTTCATTTGTTACAAGCTTCAAGCCGATCACGCCGCATAGCAAAACACCGATCAGAGCAAGCTTGGCGATATTTGCCGGCTCATGAAACAAGACGATTTCACAGACGACCGTTCCCGCCGTGCCGAGTCCGGTAAATACGGCATACACGGTTCCGACCGGCAGCTTCTCTCCCGCCTTCACCAGTATATAAAAGCTCATCACGACGGCCGCCGCCGTGCCGATCCATTCAAGAGCCGAATCAGCGTGTTTCAGCCCCATGACCCAGCCAATTTCAAACAAGGCCGCAAGTATGACACTGCCCCATCTCATCACAATCCCTCCAATTCATTTTCAGCAAAAGAAAAAACCCGGGTTATCGATGAAAACGATACTCCCGGGCTTTTATCCCTCCGTGTGCATATGAACAAATCATATGTGTTTTCTCTCGGACCAGACCACATCCGAATGCGCGGAACCCTAGAAAACTTTAACGCTATGAAGTTTGCTAATTAGCATCATACCAAATCATTCGAAAAAATCAACTGTTTTGCCTGCGGTACTCCCCTAAGCAGGCTTGGATATGCGCCTGGTGATAGCGGTTATGATCAGACATATGCCAGATTCCCCAGCGGATCGTCGCAAATCCTCCCTCATACGGAACCTTCTTCAGCAAGTCTGTTTCCGAAAAGCCTTTAACGGTGCGTTTCAACATCTTCAGCACCTCGTCATACCACTCGATTAACACGGATAAGGGTAAGCCTTTTACCTCCGCCAATCGTCCGTTTTCATCTGTCATCGGCCCGTATTTCTCTTCCAGCTCTATTGGAAATTCGCTTCCCTTCAGCCTGTATACCCAGCGAATATCGACATTGATTAAATGATAGATCAGCTGGGCGATGCTGTTTTTATCGCCATGCTCCCCCTTATATTCCAGCTCCTCCTGGCTGATGCCGGAGACGATTGATTTCAGCCGTTCGATGTTTTCATTGACCGCTGAAAAAAGCATCCCGACTGTCGGCGCCATCTCTTCAACTGGAGATAAATCTTTCAAAAACGGCATGACTTCACTCCTCTTGTTTAAAGATATTTTTCAGCAGCCCTTCATTTTCAGGAGCGAGGAAACTGAAACCATAGTAGGCAGCGACAGCCGATGCCGTTGTCCATACTGCGAGACTCCCCGTCATCCACAGCGCCGTTTGCCTGCGCTTGGCCCCAAAACCCATGCACATAAACGCGGTTAAGTGGGAGCCGATAAAGAAAGGTCCCACGAAAGAAAGGCCCGGGATGCCGTAGGTCAGCCATATTTTTTTCGCCCTGCTTTTCCTTTTTGAGAGCTTATCGGTCTCTGTTCCCCGCTCCCCGCGTCTTCTTTCAAGCCACGCCTTCACTTTGTCAATTAAAAAAATAAGCAGCAGTACGGTTAACAGATTTCCGAATAGTGCAATAATAGCTGACGGAACCGGTTTAAGCCCGGCAATGATCGCTAGCGGCACGACACCGATCACTTCAAACCACGGAATCGCAGCCAAAATAAAGACGAGTACATAGCCCCACATCGTATCCATATATCGGCCACCTTTCATGCTCTGATCATAAACGTTGTGATCGCCAAAAGGCAAGAGTCTTTACCTTAAAAAATATAATGCTCTTCAATATTTCATTCATAGTGAGCCGTATTTTTCGCACGCTTTGTCTCAATGAACATGACGAGCAACAGCCCGATATAGGGAATATAAGTTTCTGCCATCATGGCTCCGGCTGAATCCCACTTCATATACTGAAACAAAAAATGCGTTCCGGCTAAAAGCAGCGGCAATATGGACAAGGCTGCAGCTTTCAACCTGAAAGACAAAAGTACGATCACGAGAAACGACAGAGCCATAATCAGCCAGCGGCTTCCCCCGTCAAACGAAAGAACAGGTGTCCCGAATTGCCGGTCAATAAAAATAATCGCCAAAATCGGAAAAAACGTCAAAGCGGTGTACATCATCGTATACATGAAGGCCGTTTTCTTCCCTTTAAACGCTGAAACGCGGCCCAAGAGCGGTAACATAGCCGCTGCCAGCAAAATATAAAGCGGATAGCCTGCCAGTACATAGACCGAATAATTGAGGCTGTCGTTCACGGCGTCACTGAATATAAAATAGGATATCGCGCCGATCAAAATGGCAAACAACAACTTGGCGATCTCCCCCGGCCTTGATGAAAGCTCTTTTGACAGCGCTTGAACATATGACTTGGGAGAGTCACCAAAAATTTGCCGGACGGTTTTTCCTTCCTTTTCCCCTTCCAAGGCATGAACAGTCAGCTCATTCATGATCCCTTCAATTTCTTTGTCGCTTTTTCCTACAGACATTAAATACAATCTCATGTCGTCCAATACGTTTTGCATGTCCTTTGATAGCACGATTTCACTTCTCCTTCAGTTTTTTTTCGAGCAGCGCATTGACGTTCCCGGATAATGCTTCCCAACGTCCGATGAACGATTGGAGCTCCGCTTCGCCAAGGGGTGTAAGCCTGTAATATTTTCTCTTCGGGCCGCTCGCCGACCTTTTTAATTCGGTCTCCACCCATTTTTCCTTTTGCATGCGGAGGAGAATCGGATAGATGCTTCCTTCACTGATATCCGAAAAACCGTATCCCGCAAGCACCTTTGTCATTTCATAGCCGTATATCTCCCCTTCGGATATGACGGCAAGCAGACAACCTTCTAAAATCCCTTTCAGCATTTGCGTTGAACTCATAAGCCACCTCTTTTATGTATCTTGCAATACAAGATACAAGAATCATAACATACACTATTTTGCATTACAAGATACCTGAGCAAAAAAAAGCGGAGATCTCATGTCCGCTTTTTTTGTCATCCTTTCAGTGGGACCCGCAACCCTTGCAGTCTAGGAAGGCCAAGCATCGGAGCGGACTTTCACAGGATGTGATGACGGCGGCGTTCAGGCAGGACGCCTGAGCGGTTAGCCGCCGACCCTTCTCCTATTCGTGAGCACCGACTTAGCAGGCCTGACAACGAATGCGAGGGTTTGTCGACACGCTGAGCGGACATCCTCATGTCCGCTTTGCGTGTATTACTTCAGTTTTCCTGCGCCTGCCTGCGCTTCAACGATTGCCGGCACATTTTCTGCGTCGTCGATTTTTTCAAACAGCGTCGGCTTCCAGCCGGCCGTTTTTTTGATAGACGCATTGTTGGCTTTGTTGTATGTGCTGACAACGTCAATTTTTGCGACGCTTTTTTGGTCGTTTACGAGCGTATCTTTTTCATATAAAGCGTCACCTTTAAAGACCTTCATCAATTTTTGAGGCTTCGTTCCTTCCGGCAGGTCGAAGTAGTTGTCCTCAGCATAAATTTTTGAAGAATAGCCTACGCCCCATGAATAATTGTAGCTGTTTTTCGTGCTTTTAAAATAGTTGTTGTAGATGTGCACTTTTCCGTAGCGGACACGCGGCGCCCGCTCTTTAATATTTTCGTAGAGATTATGGTGGAATGTCACCCTTAAATGCCCGTTGTCTGCTTTGTAGCTGTCGCTTGATCCGATAATCGTGTTTTTAGCATGTCCTGAAAATATGCTGTAGGAGACCGTAATAAAATCCGACTGCTTTTTGATGTCCAGCAGTCCGTCATGATGCTGGAATTCGCGGCCGAAATATGTTTCGGTCAGTTCATCAGGCTGATCTCCGTCATTGAATGAGCAGTGGTCGATCCAAATATATTTGGACGTTTCAATCAAAATGTTGTCATATTCTGAATTCCAGTTTCCGCTGCTTCCGTCAGTCGGATCCCAGCCAGGAAAGAAATCGTACGCGTTTTCGAATTCGATATTGCGGATAATCACGTTTTCCGCGTTTTTGACATAAAAGCCTCCGCCGTTGATTTTCGCATCATCTCCGAGCCCGATAATCGTCGTGTTCGAACCGACTCTGATTAAGACCCGTTCCTTCTGATTGTCTTTCGAGCGGAGCCTTGCCTCTTCAAGCTTCCCTGACGGCTCCTTTCCCCCCCATTTCTTCGGATCATAAGCTTTGAGATACGCTTCGATCGAGTATTCAGGGTCTTTATAATCTTCATAGCCTAAAGGATTGTTGTCTTCATCAACACTAAGATTGATTGTTCCCTTCACATAGATGATCTTCGGCGTATCATTTTCGCCGTTCTTTTTGTTGTCTCCCCCTAATGCCTCAACAAGCTGCTTGCGGTTTTCGACCGTATATACCTGATCGGAAGAAGCGTCAGCACCTCCGGTCGTTCCTTTTCCGTAAGCGCCCCAGCCGTCTTTTGAGCCGAGAACGTCGCGTCCGTAGTCTGCCGCTTCGATTGGCACAGAAGTGCCGAGCAGCAGCAGGGCCCCCAAAATCATTACATTAAAAAATCTTTTCATCAATTGCACCTACCATCAAAATTTTTTCACAAAAACTAATATATGCTACAAAAATACAGAAAACAACATATTTTCCTCCTGTTTTTTGTGACACCATTTTCAACTTTTATGACATATGCCCCGTTTCATTTTACGGATGAAGAAAAGAACAGACTCTTAATATTTTTCCGAAATAACAAAAAAATAAAAAAATCGCCTATTCGGCGAAAATTAATGGTCTTGCCCCGGTTTATAAAGATAGGGATCATCGGTTAACGGGCTGCCGGGATCTTCCGTATCAATCATAAGTTCATTTTTTTCGTTCAGGGTGCCGAGTGTAATGGTTGGCAGCATCGCTTGCTCAATCCCTTGATCCTCTAATTTTTGAAACAGCCATTCTTTCGTTTTTTTCAAGTATTTTAAATTGTGTTCGATAATTTCACCGTCTAAAATGAGCGGAATCGGCACGAAATTCCGCTTCGTCTCCAAGCTGAGGTCCCGCGGCTGTACAGGCCTCGCTTCCGATTTGGGAATCACGCTGATCTGGCCCGATTCTTCAATCAGGGCGATGTCGATATCTTTCGGGTCGGCATAGCCTTTTTCGCGCAATTTGCCGAGCAGTTCATTGACGGTCAGCCGCTCTCTTTTTAATCCCCCTTCATCAATATTGCCGTTTCGAATCAGCACAGTCGGGCTGACGACAAGAAACCAGCGCCATTTATTGTGTAATGACAGCTTTTCAATCAACAAATAGAAGATCAGAAAAGTAAGTGCATAATAAATCGACATCGAAATTTTAGAAGTAAGAATCGGTTCGCTGATGATCGTTCCGATCGCAAATGTCAGCAAAAGATCGAAGTTCGTCATTTGCGAAACGGCTTTCTTCCCTGCGATTCGAAAAAGAATATAGGCTATAGAGAACACTAAAGCTGGCTTGGCTAAAAAAGTCCATACAAATTCAAGCATTCAACCAAAACTTCTTTCCGTTTTTTGTCATTTATTTTGAACAGATATTGGTTTGTGTATGCATGACACAGCAAAACCCCGGCAACTGATGCTTGAGCCGGGGTTTTGATCGTATGTTTACCAAGGTTTGTCTACAGCCAGCGCCTGAGCCAGCGCTTTGCTGTGTTTGCGGTGGTTTTTCCGTTCTTCAGCACGCTGACGGGCGGTCTGGTGCAGCATGATTTCTTCTTCAGACTGCGGTACAACTTGAGGAACGGCTTGAGGGTTGCCGTCTTGATCAAGCGCCACGAAGGTTAAAAAAGAAGTCGCCGCAAGCTTTCGTTCGCCTGTCAGCAAATGCTCTTTAATGACTTTGACGAATACCTCCATCGATGTTCTGCCAACCCATGTCACATAAGATTCAAGACAGACGGAATCTTCCTGGCGAATCGGTTCGAGAAAATCGACGGAATCCATGGAAGCCGTCACGGTTTCACACCTCGAGTGTCTCGCTGCCGAAATCGAGGCGATATCGTCGATATAGCTCATCAGCTTGCCGCCGAACAAGGTGTTGTGATTGTTCGTATCAAGCGGAAACACCCTGCTAGTTTTGACAACTTTTGATTCTTTGCAGTATCTTTTCTCAGGTCCATTCATCATCCATTACTCCTTTGATGTCTACTAAGATGCGTTTGTAAAGTGGATTTTTTCTTTATTAAACACTATTAGAATTCATTTGTCTAAACTTTTTTATCCGAGTAACTTGTCAGATTTTCTGGCTAAAATGTTTATTTCCCGCTGCGGGAAGGGAATAATGAAATGACTAAAGAGAGGACGGGGGAATGAAAATGGACTCAGCAATCTCGAAAAAAAACCGCGGCGCGGGCTGCACAAGCGAATACGATGTCTTAAAAAAAGTGGTATTATGCAGACCGGAGTATATGGAGATCGCCGAAGTGATCAACGAAACACAAAAGTATTTCCAAAAGGATAATATCGATAAAACGCTGGCCGTCCGCCAGCATGAAACATTGATAAAAGAATTGGAGAGCCGGGGGATTGAAGTCGCAATTCTGCCCGCTTTAAGCCAATTCCCGGAACAGGTCTTCACGCGCGATATCGGGTTTACGATCGGAGACACCGTGTTTTCCGCTCAGCTTTCAGCCGACATCCGCCAAGGCGAAGAAAACGTCCTCCAGGAATGGCTGGCAAAAGAACAGATCGCCTGGGCCACATTTAATGAAGGATATCAAATCGAGGGCGGCGACATCCTCGTCGACCAAAATACCGTATATGCCGGCATCAGCCACAGGACGACATTTTCGGCCGTCCAAGAGCTGAAGCGCAGGCTACCCTCATATGAAGTCGTACCGGTTCCGTTTGAAGAGACTTTTCTTCATTTGGACTGCGTCTTCAACATTCTTTCGCCGACAGAAGCGCTTGTCTATCCAAAAGCCCTGGGAGAAAGAGAATACGATGTCTTGAAAAAACGCTATGAGATGATCGAAATTACGGATGATGAACAGTTCAGACTCGGCACAAACGTCTTGTCCATCGGCAATAAAACCGTCATCAGCCTCCCGGATAACCGCCACGTAAATCAGGAGCTCAGAAAAAGGGGCTATACGGTCATCGAGATCGACTTATCCGAAATCATAAAATCCGGCGGGTCTTTCAGATGCTGTACATTGCCGATTGAGCGTAGCTGTAAGTAAAAAGAGCCTCCGAATGAAGGCTCTTTTTTTACGCTTTTCTTTTTAACTTTTGCATACTGCCAAAGTATAAGAAGAGCTTATCAAACACTAGAAGGTACATATTCACAAAAATAAATCCCGTTAAAGCGATCAATACCGCAGGAACAATTTTGAACAAAATTTTGATTGCCGGGTTTCTGAGACGACCGGTATATATTGCTTTTAAAAGAAGCACATACAAAATTGGCAAAATTAAAAAGCACTGTTGGCAAGGATATATTAGAAGGAATATTGATGGTAGGCATAAGCATTATTCCTATAAATACCGCAACTAAAATGCCGATATTTTTCAGACCCCTGTTTATTCTAAAAGGTTTAAACAACGTTTTGCTTGAAGCTGTTAAAAGCCTTTTATAATATGGATGAATCTCTTCTGCCGTAAGCCAGCTATCTATTTCGAAAAAGCGGTAATTCTTTGGTTTTATAGGAGACTTTGCGGCAAGATCCTTTATTTGGGAGCGCTTAAACTCGTACTCGCTCATTTTGTACCCGTCAAGCATTAATGAGTAGGCTTCCACTTCAGAAAAAGAGTCAAGATCTGTCCGGACTTTTGAAAGCAGATTTTGAACTTCTTCGTTGACACCGTATGTGTGGTAAGGCCCTTTAAACGAGCAGCCTTGTCTTTCTTGATTTTTGATCGGGATCGAGTCAATTGACAGCCGCTTTTTCAAGTGCAACAATGCTGTCGTGCGATGGTATTTTTTCATATGGCCTGAAATCTGTTTTTCCCTCACCAGATCGGCGAGAATGCTGGCGCTTCGCCCCACCACTCCAGGGATATACGTAGACGGTTCTTTTTCATTTTCCATTTGTTTAGATGCATCACTAATAATAAAATGAGTGCACTTAGGTCTCTCACTCAACAGAGTACTAATCCCTTGGTTATCATGAACACCCCCATCAGCAAGCTGCACCCGAATGCCTTCCTCATAAAGATCACTGATGGCAAGGGGGACAAAGACTCCAGGGACGCTGGCTGAAGCAGCAACAGCATGGCCCAGCCTGAAACAACTATGCTTGCACGGTCCGCGTTTCCGTTTATTTTGTTCTTCACACCGTGAATCACAGTTACTTATACATAAGTCTTGATAGGATTTGACACGTTCTAATTTGAAATTTCCATCAACAAATAAAAGACTTTTATCTCTTTCGATTTCCCCCATTCCCGAATTGGTAAATACCCAATTATGGCCGTTATTTAAAACAGTGGCATTCATCAATAACTTGGGGATTTTCGCATTTTTTATAGTCGTGTTTATTGTTAAATCGTGCATGTAGACACATCGCTTGCATTCGCAAAACGCACCCACTGGTTTGAACATGAATTTTTCAAAAAGTTCGCCTGCATAGTCGCTGCGCGAGTAGTTTGGTAAACACATTTTCAAGTTTTTCAAAGGGTTAATAAAGGTGCGAAGTCTGATGTTGTACTGGACTGCTCTGAGAAAATCGTTTTGTATCTCGGCCATCATATTTTGATAATCTTCATCTTTTACTTCAGATCCTTTTTTACTTTCATACAGCTTTTTTAAACGCAGGTAGTACAGCGTACCGATGATTGACCCTCCTGAAACTGTTGAAATCACGTCAACGTGACGAAGCAGGCCTATATCAGCCATCCTTGACAAAACTCCAATATGAAAAAATCCGGCGCGAAATCCTCCGCCGGATAGAGCCAACCCCAGTTTATACGTCTTATCTTCCAGCATCCTCATGTCTCCTTTTTGATTGTTATTATTCTTATAGAGAGCACGAATTATGCTGGGATCTGCTTCACCTCGCCTGCAGTGTCACCTTCAGGCCGTCGTCCTCTTTTCTCACGTCTCCGTCATACAGATGGCAGGCGACAAAATGACCGTCATCGGCTTCTTTTAAGAGTGGTTTTTTGGCGGCGCAAATGTCCGTCGCGGCGGGACACCTCGTTCTGAACACGCAGCCGCTCGGCGGATCGATCGGACTTGGCAGCTCGCCTTTCAGTATGATTCGTTTCCGCTTATCTTCCACATCCGGATCGGGAATCGGGATAGCCGATAAAAGCGCCTGGGTGTAAGGATGCAGCGGTTCTTGATAAAGCCGGCCGCTGTCGGTGATCTCGACCATGTGCCCGAGATACATGACGCCGATCCGGTCGCTGATGTGCTTCACCATGGAAAGATCGTGGGCGATAAATAAAAACGTGAGCCCTTTTTCCTTTTGCAGCTTTTTCAAAAGGTTGACGACTTGCGCCTGGACGGAGACATCAAGTGCCGATATCGGCTCATCAGCGACGATAAATTCAGGTTCAAGCGCAAGCGCCCTGGCGATGCCGATTCTTTGCCTCTGTCCGCCGCTGAACTCATGGGGATAGCGATTGGCAAAGCTTTTGTGCAGGCCGACTGCTTCCAGAAGCTCGTCCGCTTTTTCAAGACGCGCCTTTTTCCCTCCGTACAGGCCGTGGATTTCCATGGGCTCTGTCATAATATCCCTGACCGTTAGCCGCGGATTTAGTGAGGCATACGGATCTTGAAAAATCATTTGAATTTTGCGGTTGTACTGGAATGATTCATCATCGCTCAAATGGTGGATGTTTTTCCCCCGATATGTAACTTCACCTTCTGTCGGCTGATAAAGGCGCATCAGCACCCTTCCGGAAGTCGACTTGCCGCAGCCCGATTCTCCAACGAGCCCGAACGTCTCTCCTTCTTTAATATCAAATGAAATGCCGTCGACCGCTTTGACCGTTTTGCCCCTTCCTGCGTCAAAGTGCATTTTCAGACGGCTGACTTTCAATAAAGCGCCGGTTTGCATGCCAATCCCCCCGTTTGAATTAAAAATAGCGCCTGATGGCACACAGCTCTTTTTCATAAATTGTGCCTTTAAGAGGTATGACCTCAATCGATTTTCCCGTTTTTGGTGAGTGAAGCATCTCTCCGTTTCCGCAGTAAATGCCGACATGGTGAACCCGCCCTTTGCCTTCTTCATATGCGAAAAACAGTAGATCGCCCCGCTTCGGGCTGCTGAAGGACACCTCTTTTCCGCCGTTCGCCTGATCGCCGGCATCGCGCGGCGCTGAGAGGCCGTTCGCCTTCAGCATATTGAAAACAAATCCTGAGCAGTCGTAGCCAAAACCGCTCATTCCTCCCCAAAGATAGGGCAGGTTCAAAAACGCCTCACCGGTTTGAACGATGTCGTCTCCACTGCCTTTTACAGGTGTTTCGATATCCGCATCTTCTTTTTTCAGCCATCTGCGGCCGAGCGGTGTATCAACCTCAAACCAGATACCGTCCGAAGACAAAACGGGCAGCTTAGTGAGAAAGCTCAGCTCAAGAACTTTCATTTTCTTGTCATCATATAGAAAAGCCGTCGGTTTTTGAATGACGGCGCTTGTCTCAGACTTCGCCGGGCTTTTTTCGACCAGGCAATCCTTTGGTATCCAGCCCGGGTAGCCGCGTTCGTCTTTTGCAGACGGCTGCCCGGGAATGATGACGAACGCCCAGTCTTCCCGCTCTTTTATAAGCTGCACATCTTCTCCGAAAAGCACCTGTGTTTGAACAAGGTTTGCCGTACACAGCTCAAGACGATCATCGAAGGACAATGTGTCAAGCCAGCTTCTTACATGTACGGGATTTGACATCATCAACCGGTCAATGCGGCGCGGTGCTTCCGGACTGGTCCAGACATTGGCGACCGAGACGGCTGTCGTATAAAGGCTCATTCGTCTTCCCCCTCTCAATGGTTGACTTTCGTGATACCGAGTCCTGGAGCATCCGGTATCGTGATCGTTCCTGCATGATAGCGGATGCCACCTTCAACAATATCCTCTTTCAGCATGAGCGGCGCATCAAAATCAAATTTTGTCACATTTTTCTGGCTTGCTGCGAAGTGGACGGCTGCTGTGATGCCGACCCTTGTCTCGATCATGCTTCCGGCCATGCATTCCACTCCGCATGCTTCTGCCATGGCGTTGATCTTCAGCGCCTGGCGGATGCCGCCCGCTTTCATCAGTTTAATATTGATGAGATCGGCGCTTCTCGTTTTCAGCACGTGAAAAGCATCCCTTGGGGTAAACACGCTTTCGTCCGCCATAATTGGCGTATCGACGGCATCTGTCACCTGTTTCAAGCCTTCGAGATCGCACCGGTGGACCGGCTGTTCGACAAGCTCGATCGAAAGCCCCTCATCCTCCATTTTCCGAATCGCTTTGACAGCCTGTTTCGCCGTCCAGCCTTGATTGGCGTCCACGCGGATCCGGACAGCGGACCCCGCTTGTTTGCGGATTTCCCTGATTCGTTCGAGGTCTGTTGCCATGTCGTTTTTTCCTACTTTAATTTTGAGCGTACGAAACCCTTCTTTTACATAACGGGCCGCGTCTTTCCCCATTTCTTCCGGGTCATTGACGCTGACGGTAAAATCCGTCTCGATCTCCCGCCTGTATCCACCCAGCAATTGATACAGGGGAAGACCGCAAAGCTGAGCCAAGCAATCGTAGACGGCTGTTTCTACAGCGGCCTTTGCGCTTGTATTTCCAACAATTAGCTTGTCGATATCATGAAATATCGCCTCCGCCATTCGCAAGTTGCGCCCGGAGAGCGCCGGTGCGAATATCGTGTTGACTGCCCCCTCAATACTGTCAAGCGTCTCACCGGTAATAACGGCTGTCGGAGGCGCTTCGCCCCAGCCTGTCATCCCGTTTTCAGCCGTTAGTTTGACAATGACGGCTTCCGCGGTGCGGACGGTTCGAAGCGCCGTTTTAAACGGCTTTTTTAGCGGCACGGCGATGCGGTTTGTCGTCATTTCGGCAATCTTCATGGCAGCCTCCTTTTTCCATCAAGAAATTCCCGGATCGATAGTAAGCTGTTTTTTGTCGGCGTCAAGGACGGCTTGCACCCCCACCGGAACGGCGATATTCGGTGAACAATGGCCGATGTTAAAGCCTGATAGCGCCGGTTTTCCTGCAGCGGCGATATAATCTTGGAAAACTTCTTTTAATGTAAGTGACTCACCGCGTTTTTTCGGGGTGCAGTTATGAAAATCGCACAGCAGGATGCCGGCGGCGTCCGATAATTTCCCGGCCATTTTCAATTGATTCAGCATCCGGTCGATTCGGTAAGGCTCTTCATCGACATCCTCGATAAACAAAAGCTTTCCTTTCGTATCGATTTCATAAGGCGTACCGAGCGTCGTCACCAGAAGAGCAAGGTTTCCGCCGACGAGCTCCCCTTTCGCCGCACCGTTTCCGAGCGTTTCCAAAGGCGACAGCTCCTCTGTATAGGTGAGCGTCATTTTTTGAAACAGCTGCCGGAAGGAGCGCCGGGTGAGCGGATGCACGTCTTCTTTGCCGATGTCCGAACTGAGCATCGGACCGTGAAATGTAATAAGTCCGGTGTTTTGCCTGATCGCTGTATGTAAAAAAGTGATATCTGAATAGCCCCAAAAAATTTTCGGGCGGCTTTTGATAAGACGGTAGTCAATTTTCTCGGCAATCCGCGCCGTGCCATAACCTCCGCAGGCACAGATGACAGCTTTGACCGAACGGTCTTCAAACATGTCGTGCAGATCCGCCAGGCGCTCTTCATCGCTCCCCGCCAAATAGCCGTGTCTTTCAGCGGCCGAGCGTCCCACTTTGACTTCAAGCCCGAGCTCTTTTAAAAACCGGACGGCGCGGTCAAGCTTTTCGGGGACTGGCGGACTGGCCGGCGCAATCACACCGACCGTATCTCCCTGCATTAATCTTTGAGGCGCAATATTCAACTGAGACATCCCCCTTTATGAAAAGTCCGCCCGCCTCTGTGCGCTAGCGTGCACAAAGAAAGTGGCAGACGGACAAGTTTGATCATGACGTTTTTTCGGCCCATTTCAGTTCAATATAGCCGACCGGATGACGGACGATGCCTTTCACATTCTCCTTTTCCAAATGGACTTGATTGTAGTAGTGGATCGGTATGATCGGCATCCCTTCAAACAGCAGTTCTTCAGCCTGATGCAGCAGCTCTGTGCGCTTTTCTTCATCAGCTTCATTTTTCGCCGCCTTGATCAGCTCGTCATACTCTGAATTGCTCCAGCCGGTTCTGTTCATTGCGTTGCCCGTTTGAAAGCTTTCCAGGAAGTTGATCGGGTCCGCATAATCAGCCAGAAAAGAGCTTTGGGAAAATTGAAATTTGAGCGCCTTCTGTTCTTCAAGGAATGTGTTCCATTCCATATTGGCGAGCTTCACATCGACGCCGAGCGTACTTTTCAGCTTCTGCTGAATCGCTTCCGCCATTTTTTTATGCTCCGGTTTTGTGCTGTATGTCAGCGTAACGGCGGGCAGCTTTTCGTAGTTTTCTTCCTTCATGCCTTTTTCGAGCAGCTGCTTCGCTTCATCGGCGTCATATTTGAGCAAATCGCCGCCTTCCTCGCGAAAATCCTTGCCGTTCGGCCCTTTGATTCCCGGAGACACAAACCCGCGGGCCGGTTTTTCACCGTTTTTTGTGACATAATCGACGATTTCCTGCTGATCGACGGCCATCGCAAACGCTTTTCTGATCTTTTCATTCTGGAACGGTTCTTTATTGACATTGAACCTGTAATAGTAAAGACCTGCCTGATCGAACACCTTCACCTCGTCAGAACCCATCAGCTTCTCGCTCATTTCAGCCGGGACATAAGCCGTATCAAGCTCATTCGACTCGAACATTTGGTAGTCGGTATTTCTGTCATCGACCATCGCCCATGTCACTTTATCAAGCTTCACAGTATCCCGGTCCCAATACGTATCGCTCTTTACCATCGTAAAGCTTTCATCATGCTTCCATTCTGTCAGTTTAAACGGACCGTTGCCGACGAATGTAGCAGCTTCTTCATGCCATTTCGGATTTTTTTCGGCGATTTTCTGAGGAACCGGGAAAAAAGCCGGATTGGCTACAATGCTTAAAAACGACTGCTGCGGACTTTCGAGCGTCACCTTAAGCGTTTTTTCATCCTCCGCTTTGACTTTGACATCATCTTTCGCACCTTTTCCGCTGTTAAAGGCCTCGCCGCCTTCGATAAAGTAGCCTAAAAACGCGGCTGAGGAGCCCGTTTTCGGATCGAGCAGACGCTTCCACGCATATTCAAAGTCCCCAGCGGTTAAAGGGTCTCCGTTCGACCATTTGGCATCATCACGGATTGTAAAAGTATATGTTTTCCCATCGTCGGAAATGTTCCACTTTTCGGCGGACGCCGCTTCCGGTTCATGGTCTGCGCCAAGCCTAGTCAAACCTTCCATCAGATTGTTCAGCGCCTGCCATGAGACATTATTAAAGCCGATCGGCGGATCGAAAGATGTCGGTTCATTTTCATTGTTCAGCCTCAGGACCTGTTCTCCAGCCGTTTCTTTCGCTTTCTTCTTCGTTTCCTGCCCAGCCTGTTCATTTGCCGTACATCCGAACAGCAGAATGACCGCAAATGCGGCAGCCAATACGCTCGCTAGCCTTTTCATCAAATCCCCCCATTAAAAATCGATTTCATGATTATGTCGTCAGTAGAGCCCGTTTCGCCCTTTCATCCTGAAGCCAGCAGCACACACGATGCCCCGCCGAGACTTCTGCAACGGCAGGATAAACCCTGCTGCACACTTCCATTGCATAGGAACAGCGCGCCGTAAACGGACACCCTTCAGGCGGAGAAAACAAGTCCGGCGGCGTCCCGTCAATCGGAACGAGATCCGCACCTTCGAGGTCAAGCCTCGGAACAGAATGCAGCAAGCCTTTTGTATACGGGTGCTGCGGACGGTAAAAAATATCCCTCCTCGCTCCCGTTTCCGCTATTTTCCCGGCGTACATCACGGCGATTCTGTCCGCCGTCTGTGCGACTACGCCTAAATCATGGGTGATTAAAATGATGGATACACCGGTTTTCCGCTGAATGTCTTTAAACAGCTCAAGAATTTGCGCCTGAATGGTAACATCAAGCGCGGTCGTCGGTTCATCCGCAATCAGAATCTCCGGTTCGCAGATGAGCGCCATGGCGATCACGATCCGCTGCCTCATCCCGCCGCTGAATTGATGCGGATACTGCCTCAAACGCTCTTGCGGATTCGGAATCCCGACGAGCTCAAGCATCGAAATGACCGCTTTTCGAGCGTCTGTTTTAGATACGGGCCGATGTTCCAACAGCGCTTCTGTGAGCTGGTCTCCGACGGTCAAGGTCGGATTCAGGGCCGTCATCGGATCCTGGAAGATCATTGAGATTTCGGCCCCTCTGATCTTTCTCATCTCTTTTTCGGACAGATGGCGCAAGTCTTTTCCCTTAAAGCGGACCGCACCGTCTGTGATCGTTGCCGAAAACTTCGGCAAAAGCCGCATAATGCTTTGCGATGTCACGCTTTTTCCGCATCCCGACTCGCCGACAATCGCAAACGTCTCCCCCTCATATAACTCAAAGCTCACACCGCGGACGGCTTTAACCGTGCCGCCGTATGTCGTAAATGAAACATGCAGATTCTCGACTTCCAATACTTTTTTCCGCAAAATACATTACCTCCTCAGCTTCGAATCTAACGCATCCTGCAGTCCGTCTCCAACGACATTAAATGCGAACATTGTTAATGAAATAAAGAAAGCAGGAAAAAACAGCCGCCACCAGTGACCCGACAAGATCACCGGAAGGCCGTCGTTCGCCATGACACCCCAGCTCGCAAACGGGGCTTGAATGCCCAAACCGAGGAAACTGAGAAACGCTTCGGCAAAAATGGCCGACGGCACCGTCAAGGTCATCTGGACGATGATCGTTCCCATCATGTTCGGAAGGAGATTCCGCCTGATGATCCTTACCGTTTTCGCTCCGAAGGTTTTGGATGCGAGAACATGCTCATCATGCTTCACCTTCAAAACCTGACCCCTGACGATCCGCGCCATGCCGACCCAGCCGGTGACGGTCAGCGCCACGATGATTGTCCCGAGTCCAGGACCCATCATGACCATGAGAAGAATGACGACCAATAAATAAGGCAGTCCGTGCAGCACTTCGATGACCCGCATCATGATGTGGTCTGTTTTGCCGCCTTTATAGCCGGAGATGCCGCCATAGATGACGCCGATTGCAAAATCGATCAAAGCCGCCATCACGCCGACAAACAGTGAAATCCTCGCTCCGTACCACGTTCTTGTAAACACATCGCGTCCGAGCTCATCGGTTCCGAACCAATGCTCCGTCGACGGAGGAAGGTTTTGCTCGGAAAGCGTCTGCTGGGTGACGCTGTGCGGAGAAAGAACCGGTCCGAGAACAGCCATGATGAACAGGAAGATTAACACGCTCAATCCCGCCATCGCCAGCTTGTTTTTCCTTAAAATCCGCCAGGCGTTCTGCCAGTATGACAGGCTCGGCCTTGCGACGGATTCACGTTCATCCTGCTTTTGTTTCAGCGGGGCAAACCATTCAACAGGGATATCACTGCCTGAAGACGCTTCGTTTTCTGTGCGGACTGGAAGGCTCATAAGCTCACCCTTTCTTATGCAGTTTAATACGCGGATCCAGGATTCCGTAGGCCATGTCGACAAGAAACAACATGATGATGAGGATGATGCTGTAAAAAACGGTGGTGCCCATAATCACGGGGTAATCGCGGGAGTTGATGCTTTCAACAAAATATTTTCCCATGCCGGGAATCGCAAAGATTTTTTCGATGACGAAGCTTCCCGTTAAAATCGCAGCGGTAAGCGTCCCGAGAATCGTTACGACAGGCATAAGGGCGTTTTTCAAGGCGTGCTTCATGACAATTTTAAAAGGGGAAAGCCCTTTAGCCCGGGCTGTTCGGATATAATCCTGTGTCAGCACTTCGATCATGCTGGAGCGGGTCAGCCTTGCGATAATCGCCAGCGGCCCCATCGCCAAAGCCGCTGTCGGCAGCACCATATGAAGCGGGCTCGTCCATGTCGACGGGGGAAATATGTTCCAATTAACCGCGAATTGCTGTATCAGCAAAGTCGCCATAATAAAGTTGGGAACCGAAATGCCGAGAACAGCAATGGTCATCGCTATATAGTCGATGATGCCGTTTTGCCGCAGCGCGGCAAAGATTCCGAGTGCAATCCCGGAAATGACCGCCATAATCAGCGCCGTCATCCCCAGCTCAAATGAAACAGGGAACCCTCTTGACAGCAAATCGTTCACGCTTTGTGAAGGCTGCTTGATCGACGGCCCGAAATCAAAGGTAACGATCGACTTGACATAATACAAATATTGAACAAAGAGAGGCTCATCAAGCTGATAGTAAGCCTCAAGGTTGCGCTGAACCGCTTCATTCGTGTTTCTTTCTTCATTGAAGGGAGAGCCTGGAATCACTTTCATCATCACAAAGGTCAATGTCGTGATCACCAAAATGGTCGCCAGCATCGACAGGAGCCGCTTCATGATGTAACCCGCCATTTTCATCCCACCTTCCTAGGAGAATGTCGTTCTCATCGCAAGCTCGGTCATGACAAGCATCGCTTGATAGGCTTCAAGAATGTCTTTCGCTTGATAGCGGACAGTCGTCGTTTGCGGTTCGATTTCAGCACCCGGCATCAGACTCGCCCACTCGGCTTGGCCGTAATTGACAAACTCTATCCGCAGCACCGGCCTGTCCGGAGGCGTGAGCGGCTTGACTTGACCGCGGTTTTGAATCGCATATGCCGTCCGCTCTCTTAATAGCTGACCCGCTTTCTCCGGCGTCATGCATTTGACCGCCGAACGGGAAACCGTTTCCTTGACGGCCGCTGTCGTTACGTTCGGAATCAGTTCCTCCGCCTCAGCTGCCGCCTCGCTGTCACCGGCAACCATAATAACCGGGACGCCGTAATAACCGGCAACATAAGCGTTGAAACCCAGCTCACCCACCGCCTGATCGTTTATGTAAAAATGTCTGACGCCGAAAATCATGCTGTGCGACATCACGCCTCTCATCGATGCTCTCGCATGGTAGCCGACGAACACAGCTCCATCGCATGTTTCGTCAAGTCCCTGAACCATCGAAAACGGCTTGACATCTCCGGAAATGAGCTGCGCTTCAGGATGGAGCCGCTCAATTAACAGGTTGTTCATTTTAGAGTGGCTGTCATTGACAAGCACCTCTCTGCATCCGCTTTTGAACGCTTCGTCAATCACATGATTGGCCTCGTCCGTCATGATCTTCCGGCCTCTCTCATAGTTCAGCTTGCTTGAATCGACGAACGTATCATCCGGAAGTCCGGAAATTCCCTCCATATCAACAGACATATACAGCTTCACAAAAAACCACCCCTTATGAAAAACGTCTCAAATTTTTTATTATTTTGGGAATATTCTAACAAATTATATTAGAATTTTAACAGAAATGCAATAACCATTGGTAATTTTAGAAATTTAATATAAAATTGGAATTTTGATGAATGTTGTCGAACTCAAATAAAAAAGCTGCCTGAGCAGGCAGCTTTGGGATGTCCGGATATGTCGATGAATGCCGCGGCTCACTGCCGGCGGACGGCGTCTTTGATGTCTTCATATTTCTTCATCGTTCTGGCGAACAGCTCGTCAAAGACTTCCGGCATGGCATTTTGAATGACCTCCGCCCCTTCTCCGGTGATACCGCCTTTTGTCGCCACCCGATCAAGCGTTTGTGTAAACGTCATGTCTTTTTCCATTAACAGCTTGCCCGTTCCCAGCAATGAATGAATCAGAAATTGAAACGCTTCTTCTTTCGTAAGACTGCTGTTTCTGACGGCAGCTTGAGCAAATTCTTCAAAGATCGAAGCGATGAACCCCGGTGAAGAGCTTGTTAAATTGCTCGCAGCGTCAATATCTCTCTCATGTATTTGTTTGACTGTGCTAAAAGCGGAAAGATATTCTTCCAGCCGGCTTTTGTCCGCCTCAGCGACCCGCTCCCCGTGGACAACAAGCGAAACGCCGATCCCGGCTTCAGATGTAAGTGTCGGAATATATCTCGTCACATGTCCGCTTGTCCAGTCGTGAAGCCGGTCAAGCTCGACCCCCGCGGCAATCGAAACGATGTGGACATCCTCCTGAAGAAACGGCTGTATTTTTTCAAGCGTTTCTTTTACCGCCATCGGCGGTACACAGATGAAGATCAGCCCGCACTGTTTGGCAAGCTCTTCGGCTGATAGACAAACGACATTCGGGTAAAGCTTTCTCAGCTCCTCTGTTTTCCCGTCATTCCTTGAGCTGACGACCACCATGTCATCGCTGATTTTCTCCTGATCAAGCAGTTTCACTGCAATCATCTGTGCCATGCTTCCGTATCCGATAAATCCAAGCTTTTTCAACGTTTAGAACACCTCTGACATGTCATATTATAAATAGCACCCTATTTATTCTATCCTTTTTCTTTGACAATTTCCCACAATGTTTTCATGTTTATCCCACAGTCTTTGATTATGATTAAGGCATCAAAGGATATGATAACAATAGGAGCGTGAAAATGATGGAATATAATAGAGAAGATCAGCTTGAAACGAAAAACGAACTCATCGTCTCCGATCAAAAGCCCGACCAGGCGATAAAAAAAGCAGAACAGCAAAAGCGGAGACTCTCGTGGATGACGCCGATCCTCAGCGGCATCATCGGAGGAAGCCTCGTTCTCGGCGTCACGACATACCAGCACAGCAAAGACGAAACGGCCAATACATCCGTCCAGACGCAAACAAACGAGACGTCGAACTCATCGGCTTCTTCCAATAAAGCGAATACCGAAAAATTGTCCAGCACCAATTCGTCTGACATTTCATCAATGGTGGAAAATGTGTCTCCCGCCATCGTCGGGATTTCAAACTATCAAAAACAAGCGGAGAGCGGTATGTTTGGCTTTGAAAGCAACAGCAGCAACAGCAGTTCAAGCGAACAAGAAACAGGCACAGGCTCAGGTGTCATTTATAAAAAAGCAAACGGCAAAGCATACATTATTACAAATAACCACGTTGTCGAAGGCGCGTCTAAACTGACGGTTTCCCTGTCAAACGGCAAAGAAGTGGAAGGCAAATTGCTGGGCAGCGATTCCTTGACAGACCTTGCCGTTGTTGAAATTTCCGCTGATCACGTCGAAAAAGTCGCATCTTTCGGTGATTCTTCAAGCTTGAAAGCGGGTGAATCGGTCATTGCAATCGGAAATCCGCTCGGCAAAGATCTGTCCCGCACGGTGACGCAAGGCATCATCAGCGGTGTTGACCGGACCGTTTCCGTTGATACGTCCGCAGGCCAAACCGAGATGAACGTCATTCAAACAGACGCGGCCATCAATCCCGGCAACAGCGGAGGCGCCCTTTTGAATACAAAGGGCGAAGTGATCGGCATCAACAGTATGAAAATCAGTGAAAGCGGAGTGGAAGGCATCGGATTTGCGATTCCAAGCAATGATGTCAAACCGATTGCAGAAGAGCTGATGTCTAAAGGAAAAATCGAGCGCCCGTTCATCGGAATCGGCATGATGGATCTTGAGCAGGTGCCGGAAAACTATCAAACAGGCACCCTCGGATTAAGCGGCAGCCAGTTAAACAAAGGCGTCTACATCCGCCAGGTCGCTTCAGGCTCCCCTGCTGATAAAGCGGGCCTTAAAGAGAACGATGTCATCGTCAGCTTTAACGGAAAAGAAACCGATACGGGAAGCGCGCTGCGCAACCTTCTTTACAACGATGCAAAAATCGGGGATACGGTAAAGGTTACCCTCATTCGAAACGGCAAAACAATGACAAAACAAATCACGCTTGACCAAAAAGAATCCGCATCATCTTAACAGCATGCCCCCCCTTTTAGGCTGTCGGCTGCGCCGGATGCCTTTTATATAAAAAAACGAGGTCCTTTTCGGGACCTCGTTTTCTATTGAATCGGTTTCAGCCGCGCTTCAATCTCTTTCCGCCGATGTTCCAAATACGGCGGAAGCGCAAGGCTCCGGCCGAGCTCATCGATCGATTCATCAACGGCAAAGCCCGGCCCGTCAGTCGACAGCTCAAAAAGTATGCCGTTCGGTTCTCTGAAATACAGCGCATTAAAATAATAGCGTTCCACAATCCCCGAATTCGTAAAGCCGTTCTCGCTGATTTTCTCATGCCACTGTTTAAGTTCTTCTTCATCTTTGACGCGGAATGCGACATGATGGACGCTTCCTCTCCCGGGACGCTCTCTCCTGCTGTCATCTGACTCTTTCACATGCACCTCCGCGCCAGCTCCTCCTTCACCCGATTCAAAAATGTGAAGCGTATGGCCGGTTTCATCAGCCTGTTCCTCACCGATTTTATGAAAGCCGAGAATATCGGTCAGCACCGCAGCCGTCGGACCGGCGTCTTTGACAGTCAGTTCGACCGGGCCGAGCCCCCTGATCGCGACATCCTCAGGAATGACGCCGTTTTTCACAGGCACTCCATGATCTTTTCCTTTTTCATCAGCCACAAGCATCATGTTCTGTCCTTCATGGTCTAAAAAGCGGAGAACGCTCCGCCCCGCACGCGTCTCGATGCCGTAAGTCTCTGCGCCGAGCTCATGAAGCCGCTTCTTCCAAAATTCGAGTGTTTGTTCGCCGGGAACCCGAAGTGATACGGCCGAAATGCAGTTCGTCCCTTCCCGCCTCCTGGCAAGCATCGGAATTTCGAAAAAGGTCAAATCTGAACCCGGAGACGCAACTTCATCACCGTAAAACAAATGGTACATCGTCGGCTCATCCTGATTGACCGATTTTTTTATCAGTTTCATGCCAAGCCCTTGGACATAGAAATCCAGATTATGTTGGGCGTTTGCCGTTAAAGCGGATACGTGGTGGATGCCATTTACGTTCATTCTTTCATCTCCTCATTAAATATCTCGAATTCGAGATTTCTTCTTTCTCAAAAATAGGCGATTTGATTTGAAAAGTCAACCAAACCGCCTTACAGGACCTTCCTTCCTGCCGATCCCTCAAAAAACTAACAATAAACCCAAAATCACTTATTAAAGTTCGGTTATTTTCGCCCCCTTCGGGTTTTACGACCTTAAAATGTTTAACATAAACAAGAAATACGAAAATCTGAAAATTTATTTAATTTTTCTTTTTTAAAAAAGGTATTACAATATAAAAATAGTTTTCTATAAAAGAGATTACATCAATGGGAGGCATCGCAATGAATGCAGAAGCAAACGGACTAAAAAAAGAGATAGGCTTGTTATTTGCGCTATCTCTTGTGATTGGAACGATCATCGGTTCCGGCGTGTTTATGAAGCCCGGCAGCGTGCTTTCCTATTCCGGAAACGCACAAATTGCTCTTTTCGCCTGGCTTCTTGGCGGAGTCTTGACGCTAGCCGGCGGGCTGACAATCGCCGAACTGGGCGCTCAAATTCCGAAAACGGGCGGGCTTTACACATATCTTGAAGAAATTTACGGCGAGTTCTGGGGGTTCTTATGCGGCTGGGTGCAGATTATCATCTACGGACCGGCCATCATCGGCGCACTCGGATTATATTTCGGCTCGCTAGTGGCCAACTTGTTTTCCTGGGATAAATCATGGACTGCACTCATCGGCATTATCACCGTCGCCTTTTTATGCATCGTCAACATCGTCGGAACAAAATACGGCGGAGCGGTACAGACGGTCACAACGATCGGAAAGCTGATTCCCATTGTATGTATCATTGTGTTCGGTCTATGGCAGGGCGATGAATATATTTTCAGTACAGTCACGGAGAGCATCGCCAGCAAAAACTTCGGAGCGGCGGTATTGGCGACACTCTTCGCGTATGACGGCTGGATCCTTCTTGCGGCACTCGGGGGAGAAATGAAGAATCCGGAAAAAGTGCTCCCGAAAGCGATGACAGGCGGGATCCTGATTGTCACAGCCTGCTACCTGTTCATTAACTTGGCGCTGCTTCACATTCTTCCTGCCGATCAGATTGTCAAGCTCGGCGAAAATGCGACAAGCACAGCCGCGACAATGCTGTTCGGGCCGATCGGCGGCAAACTGATCTCCATCGGAATTATCGTCAGCATCTTCGGCTGCTTAAACGGAAAAGTTCTGTCTTTTCCGCGCGTGATCTTTGCGATGGCTGAGAAAAAACAGCTTCCGTTCTCCCGCTGGATCTCGCATGTTCATCCGGCATTCCATACGCCTTGGATCGCGGTCATCGTCCAGATGATGTTCGCTGTCATCTTAATGATCATCAGCAATCCGGAAAAGCTGTCAGAGGTTTCGATTTTTATGATTTACATCTTCTATGTCATGGCTTTTTTCGCAGTGTTTATTTTGCGGAGACGGAAAAATGGCCAAGGGAGATCTTACAGCGTGCCGCTCTATCCTTACCTGCCTGTTGCGGCTATTCTCGGGTCATTGTTTGTTCTCGTCAGCACGCTTCTCACTGACTTTTACAGCTGTCTGTGGTCGATTTTGATCGGCCTCGTCGGTCTCCCGGTTTATTTTTGGATGAAAAAAAGAAATAAAAACGGCTCAGCTGCCTGAGCCGTAAGCCGCCGGCTCAAGTGCCCGGCGTTTTTTTTATCCCTTCACAGACCCGATCAGAATGCCTTTGGCAAAATGCTTCTGCAAAAACGGGTACACGGCTAAAATCGGAAGTGTCGCAATGACGATGACGGCCAGTTTAATCGATTGTTCAGGCGGCACCGTTTCCATCATATCATTCGTCGTCCCCGTCAGATCCGAAAGAATCGTCACTTGGCGCAGCACCATTTGCAGCGGCCATTTCGCGCTGTCATTGATGTACAGCAAAGCATGGAAAAAGTCGTTCCAAATTCCGACCGCATAAAACAGCGCAAAAGTTGCAATAATCGGCTTTGACAGCGGCAGCGCGATCCTTAAGAACACGCCGATTTCTGAACAGCCGTCAATCTTTGCCGACTCCTCAAGCTCTTTCGGAAGCTGCTGAAAAAAGTTCTTAATAATAATCAGATTGAACGGATTAATCGCCATCGGCAATATCAACGCCCAGTACGAATCGAGCAGTCCCAGTGATTTGACGACAATATACGTCGGAATCATTCCTCCGCTGAAAAGCATTGCAAAAATAACGAGATTTAAAAGCAGGTTTCTTCCCTTAATGTGCCGTTTTGCAAGGGGATAGGCCATCGTAAATGTAAAAAAGAGCTGGACGATCGTTCCCACAACCGTAATGAACACAGACACCCCCATGCTCCTGATAAATGTCGGCGTTGAAAAAACATAGCGGTACGCGTCAAGCGAGAACGTCTCAGGAAAGATAAAGAAGCTCTTTTCCGCCAGCTCGGCCTCCGTGGCAAAAGACCCCGCGATAATGTACAGAAAAGGCAAGACGGTTATCAGCCCGCAGCAGCCGAGAAAGATCATATTAAACCAATCAAATACCCGACCCGCTTTTGTGTTATGGATCGTTTCCGTACCGGACATCCCTTTCACCTCCATTCATTAAAACAGACCGTCCTGGTCAAACTTTTTCGCGATGTAATTGGCGCCGAATATCAGAATGATTCCGACAACCGATTTGAAAAGCCCGACTGCCGTACTGTAGCTGTATGCGCCTTGCGTAATTCCCACAACATAGACATACGTGTCAAAAATTTCAGCCACGCTCCGGTTTAAGGAGTTGGTCATTAAAAAAATCTGTTCAAAGCCGATGTTTAAAAAACTGCCGATTCTTAAGATGAGAAGCACGACGATCGTGCTTCTGATGGCCGGAAGGGTAATGTGCCACATTCTCCTTAATCTGCCTGCCCCGTCCATCACTGCCGCTTCATACTGCTCCTGGTCAACCGAAGCGAGCGCCGCCAGAAACAGAATCGTTCCCCAGCCCGTCTCCTTCCATATGCTTTGCAGCACAATCATCGGCCTGAACCATTCGGGATCCGAGAGAAATGCAATCTCTTGGCCCGTTATGCTTTGCAGCATTTTATTCATCACGCCCGTATCAACTGTAAAAAAGACAAACGTCATGCTGACGACGATCGTCCATGAGACGAAATGCGGAACATATATAAACGTCTGAATGCACCGTTTATAGATGGCGTGCCGCAGTTCATTCAGCATGAGTGCGACAATCAGCGGAGCCGGAAATGCAAAAATCAAATCGAGAGCGGCCAACATGAGCGTGTTGCGGAGCAGGCGGAAGAAGTCAGGGTTCATAAAGAAATCTTTAAAATACTCGAACCCGACCCATTCGCTCTGCCAAAATCCGAGATAAGGCGAATAATCTTTGAAAGCAATTAACACGCCCCACATCGGCCAATATTTAAAGATGAGAAAATATAAAACACCGGGAACAAGCAGAAGATAAAGCCATTTATCCCGTTTTACGGCTTGCAGCCCAGTCGGTTTCTTTTCTGTCTTAACAGCGGTTTTCCCTGTTTTAGCGGTGATTTCCACGTGCCGCATCCCCCCTTTCGTATGCCAGTTGAAGACCTGAGCTATTTCGTCTCCTTGTAGCGCTTGTTCAGTTCTTTCATCAAATCTTCGCCGCCGCTTTTATACCAAAGCTGAACGGCATCTTGAAAGCCTTTTTCATCGATGTCGCCGATGATAAACTGCGTTTTGGCATCGAGAATGATGTTGTCAAGCTGTGCCCCTTTTTGGGTGTATACATCTGAAACGAGCGATTCAGCCGGATTGAATACGGCGATTTTTTCCCCTTCTTTGAGAATCTGTTCACGGTGTTTGAACAGCTTTGATTCTTGTTTTTCCACATGGTATCTTTGTTCGGGAATGCCCATGCTGAACTGCGCAAGACCTTCGTGCTCATAGAGCAGTTTTTTATTGTTTTTTTCAAGGGACGTGTACGTTCCGTTCTGAAGCTTATAGTTGCGCCCTTTTATACCGTTGTTGGCAATAATTTGTGCCTCTTCATCGTTCATTTTGTCCAGGAAGCCGAGCACTTCTTTTAATTCTTTTTCCGTTTTGACGCTCGCTTTCGGAATGGCAATCATTCCGGCGTATCCCGATGTCGGGAATGTATACGTTCCTTTCGGGCCTTTGACCGTTCCGATGACGTCGATCACATCCTTGTTAGCGGGATCTGCTTCCTCCATTGCACTTTGAATTTGCGAGGACCGCGAACCGGTATCGACGATCACACCCGCTTTTCCTTTGACAATTGGATCGTTCCACTTCGCTGAATCCATGACGGCGAAGTCTTTATTGATCAGCCCCTCATCATACAGCTTTTTGAAAAACCGCAGTGCTTCCATATACTCTTCTGTCGTGAAATCCGGAATGAGTTCCCCTTTTTCGTCTATTCCGTAGCGGTTTGGTGCGCCGAACCATGTCTGCATAATGTCCCACGGGCTGCCGTTGCCAAGCCCCATCCATTTCGGCACCACCATGCCGTACGTATCATCTTTCCCGTTTCCGTCGGGGTCTTTTTCTTTAAACGCTTTCAGCACATCGTAAAATTCGTCGATTGTTTTCGGCATCTCCAGACCGACATTTTCGAGCCAGTCCGTTCTGATGATGATCGAAGCGCGGATCAGGTCCCTCGCCCTGTAAATGCCGTAAATCTCGCCGTTGATGGAACTGTTTTTCATCACTTTTTTATCGGCTTTTCCGAGGTTCGGGTAGTCTTTTAAATAAGGTGAAAGCTCCCAAAACGCACCTGATTTGACAGACTTGATAAATCCCGGCGACTTGTCCGTGACGACGATGGCTTGCGGCAAATCTCCCGAGGCCATGACGATGTTGAATTTATCATTATAGGAAGAGTTCGGAACCCATGTCACTTTAATTTGTTTTTTCGTGTATGTTTCGAGCGCTTTTAAAGACGGGCTGTTTTCTCCCGGACTTTCCGGCGACAGGAGCGGAGCCATAATATGAATGGCATCCTTCTCTTTTCCTTTCCCGTCTTGGTTGGCCGTCTCATTTGCGCTGCACCCCATCAAGAGCAAAAAAACAGCGGGTGCAGCGAGCCATTTGTTTCCCTTCAGCTTCAGTCTTGCCATTGTACAATTCCCCCTTTTGATCGTCTCAATTGTTCCACTCAAATTTAAAGCGCTTACATTTTTCCAGCAACCTTCATTTTTTGCCTTCACACGCGAGCAGGATGTTCTTTCATTGCCTGAATGATCTTTTCTTGCATGTCCTGATCAGGCGGCATATCTTTAAGCAGCTCTAGCACGGCTATTGTGTTGAGGCACCATTGTGAGACGCAGTTTGTCGTGACCCAGGGGATTTCAGTGATCGTTTTCCAGGCATAAATTTGTTTTGGAGTGATCGGCAGCGGTGTATGGCTTTGCTTTTCATCGAGCAACAGGCGCCATGCTTTTTCGGCAAGCTTCCGGTCTTGGCGGAGCCGGGCAGCATAAGCGGCCAGGGCAGCGGAGAACATCGGCCAGTGAAATAAATCATCGTGAAGCTTCCCGCCGCTCCTTTTGCGCTTTTCTTCATCAGTCAGCAAATAAAATTCGCCGAATTCCCCCAGCATCTCTTTCCATTCGATATCCTCAAGCAGTTCTGCAAGCTCCATCCATGTTTGCGGGGCGCCGAAGGCGATAACCATATGATAGCCGCCATGATTCCCGTCTCCCATATGAAGCAGATCCGAAGCTTCAGGATCGTATCCGAAAGTCGGTCCGGACAACAGACGGAGCGGCAGCGCTTTAAGCCGGCTGATCCCCCGTTTGATTTTATCAAGGTACGCTTCATCGCCGGTCCGCTCCCATTCCGTCAGCCAGTTGGAACAGAACGCCGCCCAGTCGGGTCCTACTCTCGCGTGGGCGGGGAACTCTTTTTCCGGATAATAGGCTCTCATCGGATCAAGCGTCTCAAGCGCTCGATCGGCATCTTTCACTTCAGATAACACGTCTCCCGTTCTCTCGTCCGCCGTCAAAAAGTAATAGGGCTTATGAAGGCCGGCCATGCTGATTCTCGCTTCCTTGCACCCGCAGCCCCAATGGAGGACATTGTGCCTTGAACCGAGGCCTTTATACTCCCCGAAATGGTAGCAGTCAACTTCGCTAGTGTGACGGGTCATCGCTTCCGCCATTCTGAAGACGTCTTCCCTCCCGGATCTGAAAAAAGACTGCCAAAGCCAGAGGTTCGGTACGAGTTCTGTATTTTGCCATGCATAGCCGCCAAGGTCGTACCGCCATACATGCCGGACGGCATCATACGTATGCATCACATCACCGTAATGCCAATAGCCGTACCAGCTCCGCTGATCGACTTCATTCATGTAAAACTTGAGAGCCTCGTCAAGCTGATCTTCAAGCGCAGCCGAGAGCGGGCGCCGTTTATCTTTCAGGCTCCAAACGCCCAGCGCGCGGGTGTAATAATAATAGTCAGGCTCACAAATAAGCAGCGGGGGATTTTGCCATTCGTCCGCCGCTCTGTTCAGCTCTTCATCGCTCGGCGGATTCGCAAAACAGGCAAGGCTGACTTCGCTCGTATTGGCAATGCCGACGGCCGTTGATCTCATTTCGGCAAACCCTTCATATGCGCTTTCAACATGAGTGTCTTTTGAATAATGGCGGAAGTCCATCGCTTCAGCTTCAGGAGGCCAGAACCATACCGCCAATTTCGTTTCGCCGCCGGCAAGACCTTTCGCTTCAAGCGATGACGGATATTTTTCAAAGAAGTTCCTGAGTCCAAGCGCGATGCCGCCGTTTTCCCCGCCTGCATACATCAGCCCTTTCGCTCTTCCCCCATGAATCGCGTCCACCCAGGCGCAGCCTTTACCGGTTCGCTTTTTTAAGCGCCAGTGATGCGGGGAATCCTGGATGAGCTTGAAATCGTTCCAGACGGCGTTTCTCTTAGCATCGCGCACAACTTCCGACTCTTCCGGTACAGGCTGTCCTGCAATCTGTTGTTCATAGAGCCCGTTTGTTTCATTGAATCTTCTCGTCACAAGCAGCTGAGAAGCCTCTCCGTAAATCCCTCCATCAGCCGCATAGCGAATATGCCTGTTCCTTGGCGCTCCGCTCAAAACCGCGCTCATTTCGAAACCGAGTCCTTTGATCCATTCCGTTTCTGCTTCACAGTCGATGAAAAGCGTGTGCACGATCCGGATGGACGGAACACCGGCATAGAAAGACAGCCTGACAGTAAAAGGGAGCCAAACATCGATGCCTCCGCCGCGGTGAACGCCTTCAATCTTGACGACTGTCTTAACCGGACCGTTTTGTTCGATTGCCGTACGTTTGATCATGCTCTCAAACCGTTCAATATGATACATGCATTGTGAATCTGAGCCGCTTCTTTTTTCTTTTAAGGCGATGAGCCGTCCTTCTTTCGCCATCATTTCCCCGGAAATGGAAATCGAACGGATGATTGCCGGCCCCGATTTCCCAAGCCTGCAGACGATCGCACCCGTATTCACCGTGATTTCATCTTTCTGCTCACTGACATTCATGACGGTTTTGGGGACGCCGGGCTCTCCTTTTTTCAATGTAAATTGGCTGTCGCTTTCTTTAGGGAATACTGCGGCATGACCCGTCCATTTAAGCGAGCCGTCAGGCCAATATGCGAGCGGCCATGTTTGCAAACACGGGGCGTTTTTCGCAGCAATGGCGACCGTCTCTCCTTTTTGCAGCACTCCTTTTGCCCAAGGCACACCCCAAGTCACCCCGCCGAACGCGGCAGGCGCCCTATTCAGCCATTTTAGTTCAGCCTGTGCTTTCACAAGCGTTCCTCCTTCCTTTCTGTTCAACCGATTGGTCAGTGAACATTTTCCTGTTTAGCCTTTTGACCGTCAATATTCCTTTTTTGCTTATGATAGAAAGGTGCCTGCTCTTGGTTTGTAAAACGAAACAAAAAAGCCGCGGGCAAGCGCCTGCGGCGATTCATTTATTCTCTGAAAACAAAATCACGCGGTATTCGTGCGGGCCGAGTGTCACGCGTCCGGATACGGGCCTGTCGGACAATAAATCGGTTCCGTTTCCGTCAAGTGTCACTGCGCCTCCTTTGCAGTCCATATTGATCGCGACCCAAACGAGACCGTCTGCTCCTTTCCGGGGCGCGACGACTGTTCCGGGAGTGGCCTCGGTTTTCTGTGTAACGCCCGCTTCTTTTGCATAATGGCTGATCAGCTTTTTCATCATGATGTCCCCTGCTTCGCCTGCCGGCATCGACCCGAGCATGACGATTTTTCCTTTTCCGCATTTATGTTCTGTGATGAACGCTTTGCCTGACGCCGGGCCTTTTTCAATTATCCCGACAGCCTCGGTGCCGCCGGCTTCAAAAACAGCGCTCCACAAGCTCAGCGGCGCCTTTACGCCAAACGCCGTTCCGCTCGAGTTCCGCTCATCCATCGGGAATGTATAAAGCGTTTTAACACCGGAACATTTTTCCAATCCCCCTAATCCGCAATCAGTGTGAATCGTATGGTGCTCTGTTCTTCCGCCCGTCAGCGGACCCGCAATCCAAATACCGCCGCTTTGTGCAAACGCTTCGGCTTTTTTGATAAACGCAGGCGGAAGATAGTGAATAAACGGCGTAAACAGCAGTTTATAGCCGTCAAGCGGGCTCCCTTCAAGAATGACATCTCTGTGAATGCCCATCTTTAACAATCGGTCATAAAACTCGGTGATCAGTGTTCTGTAGTGAAGACCCCGATGTGGCTCCGTTTTCAAAAACACCTTTGCACGGTCCGAATAGACGACGGCTGTTTCAGCCTGCAAAGGAGCCGTAGCCAGCATGATGTGCTCAATCTCCCGTCTCGCCCGCTCGACTTCGAGCACATTATCATATCCAACATCAGGCTTCCCCCATGTGCTGAGCACCGATCCGTGCGGCTGTTCGGACCCGGCTCTCTGCTGGCGCCACAGCCAATAGCAGAACGCGGCTCCGCCAAGAGCATAAGAAGAGACCGCTTCAGCTTTCAAATAGCCGTTTTGATGAGGTACCGCATAGCTTTCAAGCGAAGCGCTGTAGGAAGGGCTCGTCTCCATTATCCAAAACGGCCGTCCTTTTTTAATGTTTCTCCATAAATCACAATTAAACAAAAAGGCGGCACTGTTTTCCTGACTGGCGTACGTATCAAACGAGGCAAAATCAAGGCTTTTGAAAAGATCTTCATGATCAACGCCGAACATGACGCTGCTGTTATGGGTGATCGGGGCGTTGGAGTATGCTCTGATCACCTCAGCCTGCTCACGCGCAAATTCAGCAATCTTGTCCATCGAAAACAGCTGATACATCGTCCTTAAAGAAGAATTATGCAAAAACGGGGTCGGTCCGGGCTGCGGAACTTGCTCGAAGCGCTGATACGTTTCGCTCCATACGCCCGTACCCCAAGCCTCATTCAGACGGTCAATCGTCTGATAGCGGTCTTCCAGCCATTTGTGCCATAATGTGTTGCACGTTTCACACATGCATTCTGCGTCATGGCATTTGAATTCATTGTCAAGCTGCCATCCGATCAATCCAGGGAGTTCTCCGAGCTCTTTGGCGATATGTTGGATGAGCAGGCGGGCCCGCTCTCTGAAATACGGATGGTTTGTGCAGGCATGCTGCCTCGAACCGTGTCCCATCGTCTTCCCATTTTCATTCACATGCATTCTTTCCGGGTGCCCGTGGGTCAACCAGATCGGCGGCGTCGCAGTCGGTGTGCACATGACCGTTTCAATTTTGTTGTCGTGGAGCTTTTGGATGACGCCGGCAAAAAACCCGACATCGATCCTTCCTTCTTCCGGCTCCATCCTTGACCAGGCAAACTCCCCGATTCTGACGACATTGATCCCGGCTCGCTTCATCATCTTGATATCTTCATCCAGCACATCCTCATCCCACAATTCGGGATAAAAGCAAGCGCCATGGTACAGTTTGCCGTTCATCTTCATACCGTCTCTTTAACAAACGGCAGCCCGAGCTCTCGAATGCCGATAGCGACAAGTTTCGCCATTTCCCGGGCCCCTTTTTTCGTAAAATGTGTGTAGTCGTTGACATTTTCCGAGATCATAAAATATTTAAATACCTCGCTGTACCCTTTTTCCGCAAAATGCTGCAGGCTTTTGTCCATTAAATCGATCAAGCGGACATTTTCTTCACTTGCCACCTGCTTCATCGCGATGCAGTAGTCCGGGAAGTCGTTCAAAAAAACGCCGTCCTTGTAATGGAGCCTTGCGACAGGCGTGATGAGAAGCGGTGTGGCTCCTTTTTGACGCGCGCCGTTGACGTACATTTTCAAGTATTGTTTATACGTCGTATACGGTTCTGTATAGCGTTCTGGTTTGTCTTTTGACGCGTCATTGTGTCCCATCTGAACGAACAGCCAATCATTCTGTTTGATCACATCCAAAATCGATGCAAGTCTTCCTTCTTCAACGAACGTTTTTGAACTCCGGCCCCCGATGGCCCGGTTGATCACCTGTACATTTCCGGATACATAAGACTGGAGAAATTCGCCCCAGCCTCCCTGAGGCGAATCCGCCTTATAATGCTGTACGGTCGAATCGCCGGCCAGATAGATGCTGATTGTCATCACGACCACTCCTTTTTATGAAAGAATTTTATCAATTGTGTCGAGCTCTTCAGCTGAGAATCGAGCGGACTTAAGAGCAGCGGCATTTTCTTCGATCTGTTCGGTTTTGCTTGCGCCGATCAGCACCGAAGTGACGCGCGGATCTTTTAAAAGCCAGGCGATCGCCATTTGCGGCAGGGATTGTCCGCGTTCGGCCGCCACTTGATTCAGCTTGCGGACTTTGCCGAGCACGTCTTCTGTGATGCCCTCGGCCTGCAAAAACGGACTGTTCATATCAGCGGCTCTTGACCCGGCGGGAATCCCAGTCAAATATTTCGTTGATAAAAGCCCTTGGGCAAGAGGTGTAAACGCGATCGCCCCGGCTCCTTTTTTCTGCAGCACTTGCAGCAGGCCATTTTCCGGTTCTCTGTGGAACATTGAATATTTGGGCTGATGGATGAGGAGCGGAACCCCGTATTCTTGCAAAATATCGGCCGCCTTTTCGGTCTGTTCAGCGCTGTAGTTCGATAGACCGACATATAAAGCTTTTCCTTGCCTGACGATGTGGGCGAGCGCTCCCATCGTCTCTTCCAGCGGTGTATGAGGGTCAGGGCGGTGTGAATAAAATATATCGACATAATCAATGCCCATTCGTTTTAAACTTTGATCAAGGCTTGCCACGAGGTACTTTTTTGACCCCCAATCGCCGTATGGCCCGGGCCACATCGTATAGCCGGCTTTCGTGCTGATGACCATTTCATCGCGGTAGCCGGCAAAATCGGTTTTCAGCGCTTTTCCGAATGTTTCTTCGGCAGAACCGGGGGGCGGACCGTAATTATTCGCCAAGTCAAAGTGGGTGACACCCAGATCGAATGCTTTTCTTAACAGCGCTTTGGCATTTTGAAACGAATTTGCTTCTCCGAAATTATGCCAAAGCCCTAAAGACAGAGCAGGCAGTTTTAATCCTGAATGTCCGCAGCGGTTATATTTCATATTTTCATAGCGTGAATCACTCGCCTGATACCCCATACGAATCCCTCTTTTCATTTTGCAATGAAATCGCTTACTAATCATTTTATGGGAACAGGCTGTGAGATTACAATCATCCTTTTTTGTATATTTCATAATCCTGCCGGTGCCGCCGGTCTCTGTCATTCTTCATGTCTCTTACAAGGAACGGTATAAATATTCGGCCGGGGCGGCTTGTCCATTCCGGTTCCTAAATAAAATCCAGGGTGAGGCGGCTGATTGTAAGCGACATTTTGCCAGGCTACCCCCAAGCGGTAAACGGGATCGTGCATGAACGTATAGAAACGATGTTCAGTCAGCTCGGTCGTTGTGTATATTCGCAGAGCATCGTTTCGCGCGGTGCGGAACACGACATCTTCGCGCCAATCGCCGAATAGATTGGCCTGAAGCACAGGCGTCCCTTTCGTCCAATTGTTAGACAGCGTTCCCTCAGCAGTAAGCAGATTGACCAGCCTGCCGCTGTGATAGTCCCATTTATCAATTTTCGGGATGCCGGCGGGTTCTTTCCAATCGTGATCAAGCAGCTCGCGGAGAAGATCGCCGTCCCACCAAACCGCAAAATTGGCCGAAGCCGGAGCGGCGTCGCTGAGCTTTTCTCCCTTACTCGTATAGAGGCCGTATGATTTGCCTTCATTACCCGGGGGATCGATCGCCCAGACAAGCGCGCCTTTATAACGGGGATCGATATGCGCGGCCATTCCCCGCCCAACATCTGTATCGGCCGGCACTCCCCAGAGGATTTCCCCTGTACCCGCATCGCGAAATGAGAGGCCGTACGGAAGACGCGGGTCTTCATGCACTTGAAAGACTTCTAGCCCGGGCCGATCCGGGTCAAGATCACTCACATGCATGGCATCACCGTGTCCAAGCCCTGTCGTATAAAGTCCCGTTCCGTCATGATCCACAACCATCGCGCCGTAGACGATCTCATCTTTCCCGTCATCGTCGACATCAGCGACGCTCAGACTATGGTTTCCCTGCCCTGCATAGCCTTCGTTACCGGGCTTGTCGCTGTCAAACGTCCACAGCTTGGTCAGCTTGCCGTCCCGGAAGTTGTAAGCGGCAAGCACCGTTCTTGTGTAATAGCCGCGCGCCATAACAAGGCTCGGCCTTTCACCGTTCAAATAGGCGATGCCTGCTAAAAACCGGTCCATCCGGTTGCCGTATCCGTCTCCCCAGTCCTCAAGCCTGCCCCGCGGCGGATCGTAATCCACAGTTGCCAATTCCCTTCCCGTTTCCCCGTGAAAAATCGACAAATATTCAGGCCCATCCAAAATTCGTCCATCTTTATTTCTGTAATCGGCAGCCTGATCGCCGATCACCCGTCCGGTTCCATCAACCGTTCCGTCAGCCGTCTTCATGGCGATTTCCGCTTTTCCGTCGCCGTCAAGATCATAGACCATCAATTGGGTATAATGGGCGCCCGCGCGGATGTTTTTCCCGAGATGAATCCTCCACATGAATGTCCCGTCAAGCTTATAGGCATCGATGATGACTTCTCCGGTATAGCCGTTGTGCGCGTTATCTTTCGAATTGGACGGGTCCCATTTGAGCACAATTTCGTATTCTCCGTCGCCGTCAAGATCTCCGATGCTCGCGTCATTGGCGCTGTACGTATACTGTACGCCGTCAGGAGTTGTCCCGCCATCAGGCTTGTTTAACGGAACATCCAAGTACGGCTTCTGCCAGACAGCTGTTTTGTGCGACTGCTCGACTTCCTTATCTCCGAGAACCTTTGTCACATAATAGACAGATTCTCCGTTTCCGTGTTTATCAAGAAAGTTGGTCGATGATGAAACGGGTGTTGAGTTGATTCTGTGACCGTTGCGATATAGGTTAAAAGCCGTTTCTTCCGGATCGGTTCCTAAGAGCCGCCAGCTGAGAAAAACCCCTTTTTTTGTTTTTACGGCCACAAGTCCGCGGTTTAAGCGTTCCATTTGCCTCGGTTTTGCCGCCGTTTTCAGCGGCCGAACGCGTTCAGCTGCTGCATGTACGTCTTTTTCTCCCATCGTCCTCTCTCCCTCTTTACGGTTTGGAATGGCGAACGGGAGAACCGGAGACCGGCTCTCCCGACACCTTATTTCTTGAGCGAGTGTTTCAGCGGATATATGTTCAAATCGGAAATTTCTTCTGTCACGAGCCTTGCCAACTGGTTTGCACCGAACTCGTGAAAATGCACCCTGTCCTGGATTCCGTCTGGATAATTAGGGCTTTCTCCCGGCTCTAAAAACATAAATACGTTTTTAGTCGCTTCAACGCCGATCTCGTTGTAATAATCGATGCTTTTTTGATTTAAATCGATCACTGGAACGTTCATTTCCCGTCCGAGCTGTCTCATTGCATTCGGATATTCTCCGATGCTGTTGTAAAAAACGCCCGTTTCATCATAGGTTCGTTTACTTTGAGAAGTGACGAGCACAGGCCGTCCTCCTTTTTCGCGGGCTTTGTTAATGTATGTTCTCAAGTATTCCTGAAATGTCGTATAAGGATCTGTATGACGGGCCGGATCTTGCCCGGCGTCATTGATGCCGAACTGAATCAACAAATAATCGCCCCGTTTCATCCGGTTCAAAATCGTATCCAGCGACCGTTCATCCACAAAACTTTTCGCGCTTCTCGCGCGTTTCGCCTGGTTGTCGATGACGATTTCATCCGAGAAATAGCCGCCTAAAAATTGCCCCCAGCCTGCCATCGGCGCATAACCTGGTTCATAATCGGAGACCGTGGAATCTCCAGCCAGAAAAACCGTTGTCTTGTCATCTGTTACATGATAAGCCGTCTTCGTCAAAACCAGCGCATTGAGGTGCGGCGCTGTTCTCGCTGCTAAGGCTTGAATGGAAAGGCGGCCGCCGGAAATCTGAATCGGAAACGTTTTTTCGTTGTATCCGCCCGCTTCCGCTCCAAATGAATACAGCTGAAGCATGCCGTTTGCCCGTACATCCATGTTCGTTTTTGCCCGGGCATCTCCGGTGATCAGCCGGACATGATATTGACCGTCAGGCAAATCGACCGTAAACGCCGTCCCATCCGGTATGCAAAAGTCTGAACGAAGCGGATCGGCCGTACCGCGGTCCGTACAAGTCACCTTTGCTGTGTCGTCAAATCCGTAACCTTTTAGAGGGGTATAAGCCGATTGCGTGTCTACCGGAATAAAGCCCGAAGCAAGAGGCCCGTCACCGAAATCAAACCGATACACCTTCGAAATTTCGACGGCAAACACTTTTGGCTGAGGTCCTTTCCACTCCAAATCGAGACGTCCGTCCTCCACCGTAACGGTGAACGCTTTTTCGGCTGAACTTCCCTTTGCTCCGGCCGGGATCGTTCCCATTTCCTCTCCTTCGGCATAAAGCTTCAATTCACCGCGGGATGAGGCAAATACGGTCACGCGGTGTTCGCCTGGAGAAAGATCCGCCAGAAAAGCCGTCCGGTTCACGACACAATAGTCTTTCTTGAGCGCTTCTTTTTTTTGCGTCTTTTTGCACACAGCGCTCCCTGCCCGTGAAAATCCGTAGCCTGCACCATTTTGATACGCGGAGGCCTCGTTCACTTTCACATAATCCTTTTCAGCGGGACCTTTTCCAAAATCGAACAGAAAAAGATCCTGATTGTGATGTGCGGCAGCGGCTTTCGGCTGCACAGGTCCTCCCATTCCCGTGCTGAAGAAGAAAAGAAGGAGGATGACCCATACGCAGCGAACATATCGCTTCATTATGCAGCTCCCCTTTTCATCAGCGTGTATAAATGTTCGGCTTCTCAGGTGTCTGCATGCCTTCGCCTAAATAAAAGCCGGTGTGCGGCGGCTGGTTGTAGCCGACATTCTGCCAGGCGATTCCGAGGCGATAGACGGCATCATGCATCAGCGTATACAAGCGGTGTTCCGTCACATCTGTCGTCGTGTAGATGCGCAGTTCGCTGCTGTCATCTGCTCGCCAGACCACTTCTTCGCGCCAGTCTCCGAGAATGTCAGCCTGCAGTGACGGCGTCGCTTTTGTTCCGTTATTTGCCGAAGCTCCGGATGCTGTCTGCAAGTTAACGGTTCGCGAATTTCGATAATCCCATTTATCAATTCTGTTGCTGTCCAGAAGCTCTCTTTGGAGATCACCGTCCCACCAAATGCCGAAGTTCGTTGATGAGGGCAATGCGTTCCCGATTTTTACGCCTTTTGCCGTATAAAGACCGCCGTTCGCCCAAACTTCCGCTCCTTCGTAGCGCGGATCGATATCAGCAGCCATCCCGCGTCCGACATCCTTGCCTGCGTGAACTCCCCAGATGATCTTTCCCGTTTTCGCGTCCCGGAAAGACAATCCATAAGGAGAAGTGCTGTTTTCATGCACTTGAAAGACTTCGAGTCCCGGTCTTGACGGGTCCAGGTTTCCTGTATGCATGGCATCCCCATGTCCCCATCCGGTTGAATAAAGACCTTTACCGTCATGATCGACAGCCATCGCTCCGTATATGATTTCGTCCTTTCCATCTCCGTCAACATCAGCGACACTCAAACTGTGGTTGCCTTGACCGGCATAGGCGCCATTTCCGGGGGTGTCCGAATCGAATGTCCACAGCTTGGTCAGCTTTCCGCCTCTGAAGTTGTAAGCGACAAGTACTGTTCTCGTGTAATAACCGCGTGCCATGACAAAACTCGGCCGCTCCCCGTCAAGGTATGCGACACCGGCCAGAAAGCGGTCAACCCTGTTGCCGTAGCTATCTCCCCAATCGGCTACATTTCCCCGGGCAGGTTCGTAGTTGACCGTTGTAAGCTCAGCGCCTGTATCGCCTTTAAAAACCGTCAAATACTCAGGCCCTGACAAAATTCGGCCTTGGGCATTGCGATAATCGGCGTTTGCATTTCCGATCACCTTTCCCTTGCCGTCTTTCGTCCCGTCGGCCGTCTTCATAGCGATTTCCGCTTTTCCGTCGCCGTCAAAGTCATAGACGAGAAACTGCGTATAATGAGCGCCGGCCCGAATGTTTTTGCCAAGGTTGATTCTCCACATCATGGTCCCGTCAAGCTTGTATGCGTCAATCAGCACATCTCCCGTGTATCCGTCATGTGAATTATCTTTTGAATTGGAAGGATCCCACTTGAGAATGATTTCATATTCGCCGTCTCCATCAAGGTCGCCGACGCTCGCATCATTGGCGCTGTATGTGTATGACACCCCATCAGGCGTTTTTCCTCCGGCCGGTTTTTGCAGCGGCACAGATTTGTATGGTTTATTCCAAACTCCGGCGGTTTCAGAAGGAGCCTGCTCCACACCGTTCAAAACGGCGCGCACCTGGTAAACGGCATTCGAATCCCCGCCTGCATCCTGATAGTTTGTACTCGATGTGATCGGGGAACCGTTCAGCTTCTTTCCGTTTCGATACACATTAAATGAAACAGAAGCAGGCTCGGTTCCGAGCAGCCGCCAGCTCACAAAGACACCGTTCCCCGTTTTAACAGCGACAAGCCCCCGGTTCAGCGATTCCATTTGCCTTGCCTGCGCAGCCGTCCGCCCGTCTGCTTCCGCTTGTTCCGAGAAGCCGGTCACAAGCGTGATGAATAAAAGAGATGACGCGGCCAACCGTTTCTTCCACCTTTTCTTTCCTTTTTTCATCATCTTCTCCCTTCGCTTTTTTGTAAGCGCTTACTTAAAGGGATTCTATTACGGCTTCCATTTTTATTCAATTGCACTTTTTTGCCGAAAGGAAAAGATGTGTTAAAGTCCGATTTTAAGCGGTTCAGCCTTTTCAATTGATACTTTTTTGCTCACTTTTCTCATTTTTGCACGGTTCAGCTAGCCTTCCAGACGCAAAAAACAGCGATGTGCGATGAACATTGATACAAGAGCAAACAAACTGACACCATAAAATGGGATCAGTCCCGGAACCGTCAACAGCACATAAGCGACAAAGCCCCCAGCAGCAGCCATTCCGGCCGTCGTCAAAGGACGAACGAGACCGATCAGTGCAGCCTGTGAAAAATAGCGGGCAAACGGTAGCTGAACGTGAACGTAAAGCGGAAAAATATACACGAAAACGACGACATACATGAGCCCGGCCATCAGTGTGGCATAGCCGATGATGATTGAAAATAAATCCTCACGGACGCGGAAAAATTGATAGTTTACAAATAAAATTGTGCCGGCGGCGAGGAGGATGAGGCCAATTCCGTTTGTTTTGAAAAACTCTTTTTTATACGTTTGAAAAAATGTTTTGAATACCGGTGCGTCTGTCCGGCCGAGCAGCCACTTGCGCACGACCGTGAACATCGCGGCCGTGCTCGGAGCCCAGCCGAAAACAATACCTCCTCCCAGCGTGAATAGAACCCAGAGCGCGTTCAGCCAGGCGATTTTCATGATCGCTTCACAAGCGCCGTACATCATCGCCATCACGCCTTTTTCCCGCATGTCCGATCCCCCTTTCAGTCGCGCAGCAGCCTGCGCACTTCAAAGTTGGCGTAGGCTGCTTTCAGCGGAGCCATTTGCCTGAAGCCGATTTTTCCTCCGCCGTAAACCGGGCCGAAACGCCTGCCGTCATCCTCCCATTTCAAAATGGGCAGCCCGTTGATTGAAAAATGAACGCATGCCCCGTCTTTTATGAGCTTCATCCGGTAGGGAGGCAAAGCGTCACTAGCGGGCGGAAGCGGGTCGGCTCCCTCACAGACGAGGTGAAAACCGCGGCTTTTCCTGAGGTTGCATGTTCTGAATGCTCTTTCATCAGCATGCTTATGTCTGAAATACGACAGGTGCAATGTGTGGATGTCCCCTGAATGATATTGCAGATAATTCCCTGTTCTCTCCGCCAGCCGTCCGTCGAATAAATCTTCCCCATTCATGCCGGTTGCTGCAAAAAATATCATGCATAAGCCGGGCTCCCGCACGGGATAGAAATCCCATTTCACAACTATTCCATCAGGGAATGTCTCAGGACACCAGTAAACAAAATGGGCATCGTCCCCATATTGCTCAGCGTCGAGTTCATTCTCCATATGCAGGCGGCCGTGCGGAAAACGAACGATTCCTTTCCCTTCCATCACCCAGCCGCGGAGATCTTCAGGAGATGATAAAGGATTTTGATACATCAGGCTTCCTTCTCTTGCATTACACGCCGGCACGGAAATCTCTCCTTTCACAATGAAGATAAGCCGCTAGAGGCAGACCGAGCTCTCTGATTCCTTCTGTTACCAGCCTGGCGACTTGACGGGCCCCCGCCTCGGAAAAATGGGTATTGTCTTCGATTCCATTTGGATAATGAGGGTGTTCATGCGGCTGAAAGTGGACGAACAGCCGCTTTGAGCCTTCGATTCCGAGAGATTCATAGAGCGCTTTTGTTTTGGACCATAAATCGATCAGCGGCACTTCGAAGCTACCAGCGAGCGCCTTCATCGCTTTCGGAAAATCCCCGAGAGTGTCGGCGGTCTCTCCGTTTTGATCAAAACGTCTGCGCTCTGCGGAAGTGATCAAAACCGGAGTCGCCTGTTTTTCACGAACCGCTTCCACATAGCGGACAAGATGCTCCTGATAGGTTGTATACGGGTCTGTTCCGTACGGCTTTTGATCGTTGTGGCCGAACTGGATCAACACATAATCGCCAGGCGCAAGCCGATCCGTCATGTCATCGAGCCGGCCTTCATCAATGAAGCTGTTCGAACTGGCCCCGCCTTTTGCCATATTCACGACCGCAGCCTCATCTGAGAAAAACAGCGGAAGCATCTGTCCCCAGCCGGCCATCGGCGCTTCATGCGGGGGACAGTCTGCGACGGTCGAATCCCCAGCCAAATATACTGTCACTTTTGGCTTTTTGTCTGTTCGTTTCATAACACTCTCCCTTTCACGAAGATTCCTGATAGATCTGCCTGTAGCGGCTCGGCGGAATGCCGACCTGCTTCTTGAAAATCCGGTTGAAATAGCTGTGTCTGTAGCCGACCTCTTCAGAAACGTCATGGATTTTTTTATTCGTTTCTAGAAGGAGCTCTTTCGCTTTTTCGATTCTGAGACGGGTAACATAGTCGATAAAATTGATGCCGGTTACTTGTTTGAAAGCTTTGCTCAGCGTATACGAATTTGTCCCGGCTTGATCAGCGCAGCTTTCAAGCGAGATATCGTTCATATAATGCTGATGAATCATCTCAAGCACCTGTTCGACAACCCGTTTTTGCTGTCTGTTTTTCCTGCCTTCCATTTCTTTAAGATACGGGCTTACGACACGCTCCATCATCCAGCCGACGGCCCTTTCCGGCTCCCTCAGCTCTGAAAGCTCCTGCAGCAGATTTTTGCGGCTGAACAATTCATAAGGGTGAAGGCCGGAATGAAAGATCTCTTCCTGGATCTTTGCGAACAGCTGCATCATGCCCGGCTGGATGCGGATTTCCGTCTTTCCTTTATCGGACAGCGCCCGGATGAACAGCCTGATCCGCCTTTCGACTTCACCCCTTTCTTCAAGCCGCAACGCCCTGACGACCTCTTTTTCAAGAGTGAACGGATAGTATGATTCAGCGGGAGGCATGTCTTCCCGCCGGCTTAAATCGATCACCTGGCTGGCGTTTTCGAACTGTCTGTAATGCCTGCCTTCTTTCACCTCTTCATACATGCCGGGAATGTCTTTTAACATGTCAGCGGTTTTTGATACCGTCACTGTGACGTGGAGTCTTGATATGCCGCAGATCACATCCGTCAGCTCACGCACAAATTGGGCGGTTTCTTCCTTGAAGGCTGTTTTATTGCCGCTCATCAGCAGCACAGCGAGCGATAACGAACGGACATCGGTCATATAAATATGTTTGAATGTCCTGCCACCCAGTTCGCGCGTAATGTTGCCCAGCAAAAAGCCCGCCAGACTTTCATCCTTTTTTGTAAAAGCTCCGTTCCCTTCGTAGAGTCCCGTCAGCTGGATATCGATGATAGTAAACACATTGTCTTTCGCTTCCCAGCCCCACCTTTTCAGACGATCTCTCAAAGTCCTCTCTGATTCATCTGCAAAGTATCCGCCGAGAAGGCGCTGAAAAAAAACGTTTGCAGCCTGGGGCATTTCCTTTTTCAGTCTGCCGCTTTCTTCAGTCAGGTCTTCCCAGCGCTTCTCGAGCCAATGAAATTCATCCGGAAAATGGGCGGCCTTACCCTCTCCTGAGCAGAGCTTGATCAGCCTCGCAACAGGTGAATAAATTTTGTGTGACGCATACCATGACAGAATGAAAGCAAGAACGATCCCGGCGATGCTGACCGACGCGACGAGCTTCGATAAAAACAACACCGGAGCTGTAATCGCCGACATCGGTGAAGCCGAGACATAGGTCCATTCCTGGTTCAACCTGTCCATTCGTCCGTATGAAACGGAATACACCCCTCCGTCCCAATCCATCACAAAGGAGCCCTGTTGATTTTTTTGTTTCTCAAGCCTTTCTTTTAAAATGCTTTCAAAACCAGCTTTGCCGCGTTTGCTCCCGAAAAAAACAAGCTTTTGATTATGATGAAAAAGAAGCGCTGTTCCCTTTGAATACGGTGAAAGGCTTTCCAGCAAATGCCCCATTTCTTTTTCGTCAAGCGTCAAAATCAGCGCGCCGAACGGCTCTGAGATGCCTCCCGGAATTTTATGGACAAGCGCCATTCCGTATGGCGCGCCGCTCATGTCTTTCCAATAAACGTTTTGACCGCCTTCAAGCAGCGAATGATAGGCCTTTAAGATGTTCCGGTCGGTCATTCCGCTGTATTCCGGGTTTAAGAGAATCGGCTCCTTCCCTTGAATAAACAGTTCAACCTTGTGAATGAGCGGATTTTGATCCTGAAGCACAAACAGCGATTTTGAGAGCCTGTACGTCGTTTGAAAATCCGTTTGCAGATCGGCATCGGCCAGACCGTTCATCAGGCGCGGATCATATGCAAGCTGGGAGAGCATGATCTCAAGCCCTTCCAGCTTGTCATCGATTTGGCTGATTTGGCGTTTCACCTGGTTCTCGTGCATTTGTTGGAGCTCTTTTTCAATTTTTGCAGCGGAAAACAAATAGATTCCTGCACCCGTCAATAAACCGGGAATACACGCAATCAGCAGGATCAGCACAAAGCTTTTTTTGAAAAAACTCCCTTTACGCCGTGAAACATATCTTTGATGCAGCTTTTTCATCCCTCTCCCCCCACTGCAATGAAAAGAATGTTTCTTTTTCAATTTCTATTGGAACGCGCGCGACTTGGAGCGGACGACGTCGGCCAAAAAGGTCAAGGCAAGCCCCTGTCCCCAGCCTTGAATCCGTTTATACGGAACGTCTTTGTAGCCCTGCGCATCCCGCATCACGGCTGTACCCGCTGAAACTCGTTCCACCCTTCCGTCAGGCGCGACCGCATCTGTTATGGCTGAGAACGCCTTCTGAACAGATTTGTGGTATAGCGAACCTCTGGACAGCAGGCCGGAAGCAATCCCCGCAGACCCCGACACTTCAAGATATGAATCAGGGTCCGTCAATACGGTGTGCCATAAACCTGAAGGATGCTGAAGCCTGACAAGCGCGCTCAACAAGTCTCGAAGCGAACCGTCAATGATCATATATGAAGGATGCGTAACATCGATCAAAGGGAGCGCTTTTGCCATTGTCAATGCTGCCCATCCGTTTCCCCTTCCCCAAAATATGGCTGACAGATTGTTTTTGGCCACATGGTCCCATCCGTGATAATAAAGATTGGTCTCCATGTCCTGCAAAAATTCTTCATGGCCGTGATACTGGCGGAGCCCGTCTTCAAAATATTCCTCGCTGCCGACAAGTTTTCCGATTCGGAGAAGGAACAAGCCCGCCATCATCATCGTATCGACCCATGCCTGTTCAGGGAATACATGTTTCTCTGAGTTGACGGTGTGCTGCAAAATCCCGTCTGCGAACCGGGGCGCTTCGCGGAGCACATAGTCCGCCATTTGCTGGGCGGTGTCGAGATAACGGTCATCTCCTGTCGCCTGGTAGAGCGACAGAAGGGTATGGCCGATGGATACCCCGTTGATCGACAGCTTAGGCAAGCCGTCTTCAAGTTTTTCATCCGTCCAGTTTTTCAAAAGTTCGAGGTATTCGTCATTTTCGGTTGCTTCATACGCCTCGGCGACACCGTAAAACGCGACGCCGCCCGGCCAATCCCATTCGAAATCCATCTCAAATGTCCGCTTAACGATTCTGTCGATCACTTCATTCAGCTTTTCTTCATCAAAAACAAGCTTTGTCATGCACTTTTCTCCCCTTTGTTATTTTAATCCGCTCATGCTGATTCCTTGGACGATTGATTTTTGAAAAACGAAAAACACGAGGATCACCGGGACGAGTGAGACGACTGACATCGCAAACATCGCCCCCCAGTTAGACGCCGTTTCCGTATCTAAAAACAGCTTTAGTGCCAGAGAAACCGGGTAAAGCTCCGGCTTGTTCAAGTAAAGAAGCGGATTGATCAGCTCCTCCCACTTCCAGTAAAACGAGAAGATGGCGGACGTCGCGAGGGCCGGCGCGATCAATGGCAAAATAATTCTGAAAAAGATGCCGAGACGGCTGCAGCCGTCAATTTTCGCCGCTTCATCGAGTTCTACCGGGATCGTCCTGATGAACTGAATCATCAGAAAGATAAAAAAAGCGTGCCCGAAAAATTGAGGAACAACGATCGGCTTGAATGAATTCAGCCAATCCAGCTTTGCAAAAATGATGTATTGCGGAATCATCAGCACCTCGTGCGGCAGCATCATCGTCACCATCATGCAGCTGAACCAAAATGCCTTCCCTTTAAACGGAATCCGTGCGAATCCGTAAGCGATGAACGCTGAGGACAAAACCGCGCCGACCGTCGAGAGGCCGACGATGATAAGCGAATTTTTAATAAATGTGATGAACGGCTGTCCGGCGATCCCTTTCCAGCCCTCCGTGTAATTGGACAGGATCAAAGGATCCGGGATGAGCGAATGGGATGTGGCGAATATGCTCGCACTTTCTTTAAACGAGCTTGCGATCAGCCAGATAACGGGATACAAAAGGATGACCGCCAGACCTGCCGTCGCGATATGAAACACGAGATGCCCGGCTCTTTTCTTTCCCTTTCCTGCGGGAAGCGGGGCAGGCGCCGCCCGCCCCGAAATGTCTTTTACCGGCTCCACCGGCTACCCCTCCTTCGATTCGTAATGCACCCATAAGGATGAAGTTTTGAACAATATGAATGTGACAAGGCCGATCAGGATGAGCATCACCCATGCCATCGCCGATGCGTAGCCCATTTGGAAAAAGTTGAAGGCCCGCTGGAACAAATAGAGGGAATACAGAAGCGTCCCGTCAAGCGGACCGCCTTCCCCTTTTGAAATAATGTAGGCCGGCGTAAAGGTCATGAAGGCTGAAATGGTCTGCATCACCAGGTTAAAAAAGATGATCGGGCTGAGAAGCGGGAGCGTAATGAGAAAAAACCGCTGAAATCTGTTGGCACCGTCGACGCTTGCCGCTTCCTGATACATCGGCGGGATATTTTTCAATCCGGCAAGAAAGATCAGCATGGAAGAGCCGAACTGCCACACCGACAAAAGAATTAAGGTCCATAATGCGCTTGTCGGGTCCTGATACCAAAGAATCTTCTTGTCAAAACCGAGAAAGAACAAAAGCGCATTGATAACACCGTCATTGCCAAATACATTTCGCCACATAATCGCAACCGCCACGCTGCCGCCGATAATGGACGGGAGATAAAAGAGCGTCCGGTAAAAGCCGACACCTTTTTCGGCTCTGTTCAAAATCACCGCGATGAAAAGCGCAAACGCGAGGCGCAGCGGAACACCGGCGAGCACGTAATAAAACGTCACTTTCAGCGAGCCCCAGTACTTTTCATCATCTGTCAGCATCGCCTTATAGTTGTCAAGTCCGACCCATTTGGGCGCGGTGAACAGATCGTAGCTTGTAAAAGACAGAAACAGCGAGGCTCCCATCGGAATGACGGTAAAGCACAAAAATCCGATAATAAACGGGGAAATAAAGGCGTAACCCGCAAAATTGTCAATTCTATTTTTTCGCTTCACGTTCACTTCCTCCTGCATTTGATGAGCGGCCTTCCTCCACTTTCCCCGCTTATCATTGTTGATTTCTTTTCAGTATCGCGTCCGCTTCTTTTCTGAACTTCACGGCTCCTTCTTCAGGTGTGATCTTTTTAAACAAAATCTGGTCTGACGTGTCTTTTAGCAGTTTGATAACTTCGGCGCTGCCGATCGGTTCAGGCGGTTCCGCTTCTCCCGCGGACTCGGAAGCCCGTTCGACATATTCGAAAATCTTTTTCTCCTCTTCGCTCAGTTCTTTCTTCACCGTTTCCGCTATTTTGGAGGAAACCGGCACGCCTCTTTCTCCTTTGATCATGGCATTAGCTTTTTCATTGTTAATAAAGAAGTCGATGAATGCAGCCGCTTCTTTTTTTTGCTCGGAGCTTTTCGGGATTGAAAACAGCATGCTCGGCCTTAAAAACAGCGCCTTTTCTTTCGCCTGTTCAGGAGGTAGTTTTAAGGACAGAGGTGCATCGGTCAGCTGTGCGAACGCCGAAAACTGATTTGAATAATTCCATGTTGCAGCCGTTCGGCCTTTAACGATAAAATCGTCCTCCATTCCCTTCACTTGCGCGCTTTCATCAGGTGTCGGCGATGCTTTTTCATCAACGAGCTTCACCTGCCGCTTGAAGTAATCGACAAACAGCTTGTCGTCTGAATAAGCAAGGCCTGTGCCGTCCTCTTTATAAAAGCGCTCGCCCTTCGTCCTCAAGTAATAAGGGAAAAAGACATCAGGCGGATGCATGCCGTTTGAACCGTATTGCCCCGTCTTCTCCTCGGTCTCTAGCGCCAGGTTTTCAAAATCGGTCCACGTCCAGCTGCCGTCGTCAATCTCAACGCCCGCTTCTTTTAGCATGTCGTCATTTGTAATCACCGACAGCACATTCACACCGAGCGGGAAGCCGTATAACTGATCACCGATTTTGCCGCCTTTGATCGTCTTTTCATCAATCGCTTCGGTATTGATGGTCCCGTCCTTGACGTACGGAGTCAGATCTTCAAGCTGGCCTTTCTTGCCGTATTGGGATAAATACGCCATATCCATCTGAATCACATCTGGCAGCTGGCCCGCCGCAGACATCGGGGCAAGCTTTTTCCAATAATCGTCCCAATTCGCAAACTCCGCTTCGACTTTGACATGCGGATGTTCCTTTTCATAAAGCTCGATGATTTTTGAAGTATAATCATGCCGAGGCTGTCCGCCCCACCACGCGACCCTCAAGGTAACCTTCTTTTTGCCGTCCGCTCCGGCCGCCTCTTCACTGTTTGAACTGCATCCGAACAGGCCGAGCATCAGCAACACGCAAAATGAGATAAACACAAATCTTCTCATCAACATTTCCCCTCCTTATTTTGTAAGTGCTTACATTTCATTTTAAATTCAACTTTTTGTCCCAGAAACTCAAAAAACAGAGAAGAATGTTAAAAAAACAGAGATTCCGTCAATACGCAAAAAACCGCCGGATATACCCGGCGGCATTAAAACGTGTTTTCTTCTTTTTTTCGAAATTCAGACGGGGTGAGTCCCGTGTATTTTTTAAAAACAAGGCTGAAGTATTTCGGATTGTGGCCAAACCCCAGCTCCTCTGCCAGCACGCCGATGGCCGTGTTTTTAGACTTCTTCATCTTCGCGATCGCTTTTTCGATGCGCACCTTTGCGACATAGCTTGAAAACCTTTCACCGGTTTCCTGTTTAAACAGCTTGCCGAGATAATCCGGATTCATATACAGCATATTGCGGGCTGCCCATTTTAGCGAAAGCTTCGGATTCGAGGCTTCCTTTTCGATGAGATCGAACATCCTCCTGATTAAAACCGATGTCTCTCCTTCATCTTGGACGATCTGTGCGTATGCCTTTTCATACATCGCGGAGGCTTCGCTGATACTGCCGCTTTCGCTGAGAGATGCTTCAGGTTCAAATTGAAGCAGATGGCGTGAAAGTTCTTGGACGCTTTTCATTTTTTCCTCAAGCACGGCAGGAGCGACTTTTCCGTCTACTGCACAGACAAGCACTTGTTGAACGCGGGCTGAAGCGATGACAGAACCGTTCAGCACCTCATCCGCAATTGACTCAACGCCTTGTGCATAGTCTTTGTCATCTCCGTCCCGGACGGAAAACAGGATCAGCCTGATGACCTTTTGCTCTGAAAAGAATCGCAGGCATGCTTCATCCTCAATGCGGCCGCCGGTGACCAGCTCTTTTAACATTTGCTTCATAAGATGCGGCTTCATCATCTCCAGATCGGTTTTCACTTTTTGCGCCGATTCCTCTTTTTTCAGCTCGCCGATCACGCTTTGAAGCGAGTCTGTAATGTGGCTTTCATTGCAGGGTTTGAGCAAATAATGTCTGACTCCGTATGACATCGCTTTTTTTGCATATTCAAACTGGCCGAAGCCCGTCAGCAAAATAAACCGGATTGACGGGTGGTCGCGGGATACTTTCTCGATCAGTTCGAGTCCTCCCATCCCGGGCATTTTAATATCGCTGATCACAATGTCCGGCCGCTCTTCCATAATCAGGCGGTAGGCGTCAATCCCGTTTTGCGTGGCTCCGATCAAAGACGTCCCGAACGAATTCCACTCGATCATGCTGGAAATGCCGTCGAGAATAATCCGTTCATCGTCCGCCAACAGCACTTTATACATCATCACACCCCGCTTTGAAATGGTATTTTAATCATCATTTCGGTTCCCTTGTTCTTTTCGCTTGAAATCGTCAAGCCGTACCCTTTGCCAAACATCAGCTGAATACGCTCATCGATATTTTGCAGCCCAATTCCTCTGCCTCTTGTCCGGACAAGCTCTTTTCTCGCTTTTTCCAAAAAGTCTTCATCCATGCCCGGTCCGTTGTCGGCAACCGTTAAATAGACAAGCCCGCCTTTTTTATATGCTTTGATTTGAATATGGCATGGTTCAATGAAGGGCTCGAGACAGTATGTAATCGCATTTTCAGCCAAAGGCTGGAGAACAAGCTTAGGTATGCTGCATTTTTTCACCGCCGGCTCAATGTCGACCTCAAAAGCGAGCCGCTCCTCAAAGCGAAACCGCTGAATGGTAAAATAGTGGAGCACAATTTCAGCTTCTTCCTCGATCGTCAGCACGTCGGTTTTCATATTGATGGCATTCCTGAGCAAAAACCCGAGAGATTCCGTCATCTTTGAAATTTGCGGCTGACGGTTCGTTTTTGCCAGCCAGTTGATCGATTCGAGCGTGTTGTATAAAAAGTGGGGGTTAATTTGCGCTTGGAGCGCTTTAAATTCCGTCTCTTTCAGCATCAGCTGCTTCTCGTAGTTCTCGGCAATCAGTTCATTGATCCGTTCAACCATCGTAAAAAAGTTGCGGTTTAAGACGCTGACTTCATCCTGCCTGTCTGAAAGAGCGCGAGTGAGTGGCGCCAGTTTAAAATCGCCGTTTTGGACATTTTTCATAGCCGCAACCAGCTTCTCAATCGGACTCGTAATGCCCCTGGCCATTTTTCTTCCAAAGAGGACCGCAATCAAAAAGAAGAGAATAAAAAGGCAAATCAGGATCGTCTTCATCGCAGAGATTTTCGAAAACATAGCGTCAAAGGGGATCAGGCTCCAATACGTCCAATTCTTATACGCTGATTTGACATATGAAACGAAAAAGCGCTGGCCGTTTTCCTCCACAATGTCATATCCGTTTTCAGCATGGGAAGATAACCGGAGTCCATCGGTTTGGCTGAAAGGCATTTCAGAAAAAAACAGCTCCTGCCCGTCCGACATCGCAATCTTGCCTGCGCCTTCCCCCCAGTCTTTCGGAAGGTCGCCAATGACCCGTTTTAAATCGGCGACAATCACCACTGTTCCCAGGTGGTCAAGGTTTAAACGCTCGTAGGAGCGGATTTCCCGGACAGATAACAGCTCGCCGGTTTCACCCGGCATGGGCTCCCACGTGTTGCTGCCTTTTTGGCGCGACGCTTTTTCGATCAGCGCATTCTTTTGCTCCCGCAATGCTTCGGTCAAATTCGCCCCCGCGGAATACTCTGTGCCTGAAGCATCAAACAAATGAATCGATTTAATGTACCGCTTAGAGCCGGTATATTCGGCAAGCTTATCCCAAATTTTGCTTTTGATCCGGTAGCGCCCGTATTTGTTTTGGCCGCGGCCGGCTTTCAGAAGGTTCGCTTGGATGTCAGCGTCAGTGGTCAGTTGATATGACACATCCTCAATCTTTTTCAATTCATCTTCAATGCTTTTTGATGATAGCATCAGCACCTGTGACGACTTCCTGTAAATCTGCTGGTCATATACACGGAACGCGTATTGAACGCCGCTCAAGATCAAGATGAGCGAAACGGCCATGATCAGTGAAATCAAGATAAACAATTGATCTTTAATTTTTAAATGCTGATAGCGGTTCACCGAACGAACACCTTCATTTCAAGCGTGTGACGGCAGCCTGCTTATCTGTCCGGCGCCCGTCGATTGCGCGGAACGCCTGAAACGAGAGCTTCGTCAAAATGAAGCTTAAAGCGCTGCCGCTGAAAAACAGAAAAAATGTGACATGAAATAAAGCGAGCAGAATCATGCCAAACGCGCTGATCAGCATGAAAAACGAGGTGAGCGGACGGGAAAAGCCGATGATAAAGCTGTATTTCAGCACTGCAATCCGTTTTAAATCGTAGTGGACATCGATTGGAAAAGCGTATAAGAGGATGATGACATAAATGATAAACAAACTGATGAACAGGCTTAAGACAACCGGCTGATCGTGAAAATAGACGGCGGCAATTTGAAAATCAACCATCAGCAATATACCGACCAGACCCAATATCAAACCGAGAACGCTTGCTTTGGCCCATTTCTTTTTAAACGCCTGAAAAAACGTCTGAAACACCGGGATATCCGTCTTTCCAAGCGCCCACTGGCTTGTCACAGCGAACATCGCGGCAGTCGCCGGCGCTAAACCGAAGATGACCGCTCCCGCCAGCGTGAAGCCGACCCACAGCAGATTCAAATAGGCGAGCCGCATCACCCACTCGCAAAAGCGGTAAAATCCATTTGCCAACGTGTGAATCATGGTCTCCCTCCTTCGCAACTTAGTAAACGCTTACAAAAAATATATTTCTCTTCTTTCGAAAAAAATCCTCTTTTCACCGCTGACAGACGGAAGAAGGCTTGATCTAAAAGCCTTAGACCAAGCCCTTGCTTCCGCTATTTAGCCGATGTCTTAATGTTGACGCCGACGGCCGTCCCGTTTCTGCTTGAATCGGCAACTCCCATAAACGTTCTGTTCTCCCGGTCAATGAAAATGCTTTGGACATTGCCGATATCAACCGGATTCGCGCCGAATCTGTGGCCGAAGTCATTGAGCTTCAGTCTGACATCCTTCGGCATTCCCGATTCATAGCGGTACGAAGTCAGGCTGTTCGTATAAATTCTCGGCTCTTCAATCGCATCCTGAAGGCTCATGCCGTACTCAAAGTAATTCAAGATCGTCTGGAAAACGGAAGCAATGATCGTCGTTCCGCCCGGGGAACCGACAGTCAGCACCGGTTTTTCGTCTTTAAACACGATCGTCGGCGTCATGCTTGAAAGCGGCCTTTTATTCGGCTGGACTTCATTTGCTCCGCCTGGTACCGCATCAAAATCGGTCAGTTCATTGTTTAAAAACAGTCCGTAACCTGGCACTAAAATCCCCGTTCCAAAAAGCTGTTCAATCGTAGTCGTATAAGAGACAACATTGCCCCACTGGTCCGTGACGGTAAAATGCGTCGTCTCCCCGATCGTCTTATCTTCAGGCTGAGGCACGATCTCATAATTCGGCTCTCCTGCCTCGTATTTCCACGGATCGCCCGCTTTCACATCGCGGTTCATCGACTCAAGGCTGATCAGCTGCTGCCGCTCCTTAATATAATCGGGATCGAGCAGCCCTGAGAGCGGTACATCGACAAATTCCGGATCGCCCGCATATGCCGCCCTGTCCGCATAGGCGAGGTGCATCGTTTCCGCGAGCAGATGATATTTTTCAAACGATTTTGGATCGTATTGCGATAAATGAAAATCATCAATCAATTTCAGCATCTGCAGCATGAACACTCCGCCTGAGCTTGGTGGAGGCATGCTTGCGATATCATAGCCGTGGTACTCGCCCCAGATCGGCTTATCTGTTGTGACCTCATAGCGGGACAGATCATCAGGTGTCATCGAACCCCCGAAATCCTGCACGACATCCGCAATCGCCCGGCCGATTTCTCCATCATAAAAAGCTTTTGACCCGTCTTTCCGTATCAATTTAAACGTCTTGGCCAAATCCTTTTGTACAAGAATATCGCCTTCTTTCAAAGGTTCACCGTCGGGAAGGAAAATATCCTTTGCGGCCGTTTTGCTCAGCTTGTCCTGATGATCCTTTATCGCGTCAGCCAAAACCGAGTCGATCGGGAACCCTTCTTCTGCAAGCTTAATCGAAGGCGAGATCAAGTCTTCCATTTTCTTTGTTCCCCACTTTTTATGCGCTGCTTCAAGCCCTTTCAGCGTTCCCGGGACACCGACCGCATTTCCGTGTCTCGACCTTTCTGAAAAAGGAATCACCTTTCCGTCTTCATCCAAAAACATGTCAGGTTTGGCACCCTCTGGAGCACGCTCCCTGCTGTTGACGATCGACGTTTCCTTCGTCTCGCCGTCATAGACCATCATGAATCCGCCGCCGCCGATTCCCGACATCATCGGCTCTGTTACATTCAATGCATACTGAATCGCAATTGCTGCATCAATGGCATTCCCGCCCTTTTTCAACACCTCGGCTCCGATTTTTGATGCAAGCGGATGGGCCGTAGCCACCATACCGTCTTTCCCGACGGCGACTTTATCACCATCTCCGCCGCTCATGCCCCCTTCTGCTTTTGACACCGGACTGAACAAGCAACCAACTGCCAAGCAAATCGCAACAACTAAGAAAGCTAACCGTCTCATCAGATCACCTTCCTTTCCAGTTTATTACTACTATAACAGGAAAGAGAACTGAAAATAAGGAAAACTCACAATTTTCTATTTTTTTGAACCTAAAATCCTAAATTCCACAAAAAAATCCTGTCATTCGTTCTTTTGGCACGATGACTCAAAAGGAGAAAACGCCTATTATCATCATAAAATCCCGGATGACTGCTGGTGCTTGCGCCCATCTAAAAGATGTGAATATCTAAAAATTAAATGGTTTTTTTCGACTGCACCTGTTTTTTTTCGACAAAAAGTTATATAATATTTTGATGTGTGCATTGTCTCATTTAAACAATGGAGGGTTACAAATGTTGAAAAGAAAAAAAGACAAGTTTTCCGTGCTTTTGACGGAAATTGCAAAAAATTTAGACGAAACAGCTGAGTATTTTGTTAACTATAAAGTGACGAATCAGACAACCCTTAAAGAATTCGCGGATACCTTAAAAGAGTATGAGACAAAAGGAGATAATTATGTACATACGATGATTAAGGAGCTGAACAAAGCATTTATCACGCCGATCGAACGCGAAGACATCCTTCAGCTTACAAACAGCCTCGATGATGTACTCGACGGCATCGAGCACTTTTCAGCCATGATGGAAATCTTCTCGATCACATCTTCAGATGAGCATATTGATAAATTCAGCGGCTATATCAGAGAATGCGCAAAAGAAATTCTGTTGACGATTGAATTGCTGGCGGAAAATCGCCTGAATGAAATTCAGCCGCACGCCATTAAAATTAAAGAATACGAACATAACTGCGATAACCTGCACCGCAAATCGCTGAAGAATCTTTTCGGGAAAGAGACCGATCCGATTAAAGTGATCCAGTACAGGGAAATCTATGAGACGCTTGAAGAAATCGCAGATTCATGCCAAAGTGTAGCAAACAATTTAGAAACCATCATAATGAAAAATGCGTAACGAGGGATTATAATGGATCTTTTATTTGTATTAACCATATTGATTGTCATCTTTGCTTTGGCATTTGACTTTATCAACGGGTTTCATGATACGGCAAATGCGATCGCCACCTCGGTATCGACAAAAGCGTTAAAACCACGGCACGCCATTATTATGGCCGCTGTCATGAACTTCGCCGGCGCCATGACGTTCACAGGCGTCGCCAAAACAATTACGAGCGACATCGCCGATCCTTTCAAGCTTGAAAACGGATCGATCGTGATCCTTGCAGCTCTTATCGCCGGCATTACATGGAACCTGGTGACTTGGTATTTCGGAATTCCCAGCAGCTCATCCCACGCAATCATCGGAGCGATTGCCGGAGCTGTCATCGCATCGGAAGGATTCGCTGCGATTAAATACCACGGATTTATTAAAATTATTGAAGCACTTATATTATCGCCCATTTTGGCGTTTGTTTTAGGATATTTGATCTACAGCATCGTCAAAGTCATTTTTAAAAACAGCAATCTGGCAAAAACGAATAAGCGGTTCCGGCGCGTTCAAATCGCGACAGCTGCCATTCAGTCCTATACGCACGGCACGAACGATGCACAGAAAGCGATGGGTATCATTACGATGGCTTTAATTGCGGGTAACTTGCACAGTACAACTGACATCCCGTTCTGGGTGCAGTTTGCATGCGCCACGGCTATGGGTCTCGGAACATCTGTCGGCGGCTGGAAAATCATCAAAACCGTCGGCGGAAAAATCATGAAGATCCGTCCCGTCAACGGTGTCTCTGCAGATTTGACGGGAGCCCTTATCATCTTTGGTGCGACGATCGTCCATTTGCCTGTCAGCACGACACACGTCATTTCTTCATCCATTTTAGGTGTGGGGGCTTCCCACCGGGTGAAAGGCGTAAACTGGGGCACCGCAAAGCGGATGTTGATCACATGGGTCATTACCCTTCCTATTTCGGCAACCATCGGTGCATTTGCCTATTTCATACTTGATTTATTCTTTTAATCAGCACACTCCCGTCCGAATCCAGGACGGGAGTTTTCATGTTTAAAAGAAAGCCGGCATAACAATAGAATAGGAACTGCACTATTTCTCGGGAAGAGGGAAACCAGTTATGCTGCTATTTTATCAATTCCTTGTTTGGCTCATTGTTTTGGCGCTGGCTCTGTATGTGGCTGCCGTGTGGCGTTTTGAAAAAAAGCTCACCGAAAAAACGGTCGCGATCCGAAAAACGTGGTACCTGCTTTATGTTATCGGCGCCGTGATTTATTGGACGCACGATCCGCAGTCGATTTTCACGAACCCGCTTCATTACCTGATCGTTGCCGTTTTTTTCACGCTGACAGACGCTTTTATTTTCTTAAACGCCTACTTTAAAAAGCTCGGCAGCTCCGAACTCGCGACAGACACAAGAATGCTTCTCGAAGAAAACAACGACCTCCTCCACACGTATCAAAACAGGCTGAAAACGTTTCAATACCTATTGAAAAACGAACCGATCCACATCTATTATGGAAATATAGAAGCGTATGCAGAAGGGATCGAAAAGCTCATCAAACGGTTTGCCGAAAAAATGAATATATCCGCTGCACTTTGCGAATATAATTCAGAAGAAAGCAAGGATCATTTGCTTGAGCATATGGAAAACCGATTCGATGTTCAAGAAAAGCTTGAGCGCAAAGACGTTTATTATGAAGAAAACGGAAAAATGGTCCTCATTCCTTTTTCCATCCACGATTTTGACTATGTCATGAAGTTAACCTCAGAAGACCTTGTCACAGAATTTGACTACCTCCTGTTTACTTCTTTAACAAGCATCTATGATCTTCTGCTACCAAACGAAGAGGAAGGTGACAACTGATGGAGCCTGCTTTTCAGCAAGACCAGGAAAGCGCAAAAACGCGCCTCGCCTTTAAAATGTTTAAAAAGCAATCCAAAACCAATATCGCGAAATACGAAGTCAGCCCCCATACCGAACGGATTTTCCGGCAAAACGAACGGCTGATCGGCGAGTATAAAAGAAAAAAAGCTTAAACGAGGACGGGAAAATTTCTCCCGTCCTTATTCCGTTTTCCCATTTCATACATACAATAAACCAATCAACTAAAAGCGCTGAATTAGGTGATGCTGTGAAAAAACTGAAAAAACAAGTCAAACACGTCGATTTCGCAAAATTTGGCCTGTCGGACTATACCTCTCTTCTCAGAAGAAGAAGCGAGAAAATCATTAAAACGCTGAACAGAAGAAACAACAAACCGTGAAGCTTGGACTTTTCGCCCTCCTTCCCTGCTGAGTAGGGGGTTTTTTTATGCCTCCAGCAGCAAGAGCATCATAAAGGATGCCCCTGTCCGCCTTCTGCAACAGATTGAGGCAGCTTCTCAGAACGTATCGGTTTCACAAACAAAGCGACGCAAATAGAACCTGCCACCGCCAGCCCTCCCGCAAGCAAAAAAGCGCTTGTGAAAGCCCCGGTGTACTCGACGATGTACCCTGTAACCGTCGGGCCGATAATGCCGGACGTATTGGCAAGAAAATGCATGAATCCGCTCACGCCCCCGACCCTGTCCGGATGAACGATATCCTGTATAATCGCCCAGTATGTGATGCCGGTCAAATACAAAAAGAAAACCGACAGTGCGACAAGGGCAACAGCACCAAACGCAGTCGTGACAAGCCCGGCAAATCCAATGCATACCGCCGCAGCCAAAAGGCAGCACACAAGCACGGCTTTTCTCGAAAACATCTGCTTGCCCGTCAGCTTGAACAGATAATCCGATATAAATCCCCCAAGCGCGAGACCGAGAAATCCGACAACCCACGGTATCATCGTTGCCACGCTCATATCGTGTATGCTCAGCCCCCGGGCTGACGTTAAATAGCTCGGAAACCACGTTAAGAAAAAGAATAAAATATAGTTGTAAGAAAAGAATGCGAACGCCGTAAACAGCACGGTCGGCTGCTTCAAATAAAAAGACAGCGGGATGCCGGTATCCTTTTTCGGACGCGCTTCTTTTTCAGGGGACAAACTGCGGGAATCGTCCGGCTTATCCTTCATGAATTTCATCCAAAACCACGTCCAGATAAGTCCAATGATCATGATCAACACAAAGGAAGCCTTCCACCCCCAATGGATCGCGATCAATCCGACGATTGGTCCTGAAATGGCGCCGCCGAGCGGCGTTCCGCACATCGTCATGCCGAGCGCCCTTGCTCTTTCTTTTTGCGGAAACCAATTGTTGACCGACTTGCTTGTTGCAGCTGACAGCGGACCTTCCCCCATGCCGAAAATGACGCGGATGATAAACAGTGAAACGAAATTATATGTCAGTGCAATGGCGCCGCTGAAAACCGACCATACGACCATTGCAGCCGACAGCGTATGTTTCGCTCCATACTTATCTGATGCCCAGCCCCCGATAAAATTAAAGATGGCATATCCGATGAAAAAACTGCTGAACAGCATGCCCATCTGCGCCGGACGTATGTTCAAATCTTCTTGAATAAAAGGAGCGGCGACAGACAATGCTGAACGATCTAAATAATTAATCACTCCCGCCAAAAAAAGCATCATGATGACAAACCCGCGGCCGTTTGAAAACATGGGCAACCCCCTCTTTCCGAAATTTAGAAAACGCTTTCATTTTATGCAGTTTTACAGATGGATCAATACTTTCACAGGATTGGTTTCCGGAGCAAGTGCTGATTGAAATCCGTCAACAACATCGCGGAACGCAATCTGTCCGGTAACAAACCGGTTCGCATCCGCTCCGCCATCCCTGATGGCTTTCATCACTGTCTCAAAATCGCTTCTTAATGCGTTGCGGCTGGATAAAATCGTCAGCTCCCGCTTGTGGATTTCAGGATCGGGCATGACCAGATGGCCGTGGACCAGTCCGACATAGATCAGCCGTCCCCCGTGTGCGGCGTACTGATAAGCGCTGTTCATCGATCCAAGGTGCCCTGTCGCGTCAAAGACAGCCGCCGGATAGTCGCCGTTCGTCAACCGTTTGATCTCATCCGCCGCATGTTCTCCCGCTAATACAACTTCATCGGCTTCAGCCCATTCACGGCTAAATGTGAGGCGCTCATTCCTGACATCCATCGCGATGACTTTCGCCCCCTTCAATTTTGCGAATTTCATCACGCTGAGCCCGATGGGCCCCGCTCCAACGACAAGCACCGTTTCCCCTTTTTTAATATTTGCCCTTTCCGCAGCGTGGGCGCCGATGCTCAAACATTCAACAACAGCGGCTTCGCAGCGTCAATCCTTCTGTTTTTAGCAGGTGGTCTGCCGGGATGTTTATGTATTCCCGCATTCCCCCGTCTGTATGGACACCGAGGACGTTCAGATTCACGCAGCAGTTGGGCCGGCCGCTCCTGCAGGCGATGCATGTCCCGCATTCCAAATAAGGAATAATTGACACTTGATCGCCCGGCTTGAGCGTTCCGCCGGTATCATCGATGCTGACAATTTCACCGGACAGTTCGTGTCCGAGCACTCTTGGATAAGAGAAAAACGGCTGTTTTCCGCAATAAGCGTGAAAATCCGTCCCGCAAATTCCGATCCGTTTGATGCGGACCAATGCTTCCCCATCCTTAAGTTCCGGCATATTCACATCCGTCATTTTAAAATGATAAGGCTTTTCACACACAATCTGCTTCATGTACCGGCCTCCCCTTTATCGCTTAGTTTAGACACCGGCATAAGCCGTAAACCCGCCATCCACCGGCACTGTTATACCGGTCACAAATCCGGACATCTTCTCATCCGCCAGCCAAAGCAGCGTCCCCAGCAAATCTTCCGGGCTGCCGAAACGCTTCATTGGGGTGTGAGAGATGATCTTCTTTGCTCTATCGGTCAATTCGCCGTTTTGATCAAGAAGAAGCTGTTCATTTTGATTGGTTAGGAAAAAACCCGGGGCAATGGCGTTGACCCTGATCCCCGTTTCAGCCAAATAGACGGCAAGCCATTTCGTAAAATTGTCGATGCCCGCTTTCGCCGCGCTGTATGCAGGTACTTTCGTCATCGGGGTTTGAGCGCTCATTGAAGAAATATTGATCACGGATGCCCCTTTTTGGTTCAGCATCATTTTTGCAAATTGCTGTGTTGGAATGAAAGAACCGAGGAAGTTTAAATTGAGAACCGAACCGACATCATCGCAGTTCAGATCAAATAATGTCTTGATGTTATCCTGGAAGAGGTGCTCGGAGCTGAATGTTTCATCTGATGTCGTACCATTGGGGTGATTGCCGCCGGCCCCGTTCAACAATAGATCACAGCCGCCGAATCGGTCGGCCACAACGCGTTTCGCCCGTTCAACGCTTCGTTGATTGATGACATCACACTCAACGGCAATCGCTGCGCCGCCGGCTTTTCGAATAGCTTCGGCCACAAGTTCGCCGTTTTCAACGGTTCGATTAAGAATCGCAACATTCATACCCTGCCGGCCGAGCTCTCTCGCCATCGCGCCGCAAAGCACCCCGCTGCCGCCTGTGATGACCGCAGTTTTCCCCGCTAAATTTTCATGGATTTCAAGCATTGTGAAGCCTCCCGTTTTTCTCTATTAAGCGAATCCCATATGCCCCATAAATACATAATACCGAGCGCCCTGTCATACAGACCGTAGCCGGGCCTGCACTTTTCATCCCAGATGTGGCGGCCGTGATCCGGACGCACATAGCCTGAAAAACCTGTTTCATGATAGGCTTTGACAATCCCGCAAATGTCAACGGTGCCATCTTTTGTTCTGTGCGATGTTTCGATAAAATCGCCGTTTTCGTAGACTTTGACGTTTCGGATATGGGCAAATGGAATCCGGTCGGCATACGCATGGATCATGGCGGAAAGATCGTTTTCGGGATTGGCGCCCAATGAACCGCTGCACAGTGTCACGCCATTAGCCGGATGATCGACAAGCTGAAGCAGCCTTCCGATGCTTTCTCCTGAAGTCATGATGCGCGGGAGTCCGAAAACCGGCCACGGCGGATCATCGGGATGGATCGCCATTTTGATTCCGCAGCGTGCGGCGGTTGGAATGATGTGTTCAAGAAAATAGTGAAGATGGCTCCAAAGATCCTCCTCCGTCACATTTTGATAGGCTTCAATCAGCCTTGTCAGATGCTCCAGCCGCTCCGGTTCCCAGCCCGGCATCGTGAATTCGGGGTGATTGGCGATTTGATCGACAAGCGCAAAAGGGTCGATTGTGTGCACCTTTGCGTGCTCATAAAACAGAGCAGTGGAACCGTCTGGAGCCTTTTTGTATAAATCGGTCCGCAGCCAGTCAAATACAGGCATAAAATTGTAGCAGATCACTTTAACGCCGGCTTTGGCCAAATTTTCAATCGTGCGCTTGTATTTTTCAATATACAGATCTCTCGTCGGCAGCCCGAGCTTAATATCCTCGTGAATGTTAACGCTTTCAACAACTTCAATGTGAAAACCGTGCTGTTCACACTGCCGTTTCACTTCTAAAATTTCTTCTATTGGCCATTCTTCACCTGGCGGCTGATGATGAAGCGCCCAAACGATCCCCTCTACACCGGGAATCTGCCTGAGCTGCTCAAGGGTGACGGAGTCATTTCCTTCTCCATACCATCTGAAAACCATTTTCATCACACTTCCTCCTCACCGATTCAATAAGATAAAATGATCTTTGTGACCTGATGGGGACAGTTTTTCGCTTTTTTCAACGCCTCTTCTATTTCCATAAAAGGCATGATCTCAGTCACAAAAGACCGGGCTATTTCAGGGTTTTCATTCAAAAATTGAATGACGCCGGGAAATTGATTGACGCTGTGTTTTGTTCCGTAAATTTCAATGTCTTTCTTTGTGAGAAGAAGGCCCGGAATCGTTACATTCTCCCCCGTTAAGCCGACAATGACAATGCGCCCGGCAGCAGCTGCCAAACTGATTGATTGCTCAATCGTCGCGGGAATCCCGGCCGCTTCGAACACAATCCCCGCTCCTTCTCCGTCTGTCAGCTTCAGAATCATTTGCTCGGCATCCTCTTCACCAGGCTGTATAACGGCATCCGCACCGAATGTTTCGGCAAGCTCAAGCCTCTCCAGTACGGGATCGACAACGATGACACGGGAGTCAAAGCGCTTTTTAAGCTGGGCCAAAATTGTTAACCCGATCGGACCCATTCCCAATATGACAATCGTTTCTCCTGTTTGAATATCCGCCCGCCGAACCGCCTGCGCTCCGATTGAAAACGGCTCGCACAACGCGGCGGTCGCAAAATCCATTTGCTCAGGAATCGGATGGACATGCGTTTCCGGGACAATGATAAAATCAGCGAACCCTCCTCTGCGAACCGATCCGATCATATCGATGTTCACACAGGCGTTTGTCCTCCCTTTCCGACAAGGGTAGCAGCTTCCGCACGGAATAGCCGGTTCAATTACGACCCGTTCGCCCGCGGATCGCTCCCTCACCCCGGCCCCCGTTTTTTCAATGACGCCTGCGAGCTCATGGCCAAAAATCTGAGGATACTGTGCATATGGATTTGAGCCGTCGTAAAAATGCACATCACTTCCGCAAATCCCGGCGGCCTTTACCTTGACAAGGACTTCGCCGCTGGCCGGTTCGGGACGCGGAACGTCGCGAAATTCAATTGAAAATGGCTTCGTCATCACCGCAGCTTTCACATCACCACTCCTTTTAAAGCGCTTACTTTTTGAAATAACCGGGAAACTCATCAATGAGCATCTGTTTATCGACGATGACCAGCTGCAAATGCTCTTCAGCGATTTCCTTAGCTTTTGCCTTCTGTTTTGTCTGAATCGCTTCTGTTAATGCTGCGTGCTGCTGATGAATGGTGTTCCAGTTAAAATCGGCGGCAAGCCTTAAAAAGCGGATTCTTTGGAAGGGAACGTTCATCTGCTGAATCGCAGCCCAAACATTCGCTTTTCCGCAGCCTTCAAAAATCGTCTGATGAAAAGCTTCATCCAATTCAAACAAACTTTCATAGTTTTTCTGTGTGATCGATAATTCCTGCATCTTCACATTCTGCTCCAACTTAAACATAGCTTCCTCCGGAAAGCCTTCACACGCCAGTTCAGCTACAGCCTTTTCCAGGTTTTCCCGCATAAATCTCGCTTCCTCCACCAGATCAAGGTCGATCAGCGACACGCGGGTTCCTTTCTGCGGATAGACTTCGAGAAGCCCTTCCCTCGACAGCTGCAAAAAAGCCTCTCTGACCGGAGTGCGGCTGACTTCATACCGTTCTGAAATCTCTTTTTCCGATATCAGCTCACCCGGGACAAGCCGAAACTTCATGATTTCTTCCTTCAGCATCTGATAGATTTGATCTCTGACAGAACGCGGGTTTAATTGTTTCATTGTCATGACTCTCACCTCCTCTCTGCCATGCTACCATACAAGTATGGTTGTGGGGTAGATGTTTTTTGAAAATTTTAAAAATATAAAGGAACTTTCAAAAGTTCCTTTATTTCAAAAGGGCCAGCATTTTCGTTTTTGTCTTCGGTCCGTATATCCCGTCCACTCCCAAACCGTACATCAGCTGAAAACGTTTCACCGCATTTGCCGTCTTCACTCCGTAGTATCCGTCGATCCCGTGATTTTTGGCTCCTTTATCAGGGTAATAATAAAGAGCCGCAAGGGCTGTCTGAATTTGTGTGACAGCCGTTCCTTTCATCAGCGGGCTTTTCACCTTATAAATGCCGTCGGGAAGAGTCCATGTCTTGCTCTTGCCGCCCGCTGACGCTTCAGCGGCTGCGAGGGCTTTTTCGGTTGCCGGGCCGTAAATGCCGTCGGCTTTAATTCCCGCTTTCTTTTGTAAAGAAGCAACCGCTTGCACCGTCTCGTCTCCGTAGCTTCCGTCCGCCCCGTATTTGGGCAGTGAAAAACCGGCCGCGATCAAGCGCGTTTGCAGCTTTTTCACATGAGAGCCTGACATTCCTTTTTTGAGGATAATGCCCGACGATGAACTTGTCTGGCTGGTGGAGGCAGCCGACACGGATACGGTTTTCGTTCCCAAAAGGGCGTCTACTCTTTTACGGAAAGCCGACAATTGGCCGGCATCTTTCACCCACGGGGTTGGACAGCTTTTATTGGTGACATCGTAATGGCGGACAATCCGATCTGCGGACAAACCGTATGTCTTGCACAAATCCGCTACAAGCTCCGCCGCATTGCGAATCGTCTCTTCATGGATAGTACCGTCTTTTTCCACGCACATTTCGACCCCGAGCGCCGTAGTATTGGCATTCGGCTTCAGAAAGCTGACATAGCAGCGGTTTTGATCATGCGCATGATAAGCGACTTCCTGATCGGGAATAATATGCTGCGCCTCATAGCGGTCGACAAAATAGTGAGCCGAGGCATAACGCTTGTCAACAATGCAGGTGCCATTGAAATAATTGCGCTCATTTAAAGCCGAAGCCCCGGGCGTCGCCGTCCAATGCATGACAATGCCTTTGACTGCCGCAAGTTTCAGCCCGGGACGGGTGTATTGATTGACTTTTACAAAGTTCTTGATGACTTTGACCAAACTTCATCATTCCTTTTCACATTCAATTCAGGAAGCCGCCTCAAAGACGGCTTCATTTCGTTAAACCTTTGTTCTGTAAAACTTCTTTTTGCATTTTCCCTTTGCTTGTCACATAATTGTTCCTATACCAGGCAATCAGCGATGCAACGATCGTAAAAGCCGCAGACCCGGCCGAATAGAGGGCATCCGCCAATGTATGAATCTGATCTTCGGCGATCGGCAAGACCGGCTTTCCAAACATGATCAGCGTCTGATTGACCAGCGCAATAAAAAGAAGCACCGTCCTGACGACCGTGCCTTTGTCCATATGTTTCATTATCGTGTCCTCCCTTATTTCTGCAATAAATTATAAAAAACAGCGATCGCTCCGCCTATGATGCCGGTGCTGACCGCCGTTATGATCGCGCCTGTGATGCTACGCTTGATCCAAGTTGTATTCTCTTCGATTTTGTTCAATTTTTCGTTAATCGAGATGATTTGCTGATCGTGGCGGTCTGATGTTCTTTCGAGTGTACTGACGCGCAGTTCGAGTGATTTTTGATCAGCTTTCATTTCCTGAACTTCTTTTTGGAATATATCCAGTTCTGGTGCTTCCGGCATTTTAATTCCCTCTCTCATATTGTTCAAATGATTTTTTGAAAATCTATGCTGCTTTAAAACTAAATCCAAAACTGATATACTCATTTGGATTTACTGTATTTGAGCAGTTTTCGATCACGACATTACCATCAATACTCACTTGTAAGCGATGATACTGCGGAGTATTGGACATGCCCAGTTGAGATGCTACACCTACAAACTGAAAGGCGCGTGACGGCCGATAACCTTTCGGCAACACGAATGCAGGAATATTAAAACCAATCTTTCCTTTTGCAATTGCACCTTCTACGAATACTGTACCGGTGGCATCTTTTGTATAACGGGCTTTCGTGCTGTCCGCGTAGTTAACCCATTCATTTAAAAGCGTTGGAAAGTGCCAAGTTAAATTCGTCAGCTTTGCCTCAAGACTCTCCATGGAAACTAATTCTGTCCACTGAGTCCAGTTCCCCCCGGATATTGTTTTCCGATAGGTTCTATTTGCATTATCAAACGCGATCGCTTGACCATAGTTACCTAAAGCGTTGCAAGTCCAAATTCCTCGAACGGCCGCGCCTGGTCCGTTTGATGCTCCTGAAGCTGCCGTAAAATGTATCAGCCCGGTATACTGTGGGAGAACCGTTTGAAAGTCATCTTCAGCGCTTATATATACCTTTGCCTGTCCATTGTCCCCGGTAATATTAAAAATCTGACTTCCGTTCCATTTATCTCTTTCATCCTCAGTAACATGCCGTGTTTGATCGTTATGATGCAGGTCAAATTCATCTTTTGTGGCCTGCCTTTTGTTGATCACTTCCCCAAGGCCGACCTGGGATTTTGTTACACCATGCGGGTTATCTTTTTTTAAAATGTGTGCATCTGTATAAGCAGTCGAACGTTGTTCAGCTTCCGCGGCAAACTGTGCAATCGACTCATCATTTGTATTCAGCTGATCGATCACCTGATTAAACAAATCAGCGTGGGCTTTGTCCGTAGTGTTGAAAGATCTCGGTTTTTGGATATCCATTTAATTAACCCCCTCTGTGAAAAAGTAATACATTTTGTTATGCAGCCCTGAACTTAAACCCGAAAGTAATAAACTCGTTTGGATTAACTGTATTTGAACTGGATTGAATGCATACCCTTCCGTCAGTATCGATCAGTGTCCGGTGATATTGCGGTGTTGACCCTGTACCTACACTTGATGCAACACCAACAAAGTGCATCATTTGAATCGGGCGGAATCCTTCAGGCAGTATAAACGCAGGAACATCAAAACCAATCGTCCCACCCGTTATTGATCCGATGATTTCTACTTCACCAAGAACATTTTTACAAAACCGGACTTTGTGCGACCCATACTGTTTCCACCCATTTGTTAACGTTGGGGTTTGCCAAGCAACGTTTAAATCAGCGTTTGTGACTACTCTTTTCCATCCTCGAAACTGTCCATCTGTATGAACGGTTCCATGCCATAAAGTATTATCATAGCTCCGCCACGCATGGATGGTCTTTCTTCCGGCACCGGTTTCAATTACATCGTAATTGAACCAGGAGTCGTCGTTTTCTACTAGGTTGTTTTGAACAACATGGCCCATAGCATAATAAAAACCTGTCGGCAGCGTTAACAAATCCGTTCCGTCCGGCAGTTTTGTGCGCGTTCCATTACTATCTGTAATTTTATATAACTGTGCATTGTTCCATTTTTCCCGTTCATCTTCATTCACATGGAGGTTCGTATTTCGTTCATGAGCATCAACCTTGGCTTGCGCACCATTAGTCGTTTCCTGGGTCTGCCATGGCGTCCACGTTGTTGAATCGGATTTTCTAAATCTAAAATACGACTGTTTCCCTTCGTACGATTCATAAGCTGCCTGAACCAAAGTATTGCCGAAGCTCATGACAAGCAAAAATATCCGATTTGATGAAGGTGGTGAATTGATTCCTTCATTATAGATGAGATACATGCCTGTCTCTGTCAAAGTGTTAAAATCTGTTGTTTCTGAACTGCCTCTGTAAAAGACTTTTCCGTTATTTTCGGTTAATTTATATAACTGCCCCGCGCTCCATTTTTCCCGTTCTTTGTCGGTGATGTGAATCGAATGGTCGCCGGCATGCGCATCAGTATACGTTTTAGCCTTTTCTTCAGCTTCCTCAACCCGCTTTGCAATCCGTTCATCGTTCATATTCAGCTGATCTATCGCTTCGTTAAACAAGTCGGCATGGGCGCGGTCTGTTGTTTCAAAGCGTCTCGGTTTTTGGATGTCCACCTTGTTTCAGCTCCTTTAATAAATGTCGTCGATTTCGAAGACGAATTCGATGTCGCCGTCTTTTTGCTTGTCTGTCATCGTTCTGACCGCTGTGAATTTTCCGGCTTCATCGACAAGGGCGAGCTCGTTGATCGTTTCTCCTGCCAGTTCGCTTTCTCCCAATGTACATGTATAGCGGACTTTCGCCGGCTCCATAAAGACAAAGCCTTCGATGTCTTTTTGCAGGAGTTCGTTTTTCAGCGCTTGTTCGTTGCCCTGTAGCGCGATCGGTTCGCCCTTATCGTTTGTACCTCCGTTTCCGAAAGCCATCTTTGTGACTTTGGTGAGCTTGCCGCCCTCAGCCCGTGCTTTTGCCATTTGCTGTCTTGCATAAAGCGTTGTCACTGTTAATTGTTGTGCCATTTTGATTTCTCCTTTACAATGCGATTTTTTGCGCCGCTGCCGCCAGCTGCTTCGTTCCGTCGAGCAAAAATGCGCCGTTTAGCGTCCACCACTTCTCCCTCATTTCAAGCGCGCCTGCTTGTTTAAATTCATGCTCGCATTTGCAGCTGATTTTGAAGGATTGGATCTGTTTGTTTTGATTGGTAATGCCGGTTTTCATACCTGCTTTAGTTTGCTGTTTCCGCCGGTTTTCAGCTGCCGCCTTTATCGTCAAGCTCGAGGCGGACCGGATGTATTGCCGCTTCTTGTGGCGCAGTGTGAGCTGCTGTTTAAACCTGCGGGGCAGACCGTCGATTTCTCGAAAACCGTTCAAGTAGAATGAATCATCAAGCAGATACTGTCCGTCCAAATAAACCGGGATCGTACCGAAAAAGCCGTTTTGGCTTCTTAAAACGAGCCTGTTATGAACGCTTTTCGGCGGCCGACATTCATAATGAAACCCGCCCCGGAATGTATAAGCCAAATGGGCGGGCTTCATATGATTGACGGTTTGAATGATCGAAGGTATAAACTGTAGATCTTCACCGTTTACGCTCAGCAAAAAATGATACCGTCCGGCCGTCAGTCTGACGGAGGCGGACGGCTGTTTTAAAAAAGCATTGACCGCTCGCTCGATCGAGCGGCTTGTAATCGGCGGAATATTGGACATCTTGGTTAACAGTCGTGCCCTTCGAATATCAACGACGTCTGAAGCCTCGCGTCTGACATTCAAAATCTTTTCCCACCTGTCCAGCCCCCATGTGGCCGTCGTGACAAAAAGCTGGTCCGTCATATCGAAAATCTCTTGATTTTGCTTCTCAAATTCGGGCGCCTCGGCCGTTAAAATGTCTTGGATCTCCCGGATTTCCGTCAAGTATGGCGGCAGATGAAAAGCCATTTCATCAATCTTGCTCAATGATCGTCACCTGCCCCAGCTTTGGAATTTCCGTTTCTGTCAACTGCAGATTTTTCGCTTCCCCGTTGATGAAGACTTCCGAATAGTCACTGACAGAGGACGATTCATAGATCATGTTGTTGATCTGCGAGAGACGGATGACGCTTTCTTTAAAGGCCATTTCTTTAAACAACTCTGTGATTTTTTCTGCAATTTCCTGTTTGGCTTCATCGATCGTCCGGCCTGATTCAGGAATGATTTTTGCAGATATGCTGACGTCTTTCCATACCGCGCTTTCAACCGCGGTATAAGCTCCGATCGGCGCCATACCTTCCCCTTTGCCCGGATCGGGATCGATATACTGCTTGACTCTTTCGATTAATGCGTCAGAGGCAGGTTCCATTTTCGCGTTTGTAATGACAACCTTTACGGTTCCCTCGCCATTCCACAGCGGAAAGACCTTCGCTTTACCAACGCCGTCCACCTCTTCGGCCCATTGTTTGTAATGCATCTGATTCGCGCTGACCGCTTCGCGGCGGACGCGGATTAAATACCTTTCATACAGCGATTCATCCGCCTCCTCGTCACGGCCGGGAATTTCAAGGCTTCCCATAACCGCCTTTTCAAGCCCTGGAATGGTATCGAGCGGAAGCAAAGGCCGCCCCGAGAGATTGGCGTTTCCTTTTGTCCCGGCCGTTTCACATTCAAGCTTGCCGTCTTCGAGCATGGTAAAATATAAGTCTTCCAGAAAAAAGCGGGTTCCGGGGGGAACCGATACTCCATCCGTAAAGGCTGCTGACCAAATGGCTTTTGACGCTTGATAGCGCTCAAGGCCGGCCTCAGCCGCCCTTCTGTCCAAATATTCGCCTTCAGCCGTATCCGCATAGACTAAATTCAGCACTTGATCAAGCCAAATATAAGAAAGCGCCAGCTCGGCAGCTGCCGGGGCAAGCGCATTCCAAATGACGCTGTTTTCACGCTTGTCAATCTCATCTGAAATCCGCTCAAGCATGCGTTCCATGATCTCTTCAAATGTCTGGTTTTCAAACATCTTCCCCTATCACCTCCTCGATTTCCAATGTCCCTTCATCGGTTTCAACCGAAAAAGACACATGGAAGGCATCGTCTTGACGCTCAATCTCGAAATCGGTTACCGCAGAAATTCGGTCGTCATATCTGAGGGCTTCCTCGATCAGTCTCGGTATCTCCATTTCTTTATAAGCGTCGGTCGTTTCATGATCTGAAAGAACCTCTTGCAGTTCATTTCCGATGTTATGGCTGTAAACGGCATATGTGTAGCGCTCAGTTCTCAGCGCCATGTAAACCATTTGTTCCACCGCTGCGAGTCCCGAAATCATATCACCCGTCATCTTGCCTGTTTCAAAATCAATTTTGTACGTTTTTGAAGTCTCAATCACGTCGCTGTCATCCTCGATATCTTCAAAAGATATTTCCGGTGAAAGAGCCATCCGAGCCACCTCCTACTCCTACACTCTGTCTATCACGAAAAACGACTGCCCTCCAGGCATGGCCGCAATCATCACGTGGTCACCGGCATGCAATTGGTTGTAAAAGCGAATCGTTTTGTCTTCTCCGTCAATCCGGATCTGTTCCGTATGTTCTGTCAAATGCCTGGCCACCACCAGTAAGTCGGAGGGGATCAACAATTTATCATGATTGCGGAGCTTCAGCTTGAGCGGAGAAGCGGACACGACTTCCGCCGGCATGACATCAACAGGCGATTCAGCGTTTACGGCTCCAAGAGCCAGCTCTTTTATCGCATCGCTTAATTTCATGAAGACGCTCCTTCAGGTATTGTATTTTTCGCGACGACATCAATCGTCATCACATGCTTTGTCCCTGCAAAATCGTGTTTATCTTTATCAACCCAATAGGTTTCTTTAATGCCCGCTTCCGGAATCGATATATAAACCGGAAGTCCGCTTTGAACTTCCGGTATGCCGAGCGCCTGTATGCTTTTCAGCTCTTTTTTGACGCCTTTCTTTTCAGCCTGTATCTTCTTCGCCCGGTCGCGCAGCTGCGCCTCGTTAATATCATCCGATACCGTTTCTGTGTATTGAAGAACGCCGAATCTTTTCATTCCGGCTTCATCGATGGCTGATGCGGTATAGGTTTTGTTATCTTTCTGCTTTCTCAGTTTCACCCGGGTTGCCGTTTCATCGATTGACGTACTGTAAGCGTAATCCGTAATGTTCACACCCGTTTCCAAAACCCAGATATCCTCCGGTTCGGGCCACGCTCGTAAACACAGCTTTCCTTTTTCGGCATACAGCTGATAGTTTTTTCCGGTTTGCTTTTTTGTTTCACGCAGCGCTTTTAAGATGATGTCATACAGGCTCGTATTGTCTTTAAAGACGAGTGATTTAATCGTATGTCCGGTGCTTGCGATCGCGCCTTTGGGAATTTGAAAGTCGCTCGCAATTCGTTTGACAATGTCAGCAGCCGTTTTGTTCGAGAATACATATACATCCTGGTTTTTCACCAAGTACTGAAGCATGTCGTACGCTTTAAACGTGAGCGTGTATTCTTTCGGCACCCTGCTGAAAACAATTCCGCGAAACAGTTCTTTTCCTTTCCATTTAAATAAAACGGTATCGCCTTCCTGCACGCTGTAATATTTGTGGCTTCCCTGCTTGATGACAATCGACGCTTCGATCGAACGAGGCGCCTGATACCTTTCTCCTTCTAAGGTGACGCTTTCGGTGACAAGTTCATACCATTCGCTTTCTTTTATGACAAATAATTCGATCATCGCTATCCCCTGCTTTTGATTTAACAGAAAAACGCCGGTTCACCCGGCGCTTCGTTTTATGGTATTTTCAGCTTTTGCCCAGGAAAAATCCAGTGTCCCGGCTGTTTGATGTTTCGCTTGCTTCGTTTGATCATCGCCTGTTTGTTCGCGTTCCAAATTTTCCGCCATTCCTGGCTGTTTCCGTAAAAACGGCCTGCGATGTGCCAGAGCGTATCGCCTTTTTTGACGGTGTACATTTTTGGAGCCGGTTTGGACGGCCGTTTTTTCTTTGTTTTCTTTTTCTGTTTGATCTTCCGGGGTGATGCTGTTTGATACTCTTTTAATGTGAGATCAAAATCCCGGTCGCCGATATCCTTTTCACCCTCACGATGCGAAAAGTTTTCGATGCTGCATGTGAGATTGATCTTCGTGCCCGTCACGAGAAATTGAACCGGTTTTTTCGCTTTCATCCACTTCTCGATTTTGAGAATCGCGTTCTCCGGCGAAAGAAACCCTTTATATTCCGCAAGCGGAGAATACTTTTTCGGAAAATGAGACGAAAATGAAATCGTCTTTGCTACCGGTTCATTGATAAATGTAACCTCGCCGAACTTTGACACCTTTACAGACTCGTTCGCAAGATTATTGCTGACGTCAAGCTGCTCTGGAAGCACAGGGAGGCGCAGCTTTTCCTTTCCTTGCGACAGCCAAAATTCGTACACGGATTTAGTCATAAGCTACGCTTCCTTTCGTCCCAATATGAATATCCCGTTCAAGCTCATCGACAAGAGCGCGCTTGATTTTCGCAATCAATGTTTCCTGGTCGCGCTCACTGTGGTAATGATTGTCTCCGGTAATATAGATGTTGACTTCTTTGGCGCCGTTTTCAGCCGGCTGCCCGGATCGGGCCCCGCCTGCGGTGGCTGCAGCCGCCTGACCGCTTGAAATGGAACCGGACCCTTCAGCGGGGTCATGCACTTCCATCCCGAGCGCGCCTGCAGCCCGTTGAAGCAAATATCTGCCGCGGATGCCGCGTTCTTCGGGAATGATCCATTCGCGCTTGCCGCCTTCACCCACGCGGGCAATCTGCTCGCTCGTGATCAGGCCGCCGTTGGCATAGCCTTTATAAGCTCCGCCTCTTGCCATGCTTTTAATCCCCGGAGTGTTAAATGGCGACCCGTATCGCGATTTGATGTAGTTGATGGCCGCTACCGCGTTGTGAACAGGATTGAAAATATCATTCATTCCTTTTCCTTTGTACGCATTAAACGTTTGACCGATCGTCTGCATCAAGCCTCTGCTCGGGTCTCCCCGCTTGGCGTTAATGTCCCAGCCGTTAGAGGCGCGCGGATTTCCGCCGGATTCCTTTTGAGCAATGACAGAAAGCGGCTGAAGCCACGACACCGGTGAACCGGTAGCCATGATCGCCTGCATCAGCCACGACTTTACATTTCCGCCGACGGCTCCGATTCCGGAAAACGCAGCGGCCAGCGAGCCTGCTTGTTTTTCCGCAAAACTTTTGACATCGACAGAACTTAAACCTTTGACAATCCCGACCGACGCAAAACGCCCGAGACTCATCATGACCCGGGACGGAGAATGAATATCTAGTTCTTCGCGGAACGCTTTTTCCACTTTTTTCGCCAAGTTTTTTGCAGCTTGAGAAACTTCGCTGCCTTTTCCATTCATGCCGCTGATAAAGTGTCCGACCATTCCTGATCCCCAGCCTGCAGCCGACTGTTTCGAATCAAGGAACGGCTTGTTGATATTTTTATCAACATACTGCGGCGTCCCGGTCGGTGTTGCATTTTGCCCGGATGCGAAGTTTTTGACTGTATTTGCGCCCCAGGAAGATGACGTCTTTACCGTTGTTTGATAAGGCGCATTTACTTTTGTTTGAAGAAAACCGCCCGTTCCGGTCGCTGAAGCATTTTGCCCGGATGCGAACCCGGCAACCGTCTGTTTTCCATAATTAGACGATTCTGCCGGCAGACTGCTAAACGGCTTGCTGATGTTTTTTTGCTTCCATTGATCAAGGGAAGGAGCGTTTGAGCCGATCCCTTTGTCAAAGCCGCCGGTGAATTCCCGGCCGAAAGCCTGCGCCTCTGCCGTTATATTCCCGACGCCGACAGCAGGCGATACAGAAGCCGAATACGAAGCGGTGCTTGAAACCGGAGAAGCAGCTCCTCCGTCTCCCGCCGCGGCCCCCATGTCGTTAACAACGCGCATGCCGAGCTTGGTCGCTGCCTGGGCAAGCAGCATCTTCCCGCGGCCCCGGTTGTTTTCCGTCGGGATGACAAATTCGTTTCCGGCTTCACCGATCCAGGAGATGGTCGGTTTTGTGATGTAGCCGCCTGTGGCATTTTTATCAGGATTATCTCCTGTCATGAAGTTGATGACAGCATCAATACCGCCGCCAACTTTATCCCATATTTTACCTACCCATCCGAATGCTTTCTCAAAACCGTCGCTGATCAATCCGGCAATCTTTACAATTGGCTTTTGAATATTTTTCTCAAACCAGCCGGCGACACCTTCCCAAATGTCTGTTACCGTTTTTTTGGCCGCTTGAAATTTTTCTCCAATGGCTTCTTTTACGGTTGAAAACGTATTTTTTATCGGATTCCAAACCGTATTTATAAACCATGAGGAAACCGCGCCCCAAACTCTTTTGATCATGTTCCAGGTGAATTGAAAACGATCCCAAATCCCAGTTGCCACTTCAATGACTTTTGAAACTACGGGATTCCAAACATTTTCCGCAAACCAGCCGGCGACCGCCGTGAATGTCTCTTGTATCATCGTCCAGGCTGTTGTCAGCTGATTCCAGATCCCTGTCGCTACTTCAATCACCTTGCTGACAACAGGATCCCATACATTCTCTGCGAACCAGCCGGCGACCACCATGAATGTTTCCTGAATCATCGTCCAGGCTGTTGTCAGCTGATTCCAGATCCCTGTCGCTACTTCGATCACCTTGCCGACAACAGGATTCCAGACATTTTCCGCAAACCAGCCCGCCACTGTCATGAATGTTTCCTGAATCATCGTCCAGGCTGTTGTCAGCTGATTCCAGATCCCTGTCGCTACTTCGACCACCTTGCCGACAACAGGATTCCAGACGTTATCTGTAAACCATCCTGCTATCATCGACCAGTTTTCTTGAATGGCTCCGAGTACCTCAGCCGATTTATCTTTTATCGTATTCCACGCTTTCTCGACACCGCCGTTGTCATCGAACATCTTCCCGAAATATTCACCGATACTTGAGCCGCCCAAGCTTCCGACCATACCTCCAATGGCCCCGCCGATTGCCGTCCCCCCCACAGGGAGAATAGCTGTGCCAATTGCAGCACCTGCTGCTGCGCCAGCTAAACCGCCGCCAATTCCTCCGCCTGCCGAACCGACTTTTTCGCCTGCGTTTTCTTTGTTCATATCCATTAACTCAGTCGCTGATAAAAGCGCTCCAGCATATGGGAGGGCTTTGCCTCCAACTTTCCCCACTTTTCGAAGACCTTTCATAAACTTGCCGCCGGATCCGTTTCTTCCCGGTCTTGTTTCTCCATTAGTGGAGGTTTCTTCACTTCCTGGCCTGCTGCTTGTTGCAGGTTCATTGATTATAGAACCTCCGCCTCCACCACAGCAGCAACAACCGCCTCCACTTTCTTCACCTTTAAACACCTTACCGAGGATGGCATCAAATGATTTGTCCCAAATCTTCTCGGGAAGCCCCTTCACCCATTCAACAAATTTACTTTTACCCGCCTTTAGAATTTCAGTCCATATGGCCTCAGCTTTCCCATCCGAATCTTTTTTGTCTTCTTTTTGTTCCGTTTTTACAATTGCGTCAATTTTAAGGATACGTTTAGCCTCGATGCTGTTAAGCTTTTTTTGCAAAGCATTCAATTTCGCGGTCGCCTGGTCGTTAATCGTAAGAGTGGCTTGATATTCCCTTGCTAAATGATTTTTCAAATAGGAGGAAATCCTGCTGGCTGTCTGGGTGATTTTATCAATGACATAGAGCGTTGCAGAGTATCCTTTTTGCAATGCACCCTTCATGTAGCCGGAAATTTTTTGAACAGCCGGGGTGACTCGGTCATTAACAGCTGCAGTTAAGAAGTATTCAGCTGATGACAATTCAGACATGATGCTTCTGATCTTTTGAATACCCGGTGTCGCCTGATCATGTATTACAATTGAAAATTGATAGTTGTCAGGCAGCTTTTGTTTGAGCTGATTTGAAATATTGTCGATGGTTTTGCCGGCCTTATCGACTGCTGAAATTTCAAGTTGCCATGATTTCAGGTTGGCTTTTAAGAAAACATTAAGTTTTTTCAATGTTTTCTCTGCTGTTTTCGTTTTTATTTTCATTGCGAACGGGCGGCTGAGTTTTTTTCGTCTTTTTTCCAGGTCTTTAAACCCCTTCTGAATCCTTCGCAGCTTCTTAGATACCCGGTCTTCAAGTTCAAAACGTGCCGTCAGTTTTGCCATGGATTATATACCTCCTTTCCGCGCTTCTTTATCCAAGATTTGAAGTTTGTAGCTGATGAGTCCGTATAAAAATGATTTAAACGGTTTTGGGGCTTCGTACAGTTCCCGGAGCTGGGATGGAGAATAGTGAAGTTCGTGCATTGCAAAATAGAGATACACCGCTTCTTTATTCCCATCCTTGATTAGTTTTTTGCTTCTTCTTCCAGATCTTCAAGATCGTCTTCAAAGCCGTTGATTTCAATCGCTTTGTTGAGCCAGTTCGCATATTCCCCTCCGACGGACAGAACGCGTTTGGCCACTTCGACCGGATCGGCCGTTTTATAGGCTTCTCTTAATTCCTTTGAACGGAAATCAGGATAGATCGTCGATTCAATGGCGATTCGGGCGTAAAAGCGCTGGGTGTCGAGATCCTTGACGCGGCCCCTGCCTTTGATGTTTTTATAAGTCGTATTTTCTTTTTCAAGCTCGTCAATGCGCTCGGTTGTAATCGGCTTAAACACAAACGGAATGACATTGCCCTTTTTATCTACGAACCGCTTTGAGATCGGCACTTTGATTTCTTCGGCTTCAACGGTTTGTCCCGGCATAAAAAAGGATAAATCATATACTTTTTCTTCTTGTTTTTCGCTCATGTCTGCTTGCTCCTTTAACATTCAATTTTTAAATGAAAAAGCACCCTCGGCTTGACGAGAGTGCTTGGTGTTATATGTCCTGACTACTAGCCTATGTTTGAAAAGCGGGATACGGGGCTCTTTTTAAAACGTATCTTTCAGTTTTTCAGGAACGTCAAAATCTTCAAATGTGAACGGCACTTCTTCTTCGAGCGCTTCTGAGTCGACGTCAAGGCCGGCGATTTTGGCTGAGTCAAAATTCACGTCATACAGTGTGACCCGTTCCGTTCCGCGGCCTGATGACTGGTCGTCAAGGACGGCCTGGAGCGTGAAATAAGGATCTTCGCCTTTTTTCACATAGTTCATCATTAATGTGACAAATTGAGATGTGACTTTATAAAATGTCGCCGTTCCCGTGCCGTTTGCACCTGTTGTCTTGTGGCCCGTCATGCGGCGGCCCATAATATTGACTTCGGCTTTATTCTTTTCGACGTTTGCCTCAAATGTTTTGATGTGAGCCATCTCTTGTCCGTCGAGAAAAAGACGGCCTTCTTTTCCGGAAATCGTGTTTTGCGCTTTTAATGCCATATTATTTTACCTCCACATTAAAGTAGAATTTTTCTGCTGCATCAACCGGCTGAACGGCTAAATCGATTAAAAACCCGTCGCGGTCTTCATTCAGGGTGATGGCAATATCGCTTTCAGAATCAAAACCGGTGATGCCGCCGGCTTCCTGAAGCGCCGTCATATACTGAATGATCAGCGTTTTGACGTACTGCAAACCGTCGTCAGATGCAGGGATGTCGCTGCCGCTTGCTTTTCGCGCTTTGATTAAAGCCTTTAATTCGCGGGTCAAATCATTGTTAACGCCGTCAAGGACGCGGATGATTTTGTTTTTCGAGAATTTTTTGTTCTTGTCGGCAGTGAAACTCGTTAAAGAGTTGATGTCTTTTTCGACGCTGACCGATTGATCGCGTGCATCAAACGTAAATAAAAACTCGCCTTTTTTCAGACGTTCGATGACCTGGTCTTCATCCAGACGGTTCAGGACATCAACAGCTCCTTCGTATTCGACAAATGTCAGCGACTGGTTAAAAGTCGCGCCTGCGCTTGCTCCGGCAACCCATGCCGTCGCTTTTTCAGGAGTGATTTCTGTGCCGTCTTCCAGCACGACGCCTCCCGTTACATTGATGATGCCTTCATAGTCTCCGGCATAATCGGCGACTACGCCTTGGACTTTCTGGCCCTGCTTATCGCGGAGGCGCTTGATGAAAGCGGCAAAAGTGGCTTTCAGCTGTTCATTGTCTGCAACCGGAAGTGCGATCGTATTGAAGTATTCTGTTTCGGCCGCATCTAAAAATGCGGTGTAATCGGCAACGCTTGCTGTTCCGTTCTCTCCGCCTTCCAGCTTTGTGCCCGCTGTCAGTTCAAGCGCGCCTTCCCCTTGAAACGCGACGTACGCATTTGCGGTAAGCTCTTCTGCCGTTTTGACGGTTTGTCGGTCAGCTTCATCTGTTCCGACAAAGGTTGTGACATCAAACTTTTTAGAATCGAGCACATTTTCGGAAATGCGGATCGAGATGTCGTTTCCTTTCTCGCCCCCGTATTTTGCCGTTACGCTCAGCGTTTCGCCGATTTGGGCTTTCGCCGGCACCCCTGTGTTCAGACGGTACAGCAAAACGGTCTGTGCGTTTTTCTTCGCTTCGCGGAAAAGCAGAAGAGACGGATCATCGATGTTCAACCCTACTTTTTTATTTAAATCTTCAATGCTGGAAATCGATACAAATGTTTTCGGTTCCCCCCAGCTCATGACGACAGGGAGGGCAACAGTGCCGCGTTCCCCGACGGAAACCCGTTCCTCTGCTGTCGTTTTAAAATTAAAATAAATGCCGGCACGATCTTTTTCTTTGCCTGGTGTAAATGTTCCGCCGTTCATTAATTCATGACCTCCTTGGCTAAAAATGTTTGAATAAGCTGACTTGCCTCAAGCTTTGAAATCTGCTTTTCTTTCACATGAAAAAGAGCACCGTCGAGAACTTCCGGTTTAATGCCGAAAAGCTCTTTTGCGTGCTCCCTCAGATCTTCGATGTAGAAGAGCGCTTCACGTTCCTCTTGAGGCGCCTTTTTTGCTTCGGTCTTTGTTTTTTTGCTGACTGTCAATTATTTCACCCCGTTTGTAAAATCAATAGTTTCCAAAGAAAGTTCGTTTTCCCGTCTGTACCAGTAGCGGCTGTTCCATTGAATAATAATGGACGCGGTGCCGGAATCCCCTATCCTTGTCTCGATCCGGCTGATCCTCAAGCTGTCCCCTGTGCCTTTACCCGATCGGTCAATGAGCGGGATGGTGTGCCGCGCTTCCCTTACGGCATCTGCAATGCGCTCAGCATGATCGTGGGCCTGCTGCGAATCATGGTGAAACAGTTTCACATTCAGGGTGAAGACTTTTTTAAATGTTGAAACCGTATCATTCTCATCAAAAACAGAAGGGGGAGGAAAATATAGCGACGGTATTTGAAAATGGTCAGGTATTTCCTTTTCATAACAGACGACAGGAAAGACTTGATAAAAGAAATTCATGACAGATCCCGTTTCGTCGTTCAAAGCTTCACCTCCTTAAAGGGAATTCAGCCATGTTTGCAGCCTTTCATGCAGGCGTTTTTCAAATAAACGCTCAAATATGTAAAGCGCATGCTCCCAATAGCCTGTTCCCTTTACCCATTGCCGTTTTAAGGCCATGCCGGACGATGAACCGGGATCATATTGAAACCGGCCGCCGTGCCATTGTCCCGGAATCCACCTGACTTCACCTTTTCCGCCTGACCAATGGCCGTCATTTACGAATGAGGCATACTCTAACTCTGTCCCGACTTCAAGCGTGAGTCCGCCTTTTTCAATTTCCCATCTGTTCCCTTCGGCCCCTCGCTTGAAAGAGCGCAAAAGGCTTCCGGTATCAATCGATCCGGCGCGCACGATTTCGTCACGGACCAGGTCCAAAAAATCGGTTCCCGCCTGTTCAAGCCACTTGGCAGCTTCAGTTCGAAAGCCGCTCTGCCCCGCTTTTTCCAGCGTCTGTGACAGCTGTTTCAATCCTTTGATTTTCATAGTTTTTCATCCCTGACCGCTAAGACTTCCAGGTGATGGCCTTTGATGTTGCGCGGCTGCTGGAGCGTGTAGCTGACACCGTTCCAGACCGCCTGATCGTGAAGGCGCACATCTGCATCCGCCGGAAAATGGGCCAAATAGGAATGATAAATGACCTGTTCGGGATCTTGCTGGACGATCGACTGGTTTTTTTCCGTGAAATAGCAGGGAACGTCCTGAAGATCAGGTATGTCCCCGTATGTGCGGATCGGCTGCAGGTCTGGCGCGGGAATGCCGTACCTTGCTTCCTCGGCCTGGTCTTCCTTTAGATGGTAGATATCGCAGCGGTCGCTTAATAATTTTTTGTAGCTCATAGCGGCCGCACCTTGAATCGAACAGATTCATAATCAAGAATAAATTCTTCGAGCAGTTTATAGACGTCGGGCTTCGCCAGGTCTCCGCTTCTTGAGAGCGTATAAGAGTAGTCACCCAATTTCTCAGATTTGTAGCCTTTCAAAAGCGATTCATCACCGTTTTTCAATGCAAAGTATTGTGCCAGCTGCAGCAAAGCGAGCCTTGCCTTTTCCGGCAGCGGATCATATTTTTCATCTGTAAAACGATGCCCCGTGATCTGTTCGGCTTCCGCTTCAGCTTCAAGGATATCCTGCCGCAGCAATTCCTGCGGCCGGTTTTTCACGGCTTCAATAACGGAATATTGGATGATATCGTCGGGCGTGATCAGCATGTTCATCACATCCTTCCAGAGCTTTTACCTGTTGTCCGGGGCGCTTTTGCTTTTGCCCGGACTCGTTCCCCGCCGATCGGCAATGCTTTCAGTGAAAACGTTCGGACTCAGGGCATTACTCTTTTACATTGACGATTTTTGCAACTGCGTCTTCTTCTTCGAATTTGCTGTCCAGTTTTGCCGTCAGGACAATGATGAATTTGCGTGCGCGAATGTCCTTATCAACTTCAATCCTGATATTGCGCGAGAAACCGAGAATGATATTTTTCGGATGCGTTAACATAATGTCTGATGCTTCGGCGGCTGCATCTCCTTCTCCGTATGCATACGGCTGAATATTTGAGACCCCTTTAACAGGCACGCCAAAAGCGGTTGAAAGCCCGCCCTGTACGGCCGCATCCCCGAGCGTGGTTTGACGGTCTGCGACGCGGTCTTTCCATTCAATCTCCTGACCGAGCGATGTGTAGAATCTGAATTCCTGCGGAACGCGCATATATTTTGCCGGAACAGCTTTCAGCCCCTGTTTGAAAAGCTGTCGGCTGATTTGCTCCCCGCCTGCATCGACGATGTGGGAGACCGACTGCTTCCGGATCCCGTCAAGCTGAGCAAGGTATGGATCTGAAGACGCGACATCACCGTTGACGATCAGTTCTTCAATATCCACGGCAGCCCGCTCCGCCAGCATTTGCATCAGCGTCTGTTGAAGGCCGTCTTTTTCAATGTTATTTTCGAGCGTGTCATAAGTAATGTTGACTTCGGCAATGACTTCTTTCGCATTCAGCTCGACCGTGCTGGTCACCGGTGCGGTTAATTGGTCCTTCGCCAATGCTTGACCTTCATCTGCCGCTCTTAAAATCCGCTGGCCAAAACCGATTTTTTCAAATTTTTGCGAGTCGTTTTCCATTTGAATCACCCGCGACTCGCTGAAAATTGTCGGTGTGTTTTGCACCATGCGAATAAATGCAGAAGCCTGCGCCGGATTCATTAACCCTCCGCTTTTCAGCGTCGCAAGCGACATCTCGGCTTTACGAATAATCTCTTGATTTCTCATTGTCTTCCTCCTCCAAATTAAAGCAATCCGCTCCAAATCGATTTTTTAACTTCTTCTTCCCCGTCTTTTTCAGCCGCTGCCTGCTTTGAGGCGCCTCTCATCTTTTCGAGCGCTTCAATGCGCGCAATCAGAGGGGCGAGCATGTCCTCGACGATTTCCTTCACATGTGCGTCCTGGTCTGTCTGCTGCTCTTTTTCGTCCGCCGCTTTATCCCCTTCCAAATCGTCAAGACGTTTGAGAAGCGGAGCCAAGACGGCTTCAATCGTTCCTTGAACTTCTGATCGTTTCATCTTTTTTTCTTCCTCTCCCGTTTTTTGTTTGTCGCCGGCAAAAAACTGCTTAAACAGCTGAAAGAAACTGCCGGGCTCATCGGTTTCAGAGCCGGCGCGGGGCGGGTGTTCGACCGTTTCGGCAGTGCCCGCCATGCTGTAGCCGGTGATGCTTCCTTTTTTAATCTGTTCCCAGATTTCATCGCCGGCTTTTGTCACCAGCACCCAAGAGCCTTTCACAATCGTTTCGCCGTTTACTTCAAAATCAGCCGGCGCAACATATGACTCCACGACTTCTCCGACGCCTCCCTGGAAATTGTGATCCTTGTCGATCTTCCGGGCATTTTTCAGAAAACCGTGGGCGGCTTTTTGGATTTCGTCAGCCGTCATAAAATCGCCGTGGGCATCCGCAACGTCCGGCTCGTAGACCACGCCGTAGACGAGTTTCTTTTCATCCTCGGCTTTTGCAATCAGCTTGACTTCCTTTTGAAATGTCGGCGGTTCACTCGACTTCGTCATAAAAAATTTCTTTTTGTTCGCCGCTTTGTCGACATAACTGACGAAATTGATCTTGGCATTTTTAAGCTCTCTCGGCACGAAGTGTTCACCTCCTTTCAGTGATCTGTTTCAATGTCTCGACGGCTTCCTGCAGTTCAGGCAGCAGCGCTCCGGCTTCCGCTTCATTATTCTTTGAGCTTTCCTGGTAAACGAGCGGCCTGCTGAATTCTTCTTCCGGCCATTCATCAAGCGTCTTGCCGAGCACTCTTCCGGCCAGGTCGCGCAAATCATTTGCAGATACCGCTCCCGCTTGAATAAAAGGACCGAGCACTTTTGCAATCTCAAGCGGATCGCGAAAGTCCGGTCCTTTCAGCTGGAGCCTCGCGCGGAAAATGTTTAAATCACGGAGAAACAGCGTATTCAGCTTGCCGATCAATATTTTCCGCTCCGGTTCAAAAACCTGTTCTTCGGTGATTTTGCGGGCGGTATCGGCTGTCGCTCTGTTATATTCATGGGCATCACCGGTGTAGAGCGGCGGGAGCCTGAAGGAAGAGCGGATTTTATTCCGCGTTTTCTCGTCATATTCAAGAAACAGGGCATCTTCCTGCAAAATTTCGGCGAGGGATTTGATATCCACTTTCACCGGCGTAATGTCCTGGCTGCCGTGAATGTCTTTTTCCTGGGCGATCCCCTCCGCTTCGATCAGCAAAAATTTGTGGGCATTTTCAACGCCTTCCAAGTCGTTCATGTATTCCTGCAGCTCTCTGTACGAAGCCTCTGAGAGCATCCCGTTTTCAACCGTAATGACGGCGGGTACGTGCCTGCCTTGTCTGAAGTACATATAATTCAGCTCTTCCGCTTTCCGCGCTCCGTACAGGTTGACGATATTTCCGATCCAGCGCGGAACGCCGTAGACGCCGCTGCCGATTTTAAAATGGATCGCTTCATTCGCGCTTCGTTCAGGCGGAGTCTGTCTGTCAAACGCACCGGTGGTCATATCCATGACGCGTGGATCGCCGTACTCTTTAAAGTACACCTTTCTGCCGTCAATCATCTGAACGTATTTGCGGAACCTTTTTTCCCTTTTGATGTTTTTCAGCGATCCGTTTTCCATGTAGGCGAATTCAACTTCGATCGGTTCTGTCAATCCGCATACGCGCATATTTTTGACATCGAGATATTCAACTCCGGCCGGCTGCCCCGCGCCGTTTCTGAGCACCTCCAAAAACCCGTTTCCCGTTTTTTCGCGGTCCTCTATCATATGGCTTAAAATCGTTTCAGCCGATTCATCGAAATGAAGATGGCGGCAAAAATCTTCAAGCCTTGTCCAATCGGTCTCAGCAGCCTTTTTCTGATCGGGCGTCACATCCGCACCATTAAAATCAAAAGCGTACTCGACATCAAGCCCGAACCCCGCAATATTCGTTTTATAGGCGTCAATACACTGCTGGAGAATGGAAGAATATTCGGCAATGGCTTTCAGTTCTTTCAAATTGTACGGCGGTGCGATAATCTCATCTCCGTAGATCTCCGAAAATTGATCTTCATATATTTGTTTTGTTACAGGCTCGTGAAAACGGGATTTCATGACTTTCGCTCTTACCGTTTGCTGAGTGGACATACACTATCTCCCCCTTTTCCTGTTCGGACGTTTTCTCGCTTCCGGCTCAGCCTTCAAATCGGTGACTTCATAATCATCAAGCGCGTACCATAGCGCGGAAAGCGTGTGCGGATCAAATGTAAACTGATCCTCTTTCAGATTGCCGTCTTGATCCGTCGCATACGTCAGCGGCTGCAATTCGTAGATCGTATTGGCACATCGGTCAGAACAGAATATTTTTTTAAACCGCTTGATTTTTTTCGTATATTGCAGGCGCGAGCCTTGGAACTTGCGGGCCGCGGTCATGTTGAAACCGTTCTGCCTGAAAAACTGGATGCTTTTCGGCTCGGCCGGATCGGCTTTGATCAGCTCCTTCGTAACCGCGAATTCGTTAAGCTCTTCAGCCGTCTTGTCGTCTGTCATTTTATTTTTGTAGTACTCCCAATAAATATAGAGATATTTTTTGTCGGGATCGACGGCCGCCCGGACGACGGCATTGTATGATTCCTCAAATCCGAAATCCATTCCGGTTCTCTTCAGCGGGTTGGAAATGGCGGAGATCCGCCTCATGACCTCCTCATGCTTCATCACTTCAAATTGCGGCAAAACCCTGGTGCCGTTTACCCCGAACCGTCCTTTTCTGGCAATCCGGTACAGGTCAGGGTCATATGCTTTCATATCATCAAGCTGTTTGAGGTAGCTTTTCGGCAAAAACAGGTTGTCATCAGCTGTGGAATGGTGGTAAAACGTATCACCGACGACAGCGACCCGTCTTTCATACAAAACCTCATCATCCAAAATAAACCGCTTGTTCCGCTCGTCCTTGAAAAAGTGTCTGTACGTCCAGTTTGACTGGCTGACAGGGTTTGTCGTCAACATCATATACAGCCTGTGATCAGGATGCCTCAGCCGGCCGATCAGTTCCTTGAAGCCTTCATACTTCACTTCCGAACATTCTTCGATCCAAATCAGCGAGATGTTGTTGACGGATTTCAATTTCGCCGGGTTGTCCATCCCTTTAAAAATAATCCGGCTGCCGTTTGCAAACCTGATGTGCATCGGAGAAGAAACGGCCTCGGCCGCCGTTTGAACACCCAGCTCATCGATAATGGTAGCGAATAAAGAAAAAGTCGAATCCCTGTGTGTTTCAAACACTTCCCTTACCACAAGAGCGGTGCGCTTTTCCTGCAGCAGCTTTAATACGACTTTTAAAGCGGTATGATAGCTTTTCGACGAACCGTATCCGCCGACAAGAAATTGAAACGTCTGATCCCAGTTAAACAAATAATCTTCAAAATGCGGATTGACTTCTTTCATGATCAAGCCGAATCACCTTTTCGGGTGATGACCACTTCCACGGGTCCTGATTCCGCATCTTTGTCGGCTTTTTGTCTGGCGAGCTTCAGCTTCTCATTTTCAATTTTCCGCTTAAATGAATCTGGGAAAAGGTCGAAATACTGCGAGAGCTTCTCGAGCGCCTTCATTTTATCGGCCAGCTTGATTGCGATTCCTTCTTTTCCGAGTTTCGCTTCTGTGATGACTGTGCCATCGACGAGGTCGGAATGTTTCACATCGACAAAGCTGATCTCTTTCATAACCGGATTGTTTTCTTCATCAAACAGCGGTCCGGACTTTCCGACAGCCTGTACCTCTTTTTTGCCGAAAGTTACATAGTCGGTCATATCGGCAAATGCGATTTTCACATAGACTTGGAGAACATCCATCGCCTCAACGAATATCTCCCCTACCATTTCTTTTTTGATGCGCCTGATTTCATCGGCCACCTTTTCGTTTTTTAGAAGCCGGCAGCCTGTCACATGAGCGCTGGCCGGGGAATAGCCCGCTTTTACCGCCGCTTGGGTGGCATTGAAGCTTTTCACATAGTAGATGCAAAACAGCCGCTGCCGTTCATTCAGCCGTTCATTGCGGATGTCTGCTTTTCCTCGGCTCGTATCATCCCCGTTTACAGCCTCTTTCCAGCGGTCGCGGGTTTTCCAAACGCTGACTTTTTGATTTGAAACGCCGAGTTCTCTTGCGATTGCGAGATTCGTAATGTTTCCCCCGTATTGTTGATAGAGACGAAAAGCTTCATCCCTTTTTGGATCCCTTTTCCTTGGCATTGTTCATCTTCACCGCCTCTCATTCTCGGAAACAGTAATATTTCATCGCTATATGAATCTTCCTTTATGAACAGGATGCTTTGTTATTTTTTTCTCTTTTCACTTATAGGTGGCAAACGTATGACAAAAGACAGATATACCGTTATGCCATACAATCGAGAGGCTTTTCGATTTGTTTCGCGATTTTCAGCTGCGCCCGTTTCACATTGGTTTGAACAGTAGACTTTTTGATGCCGAGCATGGCGGCAATCCGCTCGTAGGAAAACTGTTCGACCTTATGTAAAATGAAGATTTCTTTTTCGCGTGCCGTAAGGACAGACAGCGCGGTTTCAATCCGGGCTTTATCGTACGCTGACACTTCCTGAGCCGGTTCAAATGCAATCTGTGCTGAGAACGTGTCGATGATCAGCGGATCTTTCAGAAGCATCCGTTTATAAGCGTCTCGCCTGTCAATCGCCCGTCTGATTCCCGGCTCCCTTCCGTTTTCAAGCCAGTCGATCACATATTCCAAATCGGTCATCATGTTTCTGATCAGTTTTTTATCTTTCAATTGTTCAGCCGTCAGCCCTTGTTCATCTTGATAGGGCCGATACAGCTTTTTCGTGTTTTTCAGCGCTCTTTTATATTCGAAAAGCAAATCTTCCATTTTGTGTACCTCCGTTTTTTTGTAATAAAAAAGGACACCAATCAGCGCACAGTAAGATGTGCATCTGATCAGCGTCCGCAGGCTTTCCGTCTTGGACAAATATTCAAGTTGTAGAACTATAGCTTATAGCCGATTTCAAATTCGACCCTTGCCAGGTCTCCCTTTCTCGTTTCAATGACGGTTTTGCCGTGTTCAGGCGCCTCGGCCTGCCATGCTGTGCCGTTCATTCCGTCAAGAACGATCACTGTCACCTTTCCTTTTTTAAGGCGGCTTGCAACCGTCGTATCGTGGATATCTGTTAACTTTGCCGGATGGTTCATCTATTTTCCTCCTCTTCAAATTCCGCTTTTGCGACGACTTTTTCTAAAATATTCATCAATTGATTCTCAACTGAATCAGAGCGAGCGGGCCGTTTTCGCCTCAAATAGGCAAGCGTGAGCTTCGCTGCAGTCAAAAGTTCGGGAGCCGCGGCGATTAACCGGGCATTTTTTTCCTTGGAATATGCGCTGTAGTCGGCGACTTTGGCAATTAACCGCCCGCTGGAATAAGGAAACCGTTTCTTTTCGGCTTTGCTGTAAGCTGAATAAATGTACAGGTCGGTATTTGTTCTGACGACGCGCCATGGTGACGGGCTGTACGTCGCACTTTCGTTCTTCACGTTGTCTTCCTCACTTTCCGTCTTCTTCGTGCCATCGTTTCATTTGTGCGTCTCTTTTTGCCGCTGTCCAGATGATGAGAATCATCGCTTTTAAACATTTAAGCACCTTGTTTCACCCTTGTTTTCATTTTTGCAATCAGCGCTTCCAGATGTTTGATCACATCCGTCAAATCACCGCTTTCGGCGCGGCAGTTCGGGCAAGCGCGGAAAATCGTTCCGATCCTTGCGTCCTGATGGACTGATTTTCTCCCTTTACATAGCGGACACATCAAACCATCCCCTCCAGTCTATGATTGATGCCGAAAGAGCTCCCGTTCACGATGACGAGAAAGTCCTGGCACATTTCAACCAGCCTCGTTCCGAGCGCTTCGTCGATGCTGACAATTTCTTCAACGCTTAGCTCGCTGGACAGCATGATCGGCTTATGGTTCAAATATCGGTAATTGACGACGGCATAAGTCTGTTCGATCTGCCATTCCGTCGCCCGCGGCCTGCCTCCAACCGGCTTAAACAGGTCATCGAGAAACAGCACCTCGACTCGCTTCATCCGGTTCAGCTTATCCTCAAGCAATGAGAAATCCTGTTTTAAATCATTGAATCCTTCGACAAACGGAAAATAAAGAACGGGTACGAAGAGCTTCCTCATCAGCTCATTGGCGGCGGCCGTCAGCAAATGAGTCTTCCCTGAACCGGGGCGTCCCAAGAGCGCGATGCTGTTTTTGCGGCTTTCCCGGATGTCCCGGTAAGCTTGTACATATTCAACGGCGCATTCATACGCCTCTTTTACAGATTGGTGCTTTCCTTCCGTCTTGAATTGAGCAAAATTTAAGTTTTTAAATTGTTCGGTGATTTCGCTCGTTTTCAACAGCTTTTGCGCTTTCCGCCATTCGCGGCAGGCGCATGATACCCATACTTCCATCGTGCCGCGGCGTTCGATAAATCCGAGTTCATCTTTGCACTTCGGACAGTCATATCGTTTTGCGGCGGATTCTTCCGGTTTGTCCCCCTGTGATAGACGGCTCCTGTTTCTCAGTTCGTCCATGATCTCTTCGATTGTTCTTTTGGGCATTGTTCTCTCTCCTGACAGTTGTTTTCCCTTCCGCTTCAGCCAGCCGGCCGATCATATATTTTTCACAGTAGCTGAAGACCTTGATCGTTTCGTGGCGGCTTCGGCGCCGCGCCTCATACTCTTCAAAGCATTGTTCAAGCCATTTGATTGTTTGCGGAAGAGACACTCCGCGGGCGACAATCCGGGCGATGGCCTTGTAGTCTTTTGACGAGGGATGGACAGGCCTGCCTTCCTGCAAAGACCTTAGGGCGGCAAATCGGTCTGCTATTGTTTTTATGGAAGTCATATTATGTTTTGTGTTGATTTGTGTGATATCTTTATTGGATTGGACAAGGATGTCCGCACGGCCAGTCTCTTCTGTCCGAACAGAACTGCCTGATCGGACATGGCTGGCATAGGCAAATTTCTTTGAATGTCTGACTGACAAAATCATTCCGTAAGGCGCTCTTGTGACTGCAATGTAGCCGTTTCGTTCGAGAAGAGCGAGCCATCTTCTGATCGTTTTTTCGTTGACGCCGAATTGAAGAGCCAGTTCTGCGGCTTTCAGCGGCTTGTTGCCGAGCACGATGCCCCATACCATCCCATCGCGCTCGATTTCCTTTGTTGTTGAACTGATGCACCATAAAAACAGCCAAATGGCATTGCCTATTTTCTCGTAGTGCACAGGTGTTAAAAGCCCAGAGTAAACCGAAAAGGGATAGCTTTGATCGAGCGGACGGGACATTCATCTTCCCCCTTCCTTCTGCCTTTTGCAGTTCAGCCTGAGATACCGTTCATATTGGCCTTTATGATCGAATTGGAAAACAGGCTTGCCGTCTTTCGTAAAAGCGATGAATCCCCCGGCTTCGCCGAGCCGCCATTGATCAAACCGGTCTGAGCTGTAGGAAATCACAATTTTACCCATGCTGCCTCCTTGTGGATGTCCGGCGAGTCCGCCGGGTCTTCGCATTTGCTCTCTGTCTGCTTCCTTTGGATAGCCGTGCGTTCGAATGTGTGTGACCATCGGATGTTCAAGATTCATGACATCGCCTTCTTTCATACAGAGTTTGATCGATACCATATGTATCAACACAGACCTGAAAAAGATCGGGAAACAGCAATCGATCAGGCACTGAGTAAAGCGTTTCGAATTTCAGCATCGTTTCTCTGCCGGGATTGCGTGTTCCCCTTTCGATTTTGCGAACATAAACCTCAGAGAGCCCAAGCCTTTCCGACACTTGCTTTTGGGACCATCCCCTCTTAGAACGCACTTCAATCAACCGTTTTCGCACATGTTCTGACTCCCTGTTTTTGATACAATACGTATCTGATGGTTTGATTATATATGATACACTTCTTATCATCAACACTTTTTTGATACTTTTTTTATCATATGTTTATTTCGATACATTTTGTATCTATAATAGAGATAAACATGCCGAATTGAGGAAGAGAGGTCATTCTATGTTAGGCGGCAGACTGAAGAGCCTGAGAGGAAAACGGACACAGGAAGAAGTGGCAAAGCAGATCGGTGTATCGCGGGCCCGCTACTCCCATTACGAAAACGGAAGAAGCGAGCCGGACTATGAAACATTAAAAAAACTCGCCGATTACTATAAAGTAACGATAGACTATCTGCTGACAGGAATGGAAAAGAAAAAGCCCATTGAAGATGATATCGCAGATCCGGATCTGCAAATTGCATACCGCGACATGCAGGAATTTTCCCCCGAAAGCAGACAGCAGGCCATCGAATTCATTCAATACTTAAAAGAAAAAGAGAAGAAACGAAAGCCCGGAGATAAACAAAACGGATAAATAAGGAATTTTTATTAAACATTTCCTAGTGAGCGCCGATTTAATAGATAAGACGATAAAAAAGGGAAAGATTTGCTAAAGAGGCTGCTCATCGTATATGATAGATTTGCATGAAATTATGACAGCCCCTTTGACGGGCTTTTCTTTCCCGCTAAAAACAGAACATTCGTTCGAAAGGGTGTCTCGTATTGAAGTTTTATTTATCTCACCTAGAAGAATACGTCAAAAATATGTATCAAAAGTTCGGTTTTTTTGAACCCCACCACATTGATATGAATCGCATAGCCGCTCATTTTAACATTTGGATTCACTATGAAAATGTCAACAGCATGATGATTAAGCATGACGGCATGTACAGTATCATTCTCAACAGCAGCCTTTCAAAGGAAAAGCAGTGGGAGGACTTTGCCCATGAACTGTGCCACGTATTAAAGCACGCGGGAAACCAGCTTTATATGAATCAGATGTTCAGGGAGCTGCAGGAATTCCAGGCCAATCAATTTATGTACCATTTTTGCGTCCCTACTTTTATGCTTTTAAAAATGGACTTTCCCCAGCTGCGATGCCAAGCCGCTAAAATGATCGCCGACCTCTTTAAAGTCACGGAATCGTTCGCTGTCAAACGGATCGAGCTCTTTGAAAAGCGGCAAGCCGGGATCCAATTTCATGAGGCGTGGATGGCGAGCCTTTCCCAAGAGAGCGAATCAGCGAATACTGCACGTCTTGAAGAAGAAGACGAACTTGCACGCTACCGCCGGGAAACCCGCCGCCCGTACGCAGCGGCAAACGGCCTCGGCAAATTGGTCGCGGCAGAAAGCCGGCCGGCGTATATGCTTAGAAAATAAAAAACAGCCGGCTCAGCTGCCGGCTGCACTCGGCCCATACGCGATGCGGGCTCCTTCCTTCAAAGCTTTGACATAGCGGATAAACACCTCATTTTGGGACGTTCGCCTGCCCTTTAATGTAAATTGCTCAAACATCGCCTTCCGCTGGGCAGTGCTGATTTCAAATTGCACGCTTAAACCGGTTTGGCAGCGATTGTTGATGCTTGCAGGGTTTGTACCTGAAAGATATCCCCTTTCTGCCGCCAGCTCCGCAGAAAATCCGTGCTTCTCCAATGTCTCCGCGAACATCAAGGCGCGCCTTCGATCTGTCCCCCCGATGAGCGTATGCCGGCGGAAAGGCTCGTCATATCCGTGGAACGCCAGTATGTATCGATGTCCTGCAGCCATTCGCACGGCAAGCGGGCAGTCAAAATGGGCGCTTGTCACATGAAGACTCTTATTGCCACGCTTTTTCAAACCTTCCAATAAATAAACCGATGAACCCGCTGCAAAAGCTCTGACAATTTCACTGATGCCCGGCTCGATCCCGCCCCCGTGGGGAGCCATCACAAGCAGTGCACTCCCTGCATCCCGCGCAGCCACCGAATAATCAGTTCCTTCTATTTCATTTTCTGCCATCTCTGTAAAGCTGCCGTATTGGTCAGTTAAAGCCTGCTTCATCTTTTGATTTTTTGCACCTGCCTGTCCTGTTTTTATGTAGTGTACCGGGAGTCGCGGCGGTTGTAAATATGTTGCCTCTAGGATAATGAAATCTCTAGTAGGTATATAAACCTAAATCTAAAATTGGATATACAGGATGTATTCACCAATACCCTTCCGTAAAGTGGTAAACTCTAAAATGATTGCAACTTTAGTATTAGAGGAGAATGCCATGAAGACTCTGGACGTTCAGGCGCTGCACAAAGCGATTGATCAAACGGTGGAACAATTATAAAATCGGAAAAAGGGAATGGGAAGTTGTGAAATTTGATAATAAGCCTTGAGGTAAGTAGCCAATGGATGAAAATAAATTAAACACCATATATCAAGAAATTGCGGAGACAGTTGTTGAGACTATACCAGAAGATTGGTCAAAGGTTTTGATTTATGGAGAAATTCTTGAAGATGTACAAAAAGGATTCTTTTATTATTATCCTGAAGGAAATGATTCACCGGTATATTGTCATAATATCCCTGAATTTTTTAGGATTGAAAGAGAAGACTATCGAAATCTTTGGAGACAATTAATCAATAACTTAGAAAAGCTATGGTACGAATTTAAGAATAGTGATCAAGAGGCCTGGACGAGTCTCACTATGATCATTCAAAGTGATGGTGAATTTAATATCGACTACGACTATGAGGATTTATCAGATGCTGATGATTATGAAAGAAGAATTGTATGGGAACACAAATATTTAGGACTCTGGCCAGAAGATGAAGATGATAAGGAATTTTTAGAGCAATACCTTGAATCTAATCATGATGAAAAAGAATAGAGAATACAAATGAGATTCAAAAAAGCAATTGAACCAAAATTCGAAAATCACCTAAATCACGAAAATGATTCTTCGGGTAAACACGTCGATTTAAGAACAAACAAATACGAAATATGATTAACAAAGTAAGGTTGCCGGCTGGCAGCCCTTTTTATTTTGGATCCTATCCTCTTGATTGCATCCCTTATGAAAACGCTCCAATTATGTTATATGGTGATTAATTAGTTCTCGAAAAACCCATTAGGAATTTTTCAGAACGCTCTCTTCACTCCCCCATCCACACAAACTTTCCCCCCAAATCTCATTTATCACTCACAACCGGATATTTTTCTGATATCATGAATATACACTGCATGATTAGGAATGAATGTTTAATGATTAAAAAAACTCTCGGTACCATGCTCGCAGTGACTCTGATCTTTCTGTTGATCCTCACTGTGTTTACGCTCTTATTCGGGTCTTATTATTTCGGCGTTGCCGGTTTTTTCGCGATTTTCGGCGTGACATACGAATCGCCCTGGTCGCTCTTCTGGTATATCCTTTTATCCTTTGGCCTCGGCGCGCTGTTTGAAATCCCGGAAAAAATTTTGAGCTTTATGATCGGGCATAAAGCCGTGACCTTTATGATCGAATGTTTTTTTACGTGGCTTGCCATCCATCTCGCTGATGAATTAATGGACAGCATCACCATCCCGCTGGATGTCGAAATTATCGCCTGTCTGTTTTTATTCGTCATTCAGCTGGCATTTGAAGACAACAAAGAAAGAAACCGGACATACGAAGATTGAGGAACATTCCGGCGAAGGGAGAACAGAACAGTGACGTTTTATCGTTTTAATGGCCGGATTGTTTCTTTTGATTCAACTCAAGTGACCGTTTCGAAGGAAAATGTTCGGCTATATTTTTTTGGCCGTTTATTTAACAGTGCTCGCACTCTATACCCTCAATTCCACTTTTGTTCACCTCATATCTGACAGCTTATTGTCGATTTTGGCAGTGATCGCAGTGGCGCCGCTGCTTGCCGGCTTTCTGAAGCCGTCAGCGGATTCCCGGTGAACCGAATATGGACAAATCGTCCTTTTTCTAAAATAGGCCTTCAAAAAGGGTCTTTTTTTTCGTTAAAATTATATAGACCGATCAGTATAAAACGATAAGGGAATGATAGAATGGCAGAAAAAATGAGCAGCCGCGACAAAATATTGCGGGCGGCTTCACGATTGTTCCGCAAACAAGGCTACCATGCCACAGGTCTGAACCAAATCACAGCCGAAAGCGGAGCGCCGCGGGGATCGCTTTATTATTATTTTCCCGGCGGCAAAGAAGAGCTGGCGCAAGAGGCGATTCAATTAACCGGAGAAAGAATCAAAGCGTATATATTGTCAGCGATCAGCCATGAAGCTGATCCTGTCAAGGCGTTTCAATCTTATATCAAGATGATGGCTGACGGAATCGAGGAATACATCATCGAAGAAAACGATGATATTCCGATCGTATCCGTCGCCGCAGAAACGTGGTCGTTCAGTGAGAAGCTCCGCCAAACGTGTGAACAGGTTTACCAAGATTGGCAGCTTGTCTATCAGGATAAACTGCTCCAGTCAGGCTATGCGCCGGAAACGGCCGAGACGCTGAGCGTCGCGATACAAGCGATGATTGAGGGGGCTTATGTGCTCTCAGTGACGAAAAAAAACGGCAGGCCCCTCAGTGCAGCCGCCGAACAGATTCCTTTTTTACTAAAACGATCATAAAGGGTGGAAAATGAAAATGGAACAAGCTAAAAAAGGCTCCTTCATGATTATCGCAATCTTAATCGTCGGAAATTTTCTCGCTCTGATTAATGAGACGGTCATGAATGTAGCTTTGCCGAAGATCATTGACGATTTCGGCATTTCAGCGAATACGGCCCAGTGGCTGTCAACCGGATATATGCTCATGATCGGCATCGCTGTGCCGATTACCGCGTTTTTAATGCAGCGCTTTACGACAAGGCAGCTGTTTCTGTCTGCGATGGCGTTATTCACAGCGGGAACCTTTCTGGCCGGAATCGCTCCGGTCTTCCCGCTCGTTCTCGCCGGACGGATCATCCAGGGCTCAGGGACAGGTTTGATATTGCCGCTTGTCATGAATGTGATATTGACTTTGATTCCGCCGCAAAAACGCGGAACGATGACCGGAATCCTCACGCTCGTTATTTTATTTGCCCCGGCGATCGGACCGGTCATCTCAGGCTATATTGTCGAGCATTATTCATGGCGGGTTGTTTTCTTCATGATGCTGCCAGTATCGGTTTTCATGATTTTTTATGCGGCGTTCCGCCTCAAAAATGTAACCGAACTGACGTATCCGAAAATAGACATATTATCGATCTTTTTATCGACTGCCGGGTTTGGCGGAATCGTTTTCGGCTTCAGCAACGCCGGGGAAGCAGCGGGCTGGAGCAGCCCGAAAGTGATCATCGGACTGGCGGCCGGTGTCATCGGATTAATATTGTTCGTCATGCGCCAGCTCAAATTGAAAGTGCCGATGCTAGATATGAGGCCGTTTCGTTCAAAAATATTTTCCGTCTCAGTTATCCTGATGTGGATCGTGATGATGCTGCAGTTTTCGATGATGCTGATTTTGCCGCTTTACTTCCAGATGGCGCTTGAGCTTTCACCGCTTTATACGGGCATTCTTATGCTGCCGGGCGGCCTTGTTCTGGCGATGACATCCCTTGTTGCAGGACGCCTGTTTGATAAGCTTGGCTTTAAACCGCTGCTGATCACCGGATTGATGATTGTGATTGCCATCCTTTCGCTGTTTACGAATATTTCAAGCGATACGCCGATGGCGGCCGGAATGATGCTGTACGCCGGCTTCACACTCGGCGTCGGGTTGACGATGGCTCCGATTATGACGCTCGGTTTAAACCAGGTGCCAAAACCGCTGTACCCGCATGGCTCGGCGATTATGAATACGGTCAATCAAGTGTCAGGGGCCATCGGTCCGGCATTGTACACGACAATTCTGACGACCGTTTCGAATCGCTTTATCGCGCATTCTCCAGGAGCCAGCCGTCAGGAGCTGCACATGCAAGGCATGACAGAAGGCGTTCATATGGTTTATTTCGTAGCCATCGTCTTTGCAGCAGCTGCTCTTGTGATTTCTGTTTTTGTGAAAAGCAGTCGCGGGGAACATCATCCAGCATAAACATCATCCATCAAAAAAATGCAGGAGGCGTTTCATGCCTCCTGCATTTTTTGATATTAGTTTAAAATTTTGACCTTTACGGTTTTGACGCCCCAGTTGAAAGCGTCTTTTTTATCTGGAATAAATACGTCTATTTTATGGCCTTTAATGGCGCCTCCGGTATCTTCAGCCGTCGCTTCGCCATAGCCTTCCACATATACTTTCGTACCGAGCGGAATCACGCTTGGATCAACCGCGATGACTTTTGCGTCACGGTTCGCATTCAGGTCGACGCCTGTTTTTGTGATGCCTGAAATGCCCCCGTCATTTGCCGTATACGCAGTTGCTGTCACTGTGATTTCCTTTTGCACGTTGACTGGCTGATCGATTTGTTTTTGCGCGGACTCTTGTTTCAGAGGCGCTGCTGTTACTGCAGCCTCTCCTGCTTGTCCGTTTATCGCAATCGTATGCCCTGCAATAATCAGGTCTGACTTCAGATTATTCCGTTTTTGAAGATCGCTTACAGTCACACCGAACTCTTTTGCGATTTTTGAGAGCGTGTCCCCTGGCTGAACGGTGTACTGCTTTTCTTCAGATTTTTCTTCTTGAGAAGAAATGTTCAGCTTTTGACCCGGTAAAATCAGATCTGATGAAAGCTGATTCCATTTTTTTAAGTCCTTGAGGTTCATTCCGTAGTTTTGAGAAATCCCCCAGAGCGTGTCTCCTTTTTGAACTTCGATTTCTTTTGCTGAGGCAGTCGCTCCGAATGCAGTCGCCGACATAGCTGCGGCTGCAGCCAAGGACATGATTGTCTTCTTCATAAGTTAAATCCTCCCTTGTTAGCCCTTTTGAAACTAACAGGGAAAATCGTAACACAGCAAAATGTCATCGCTATGACAGATTGATGCGAATTTCGTTACAGTTTTTTTACTGGTAAAGTTTGATTTTATATAAAATTCTGATTTTTAACAACATTATTCCTTGATGTTTCAGACGTCCTCTTTCCTGCTTTTGACGCTGGTCAAGCTGGAATTCTTTTTCAGTATAAGATGGTTTTTCTTCTATGTTTATGAGAGGAGAAATTCGGGAATACGAATCAATAGACGCAAATTATTTTCCTGAACACATAACCCCAGTCGCTTTTACGTCGTCATATATAAGAAAACAGCGGAGGAAAATTTTTCTCGCAAATCTCTTGTAATCTATCTGTAATTATTGTAACATTTGTAATATAAGAGATATATTTAAGGAGAGAGGAACATGAAAAAGTTAATCGTTTGTTTATTAGCTGTTTTACTCATCTTACCTGCCGGAGCATCTCTCGCAGCGAAAAACCAAACATCAGGGAATTTAACAAATAAACAAGTCATGCAAATGACCTTGCAGGCACGGGAGCACTTTTGGAATACGATGAGCGGCCACAATCCAAAAGCGAAAAACTCAACTTGCCAAACCGAAACATTTGAATACCGTGGTCTTCCATATACGTATATGTGCAGTGAATTCAGCACAAAAGCAAAATTAACAGATTACTTGACGCCGGTTTTCACAAAAGACGCCATTAAAAAAGGATTTGAAAAATACAACATTATGTCTTATAAAGGAAAAATGGCCGTTCCTGTCGGCGATGGGGACAACCTCTTAGGATGGGACAAGGCAAAAATCAAACTGATTTCTCAAAAAAACAATACCCGCACCTATGAATTTTCCGTACCGGCATTGGACGGATCAGTGACTGCGAAAAGAAAGATCACGTTTGTGAAAGAAGACAATAAATGGAAAATCAATCAGCTCGATGCTGCCATCTAAACGAAAAAAGCTAATGTCTAAAAACGGACATTAGCTTTTTTCCGTCAAACGGTCAGCTCAACGATGTTGCCGTCAGGATCCAGGATGACGCTTTCATAATACCCGTCACCCGTGACGCGCGGCTTTCCGGTAACCTGGTATCCTTCCTTTTCAAAGCGGCTCGTCATCTCGTCAACCTCTTGCCGCGACCCTAAGGAAAACGCCATATGTGCATAGCCGCAAGCGTTTTCCTCTCCTTTTGCAAGGTCGGGACGTCTCATCAGCTCAAGCCGTGTTCCCGATTCAAACTGAATGAAATATGATTCGAAATGCTTTTTCGGGTTGACGTATTTTTCATTCGCCTTTCCGTGAAAAAACCGGGTATAAAAATCTTTCATTTCCTCTAAATTGTTCGTCCATATAGCGATGTGTTCGATTTTCATAAAATTTCCCTCCCGTTACATCATACCATATAGACCCTCTGCCTTTTTTTACACCTTTTTAAATTGATAAGTATTCATAAAAATCCCGATGCAGATCATGAAGGCACCGATCAGGATGCTGATTGTGACCGGTTCATGCAGCTGCAGCCAGCCGAATAAAAGGCCTAATACGGGAACGAACATTAAAGCCATCGATGCTTTTGTCGCTTCGATTTGATTCAGGATCCAAAACCAAATGACGAACGTCAAAGCCGTAGAGAATAAACCGTTAAATAAAAGAGACAAGATCGCTTCATTTGACCAGTGAATCGGCCGGGACGGTTCCAGTATAAAAGAGAAGATCAATAACATCACCGCCCCTGTGAGAAGCTGCCATGCATTCATATGAATCATATCTGTATCCTTAAATTTCAGTTTGCTGTAAACATTGGCAACGCCCCAGCTGAGCGCTGCGATTAAAACACAAAGCTCGCCAAATATGACGTTTTGATCAACATTCAGAATCCCTCCCCCTAATATAAATAAAAGACCGATCAAACCGGAAAATAAACCGAGCATTTTATACACATTGATTTTCTCGTTTAATTTAAAATGACTGATGACAGTGACAAAAATCGGCATGGTGTACACCAAAACAGACGTTTTTCCCGAATCGACAAACTGCATGCCGTAAGTTAACACCCCCATATAACCTAAACCCATCAACAAACTCATCACCAGATAATGCTTGATATGCTCCTTTCCTATTGAACGCTTCTTTCCTTTGATCAAGAGAATCGCAAACAAAGGAATGGCTCCAATGAACAGCCGCAGTGCCGAAAATAAAACAGGGGGAATGTCAGTGATTGCGATTTTCATCGTCACCCAGGTATACCCCCAAATAAGCGTTACAGAGATGATCCCCAAAAGTACTTTAAACATAAACCGTCACCTTTCTTCTTTGTTTCATGTACAGTCTATGCTATATTGACTTATAACTGAAATATATTTTTATTATTGGAGGTATAACCATTTGGTTATGAATATGAACAGCCTTCACATCTTTGTGAAAGTCGCGGAGACACTAAATATGACAGAAGCCGCCAACGAGCTGTATATTTCACAGCCGGCCGTGAGCAAAGCCATAAAAACGATGGAAACGTCGCTCGGGGTCAAATTGTTGATTCGGGATAAACAAAACAAGTTAAAGCTGACTGACGCGGGAAAGGAAATCGTCGTACTGGCCAGACAGATGATCGTGATTGAAAACAAAATATACCAGGTGGCCGATCAAGAAAATCATCTGCTCAGAGGGAAAGTCAAAGTCGGCTCGTTTCCCGCCGTCTCAGCGAATATTTTGCCTCAGGCTATCGCCTCCTTCAGATCAAAGTATCCGCTCGTACAAATCGAGCTGGTCGAGGGAACCTCCGACCAAATCAAACAATGGGTCGAAACTCGCCTGGTTGATCTAGGCATCGTCGCCTCTCCCTTTGACGGTTTCGAAAGTCAAGTATTGTTTCAAGACCGGATGGCGGCCGTCATCCCTGAGCACTATCGTCACTTAAAAGACGCACCATTCATTGATCTGAAAAAACATCAAAATGAATTGATTTTTTGTAAAGGCGGGCACGAAATTGCGGTATCTCAAATCTTTCAAAAACACTGCCTCGAATTAAAAGAAAATCTGACTGTGCAAAACGCGGAAACATTGGTCAATATGGTCAATAACAACTTGGGGATCGGCTTGATTTCTAACTTTTCGCTTTCTTCCGTGTCCCATCAGTTGATCAAAAAAGACATCTCTCCTCAAATTATCCGCGAGGTCGGCATGATTACACCTTCATTTGCAGAAGCAACACCGGCGGCTGCCGAGTTTATGAAAATGATCATCGAATCGGAAACGGCCCGGTCATTTTCGTAAACAGAAAAACGCCTCAGCACCAATCAAAGGGCTGAGGCGTTTTTTAAAAATGACCATCAATCATGGAAATTCGTTCCGTCCGTCGTTTCTTTAACAATTCCGGCGCGGATGACGAAATCTCCGAAATGTTCTCCTTCATGGCGTTCTTTCGCATAGCGCGGAAGAATATCGCGAAGTTCTTTTAAAATTTCTTCTTCACCGATGTTTTCCCGGTACATTTTGCTCAGACGGCTGCCGTCAAAAGCGGCGCCGAGGTACATGTTGTACTTGCCCGGGGCTTTTCCGATGAAGCCGATTTCGCCAAGCGCATGGCGGGCGCAGCCGTTCGGGCATCCTGTCATGCGGATCGTAATCTCTTCATTCTTCAAGCCGTTTTCTTCAATGATTTCATCAATTTTATCAATCAGCTTTGGCAAATACCGTTCCGCTTCGGCCATCGCCAATCCGCACGTCGGCAGTGCGACGCATGCGATCGAGCTGCGGCGGAGCGCTGTATAATGCCTGCCGTCAGTCAAACCAAACTGTTCGATCAGCTCGCTGATCTTTTTCTTCTTTTGGCTTGTGACATTGGCAATGATCAAGTTTTGATTGGCTGTGAGGCGGATATCGCCGGTATGAACTTTGGCAATTTCCCTTAAGCCGGTCATCAGCTTGTAATCATCATAATCAGTGACACGGCCGCCCTCAATAAACATTGTAAAGTGCCATCTTCCTTTTACACCCTTTACCCAGCCGTAGCGGTCGCCGTTATGTTCGAAATGATACGGCTTTGCTTCAGGGAGGCTCCAGCCGAGGCGGTTTTCCAGCTCGTTTTTGACCGTTTCCAAGCCGAGGCGGTCAATTGTGTACTTGAAGCGGGCATTTTTGCGAACCGAGCGGTTTCCGTAGTCCCGCTGGATCGTAATCGTTTTTTCGGCGACATCGTATAACTGGTCAGGCTTGCAGAAGCCGATGACTTTGGCAAGCTGCGGATACGTTGCTTTGTCCCCGTGTGTCATGCCCATGCCGCCGCCGATCGCGACGTTGAAGCCGATGAGTTCATCATCCTCGACAATCGCGATAAACCCGAGATCCTGGGAAAATACGTCAATATCGTTTGACGGCGGAACGGCGATGCCGATTTTGAATTTCCGCGGCAGATACAGCGGTCCGTACATCGGTTCGAGTTCTTCCGCATCAGGCGTGCCGGCCACTTTTTCTTCATCAAGCCAGATTTCATGATATGCCCGTGTGCGGGGCAGCAGGTCATCACTCAGTTTTTTCGACCATTCATACACTTCTCTGTGGATTTCTGATTGATACGGATTGGAAACACACATGACGTTCCGGTTAACATCGCCGCATGCTGCAATCGTATCCAGCATGGCTGAATGGATCGACTGAATCGTTTTTTTCATGTTCCATTTTAAAATGCCGTGCATTTGGAAGGTTTCCCGGGTTGTCAGCTTCAATGTGCCGTTTCCGTATGTCCGGGCAAGCTCATCCATGACAAGCCACTGTTCAGGCGTTGCGACACCGCCCGGCATCCGGACGCGCAGCATGAACTGATACGCCGGCTCAAGCTTTTGCTTTTGACGCTCATTGCGGAGATCGCGGTCATCCTGCAAATAGCTGCCGTGATGCTTCATCAGACGGTTGTCGTCATCGGAAATTCCGGCTGAAAGCGGCTCAAGCATCGATTCCTTCAGGGTGCCGCGCAAATAGTTGCTTTCTTTCTTAATGCGTTCTACATCGCTCGGCGGGCCTTCAGGCGCTTTTAATATTTCGTTCCCCATGTTGAAAAAGTCCCCTTTCAATCAAAATCAGTATACATCGCGCTGATAACGTTTTTGCTTTTTCATTTCTGCCAGGTAGGCTTCAGCTTCCTCACGGCTTTTGCCGCCTTCTTTTTCGATAATTTCAAGCAATGCGTTCTGAACATCTTTGGCCATGTTGTTCTTGTCGCCGCAAACGTAGAAAGCCGCTCCTTCTTCAAGCCACTCAAACAGTTCTTTGCTGTGCTCAAGCATGCGGTGCTGTACATACACTTTTTCTTCCGTATCCCGCGAGAACGCGACATCCATTTTTGTCAGCACGCCGTCACTCAGCCACTTTTGCCATTCTGTCTGATATAAGAAATCGGTGACGAAGTGCTGATCGCCGAAGAACATCCACGATTTCCCCGATGCCCCGGTTTCTTCGCGCTCCTGCATAAATGACCGAAACGGCGCAACACCTGTGCCCGGACCGACCATGATAATCGGAGCCTCCGGATTTTCCGGCAGCTTAAAGCTTTTATTCGGCTGAATAAAAATAGGCAGCGTGTCGCCAGGCTGAAGGCGTTCAGCACATAAAACCGAGCAGACCCCTTTTCGGTCTCTGCCGTGCGTATTGTAGCGGACAGCGCCAATCGTCAAATGCACCTCATCCGGATTTGCAGCGAAGCTCGATGCGATCGAATAAAGACGCGGCGGAATTTTTCGAAGAATCGAAACAAATTCCTGCGGAGCTGCTGAAATCGGGCCGAAATCCTGAACAAAATCAATCAGGTCGCGGCCTGCGATGTACGCTTTTAATTGATCCGCGTTTTCCTGAGCGGCAAGCTCGCGCAGTTTTTCATGTTCAATGAGTTCTGCCGCCTGCTGAATGAATTTTTTTGTCAGTACCGTAATTTCATAGTAAGAAGTCAACGCTTCTTTCAAGGAAATGTTTTCTCCTTGATCAACAGTGATGGTAGCATTCGGATCCCATTTCAGCTCGGCCAGCAGCATGTCGACGAGTTCCGGGTCATTTTCCGGAAAAATGCCGAGCGCATCGCCAGGTTCATAAGTCAAGCCTGAGCCTTCGAGCGATAATTCAAGGTGGCGCGTTTCTTTATTTGATCCGCGGCCGTTTAAATTCAAATTTTCCAGCACTTCCGCTCTGAACGGATTTTTTCTCGAATATACCGTTTCTCCTCCTGCGGCTTGCGGTGCTGCCGTTTGAGCGGGTGCTGAGCTTGCGCCCTGTTCCTGTCCTTCGTTTAAGCTTGAGATGACACCGTCAAGCCATGCTGCAGCCGGCTCATCATAATCGAGATCGCAATCGACGCGCGGATGGAGCCTTGTGCCCCCAAGCTCACCAAGCCGCTGATCGAACTCTTTTCCGGTCTGGCAGAAAAATTCATACGACGTGTCGCCAAGAGCCAGCACAGAATAACGGAAATCATCGAGCTTCGGAGCCCGTCTGCCGTGGAGAAATTCATGGAATGACAGCGCGTTGTCCGGCGGATCCCCTTCTCCGTGCGTGCTGACGACGATGAGAAGGTTTTTTAATTTTTTCAATTGGTTCGGCTTAAAATCGCTCATTGCAGAGACGGTGACTTGGAAGCCCCGTTCTGTAAGCGTCTTAGCCGCGTTTTCAGCAAGTCCCTGTGCATTTCCTGTCTGCGACCCGAATAAAATGGTCACTTCTTTGGAAACAGGCTGGGCCGGACTTGCAGCCGGAGCTTCCGCCGGCAATGTTTCAAGCGCCGCCGCGGCATCGGCGGTTTGCACAGCCGCCAGATAACCGCTCAGCCAGGCTTTTTGCGATGCCGTCAAAGTTGGCAGAAGGCGGTTGAGGAGCTCTGCCTGCTCCTGATTAAAAGGACTGTTCATTACCTGAAGTTGCAACGATATCCACCTCACTAAGGAATAAAAAAATTATGACTTGTTTGAAACGGAAAAGGATTACCTTCATCATATATCCACTATTCCTATAAATCAAATCGGTTTTATTGACGCAAAACATCTGTCGATCACGGCTTTTGCTGCTAAGAAATATTGTAAGCGCTCACTCATCACGTCCCTTTTGCCGCTCGGCGTCAGCCTGCTTCAAACTAAACATTCCTAAAAAATATTCTAATTTAAAGTTTACTGGAATACTCAACATTAGTAAAATATATATTAATTATCACAGCTATTAAGGTTTTTAATAAAGGAGAGATTCGTGTGCATTATGATGCGCTGAAGACATTCGTTACCCTTGCAGAAGTCAAAAATTTCACGAAAACGGCCGAGCTTCTTCTCATGTCGCAGCCGAGCGTGAGCATGCACATTAAAAATCTTGAAAAAGAGTTCCAGACAAAATTATTTGAACGCTCTCCGAAATATTTGAAAATCACGCCGACCGGTGAAATTTTATACGATCGCGCCAAACAAATGATCACTATCTATGAACAAACGCGGCAGGACATTCTCGATCACCACAACTCGATCAAAGGCGAGCTGAAAATCGGCGCAAGCTTCACAATCGGCGAATACATTTTGCCATCTCTCTTGTTCGACCTACAAAAAGAATATCCTGAGCTCGAACTCAAGGCCGTCATTGGAAACACGGAAGAAATCGTGCAGTCTGTCCGCCTGTACAAAGTGGACATCGGCTTGATCGAAGGACAGACAAATGAAAAAGAGCTTTCTGTCCACGCCTTTATGCAGGACGAATTGTTTATCGCAGCTTCAAGCGATCACCCGCTTGCGGTCAAACAGGATGTGACAATGGCCGATCTGCAAAATCAAACGTGGGTAACGCGCGAAGTCGGCTCAGGCACACGCGAATACTTAAACCATGTCATCCGTTCAAACGGTTTGAAAGTGAAGTCGTTTCTGACGATCAGCAGCAATCAGGGGATCAAAGAAACGCTCATGACAGGCATCGGACTGTCTCTTTTATCTAAAAGCGTCATTGAAAGAGATGTGCAGCATGGAAACCTTTCCGTGCTCCGGCTGAAAAATCAAACCTTTAACAGGACGCTTTCATATATATATTCACCCGTCATGCAGGACAAGAAAAATGTGAAAACCTTCATTAACGCTTTGAACAAAAGAACGGCTTCGGGATGATGAACCGTTCTTCCTGCCGCTTCACGAAATGTTTGTTTTCGTTTGTCCAATGTATGAATCATCACTGGAAACGATTGACTGCCGGCTGATCATACCATATCCTGGAACTATCACATAGGAAAAGAGATGATGGTTATGAAATGGTTAGGTAAAAGTTTAGTTGCTTCATCATTACTGGCGGGTATGCTTGCGGTTTCGGGAAGTCCCATGCATGTACAAGCCCAGGAACTCTCTAAAACTGAAAGTCTCTCTTCTCACGTATCTGTCATTGCCCCTCAGGCGATCGTTATCAACAGGCCGATGAAAGTTGGACAGGAAGATCAATACGTCGGCATTTCGAACGTCTCCTACAGCGGCAGCGCCATTACCGTCAGCGTCACCTCGGACCGCGTGTACGTAAAAGCCGTCAGCCCAGGCAAAGCGACATTTTCGTATCTCAATTCATTGGGACAGCTGGTCATCAACAATATTACGGTCACCCGCTAGCACTTAAATCCGCGGAAGGAAACGGCTTCCGCGGATATTTTATATCTCCGGTCTAAAATAAAAACACCAATCACAGCGAATTGGTGTTTTTGCTATCAACGTATTTGATGATTTTCGCCGGATTTCCGCCGACGATGGCATTGTCCGGGACATCTTTTGTCACGACGGCTCCGGAAGCGATCACTGCATTGTCTCCGACCTTGACGCCGGGATTGATGACCGCGCTGCCGCCAATCCAGACGTTCCGTCCGATGATGACAGGTATCCCGTACTCCGCACCGCTTATCCTTTCGGACGGATCGAGCGGATGGGTAGCCGTATAAATATGAACACCCGGTCCGAGCATACAATGATCGCCTATCCGGATTTCGCATACATCGAGGAAAACACAGTCAAAATTGGCGAAGAAATTTTCCCCGACATGTATATTAAAGCCGTAATCACAGCGAAACACCGGTTTCGATGTGGAACGTTTCGCCTGTTGAACCAAACAGCTCTTTAATCAGCTTGGTCCTTTTATTGTCGTCGATTCCGTTCGAATGGTTGAATTCATTCGTAAGTTTGCGCGCCCTGAGTCTGTCATGGCGCAGCACCGGATCAGAAGCATGATAAAGCTCTCCGTCCAGCATTTTTTGCTTTTCTGTTTTCATTGGTTTTGGTCTCCTTGACTGCATTGTTACATTCCCTACATCAATTGCAACACTAAATTGAACACTTTTACAATAAAGTAGACATTGATGAGCAGCAAAAGCAAAATAACAGCCTTCCGCTTCTCATGTTTAATTTCATAAACGAATTTCCACATGAAAAAGATTGCTAAAAATACGATTAAAATACTATCAACACTTTTAAGTATCAGATCCATCCAATTCCTGCTCCCTTTTGACTTCTATATAAGACAATATTTTCATAACGCGCGGCGTACTGCAAGACTCTTTCCCAGTTCTCAAAAAAAAATCGAAAAACTGTTGACGAATCCATCTAATCTGCATATAATAGAACTTGTCAGCAAAACAAATACCCAGTGTTACATATCATGATTCCGTAGCTCAGCTGGGAGAGCGCTACCTTGACAGGGTAGAGGTCGCTGGTTCGAGCCCAGTCGGAATCATACCAACAAACCCTTGTATATCAAGGGTTTGTTTTTTTATGCATTACTTTAAATACACCCTGATGAATTGAATTGTTGGCAAAAAACTTTTTAATCAATGACAATGATGCTACCGGAACATGTCAGCATGCTCCCCGAATTGGAGAGTAATCACAATAGAGTGAAGAGACCTGTCCCTTTTCTGTATTTAAGCCACTGCCAATGCTTAACGGTCCGGAAACCGGGGAGATCGTTCAAATTGAGGGGAATCCATTACATAAACCCGCAGCAGAAAACTTTCCATGTCGTAGATTCAAAAGAGACACCAACCTCATTAAATTTGAGGATGTTATTGGTATAGAAATGATATAGGCCCTTCTCAAAAATTGAGAAGGGCTTTTTTAACTTCAGGAGAACAGTTTTGTTCGGGTAGTCTTCCCGGCGAAACTATCTGCAGAAAGGACCTTTCGTCTTTGAGAAGCCTTTAACGGATTTTTTTATTATCTTGGCGTCCTAAACCACTTATAATCATATCCGACTTGTTTTGAATACTTACTGTCTTTGTATACATACAATTCAATGATCGTATATCTATATTTTTTGTCATAAGCTAAATACTGTGTAGTCGAAAAATATCGTGTTGGCTTTTTCTCAAAGAATGTTGGAAAGAATGTGTTTGCAGCTATTGCAGCCCACTTATTCCAAAGTGCTGGAAGTGATGCGACAAATCTAGCAGCTAATTCAGAAGCCGTATCCATATTTTTTGAACTTCCCCTGAAATGGTCAACAATTTTCCATTTACTTGAAGGGGGTACAGCTTGAATATGTACCTTCCCATTTTCATCCATAACGGAAACGCTAGATAAATCGGCCATTTGCTGCAATTCAGTTTTAACAACTGTCGGTCTGAATGAGTTACTTTCTCCCTCAGCTGCCTGTGATGTTTGTGGAATTAATGAAGAGCCGATTAATACAGCAGCCAACGCAGTCCCAACAAATTTTTTCATTTTTTCATGCAACCTTTCATGTTATATTTGTTATGTAATTACCTGAGTTGACAGGGCAATTATACCAAACTTGTAAATTTCATCAATTGAATTTACAGAATATTAACAAAATGGAGGGTTTCTGATGAATGAAGATAAATTAAATATTTTCGAAAAAATTGTATATGGACTGGTTATTGCTTCTATGTTCGTGTGGGCATTTTCACCAGAAGCTATTAAAGAGATTATAAAGATTATTAGTTTTCTTTTGTTGACTACTGGATTCATTATTTCTGGCTTTTTGAAACGGGAAGAAAAACTTTTTATCATTATCCTTTCTTTAGCTTGGATTGTAATGGTCGCTGGTATCTTTTAATAGTAAATCACTCCACGGATTCCAATACTTATTGAGTGGCCCTCTGTCAAGAGGGCCTTTTCATTATTTCAGTAGGTCTTCAATTTTCGCTTTAGTCTTAGGCCCGTAAATACCATCCGCAGATAGCCCATACATCAGCTGGAACCGTTTGACCGTAACAAAGTGAAAAAGGCCGCCTGCTTTCAAAAAGGTTCGTCCAGGTAGCATTCTTTACTTCTGCTTGACTTCTACGTATTTTGTAGAAGCTGTGATGTACAATCCAGATTTCAGCTTGTACATTTTTTATCCATTGACCGTAAGCGTCTTATCAATCGTAAACGCTTCACCTGGTTTCACCTTTTGATACTTAGCCCCCCAGTCCGGTTTGTTATAAACCCATAGCCACCCGTCAGCGTTTGACTTCACTACAACCATTTTAACACCCTTTTCGACCGTTCCTTTTTTAGCCGTTTTCCTAAGTCCAACTGCTTCTGCAATGCCCTCGGCATGTCCCCTGGCTAATAAATGAAGCTTGCTTAAGTAATGCCGCGTCATTTTTATTTGCAGCCATTTTTGTGCCACGAAGGACTGAAAAGTTAGCCGATTTTTCCCCACGGTCTTTTACCCCTTTACCTTTGATCTTGTTGAAAATAGCTTTATGGACAGCCGCCTGCTTTTGACCTGTTCCAGATGATACAGCTAACTTGTGAAAACGATAGGTTTCAAATCCTGTCCCCCCTCCAGCATTGATATATGCGTCTCCCATTCCGGCCAATAAAAAAGCGGCCTCCAATCAGCTGCACAACATCCGTGTGCAAAAGATCAGTGTCCGCAGGCTCTCCGTCTTGGACTCAGGTATACGTTCGTTTTTCTTGTCTCTATCGTATGACAATGTGAAGAAAAAAAAAGTCCCCCATTTTATCCCCCTTTTTGTCGGCTTTTTCTCGGATTTGAACATAAAAAAGCACTCAATCAGAGATTAAGTGCTAAAACAAGTAATTGTCAGTTCTGTAGTTCCGTTTTATCTTTAAACATATGAAACGGATCCTATAAATTTAAAAGCATACCCATTGTTAACAATTTCATTTTTTTTCCCTTCATAATCAAAGTTATATAGTAAAATAGCAGAGTTTATATTGTTCGGAAGTTTTTTACCCTGAATAGCTTCAAAACGAGGTAAAATGATTTCATCATATGAACAGCCACGTATTAATTCGTGCAACAATTCTTTATTCTGATCATGAACAACTTTTTCGATAAAGTCTTCATCTAAATCATCAATATCTATGTAAAAGTCTTTTAAAAACGCAGAAGGGAGGAAATCACCTTCTTCTTCATCATACGGTAATTCAACGTATTCATTTAATTTATCATCAGTTTGAATACTACCAATCCATAATGAGACATAATTTTCTCGTTCCATTTTAAATCCTCCTATTTTTTTATCCTTAGTCCCTCAGGTAAAGCTTCAACTCCACCTTTTAGTCTGTAATTGGTCCAATTGTTTAACCTTCGTACAAACATATTATAATCTTTGGATGAATCTATAATCTTTAGTAGCTCGTTGTGAGCAGCAGTAGAGCCTAGTCCACCGTGCTTTCCAGTCGGGTTAACAAATTCCACTTCATTTATTGCCGTTCGTAGCTCCCTAATTTGTTCAGCCGTTACTCCCCAGTGTTTAAAAGTTGGGGCTCGTGAAACCAGATGCCACTCATGCATTCCTCCCGGAGCTCGGAGCTGCCTTTCTATGGCTCTCCTAATTTTTTGTCACTTCAGAATTCATCTAATTGTTTAGTTGATAATGAATTAAACCATTTATTGAACTCCCCACTTTTAACAGTTGGTACAATTGTTTCCCGTACTTTTTTTACAGTCTGACCCGAAGTCCCTTTATTAGGGTTGAAAAGCACACTCTTCTTCTTATCCTCAACCAACTCACGTACCAGAGGTGTATTCTTCGTTAATAGAATTCGGTGCATCCTGAAGAATCGTCCCATATTTTCGCATGTAACACAAGATTAATGTCTCAACCAGCTTAAACTTGCTTCAACAAGTATGAGGCGAACTTTGGCGGAATCTGTGGTTCCATAGACTTCCTCGCTCTGCCCGGCTACCTTTATCTAAGACTAGTCTTAAAAAAGATCAATAATGACTGAGAAAAAATACACCTGAACGTTTGACCCGTACGTTGAAGACGCACCTCTGGCCTTTTGTGATGCATTTCATTTTGACAGTCTATTTTCAAATTCTTATTACCAATTTCACCCCACTAAATCAACTAAAAGTGTCATTCACCTTCCGAGGCAAATGATGATATTCAAGGGCAAACGCGCTCTCCTTCCAACGGTTTTTATAATCCACATTAATTTCTCCACAAACATCACTAAGGCTTTGATAATCCATTTAATCCAATATATTCCAAAATAAGTCAAAATAATTACATCAATCCTTTAACTTTCAGGCAACGAAATGACTTTTGGTTGATTGTTTTTTAAACATGGATATTTTCTGGGTTTTTCGCTTTATTTCGGGACTAGAAAACAAGTCCTTTGTCAGATTGAGAGAGGCCGAACCCCTGCTAAAATAAAGTGCGTGTTGTTGGGAAATATTTCACAAAAGGGAGGGCCGCTTGTTAAAGGATATCGACATTTGAAAGGAGAACAACTGTGGCTAAGACTATTATTTCTGGTTTTATTTTATTTTTTCTGCTTATTTTTTCGGGAGCTGAACCAACATCGGCGGCTTCCTGGGATACAAAAGGAGACAACATTATTCATGATCCTTCCATGATTAAAGAAGGAAATACATGGTATACATTCGGCACTGGAATTGGCAATGGAATCCGCGTCATTAAATCGACAGACGGAAAAACGTGGAGCGCAATGCCAAGCATATTTGCAACTCCATTATCATGGTGGAAACAGTACGTGCCAAACCATGAAGAAAACCAATGGGCGCCTGATATCAGCTATTATAATGGACGCTACTGGCTTTATTATGCGGTATCCGCGTTCGGCCCGAATACTTCCGCGATCGGACTCGCTTCAACAGACCGACTCTCTTCCGGAAAATGGCGCGACGACGGGCTTGTCATCCGGACGACGCCTGCGAACGATTATAATGCGATCGACCCTGATTTAGTCATTGATAAAGAAGGAAATCCGTGGCTGTCCTTCGGCTCATTTTGGAGCGGCATCAAGCTGACAAAGCTTGATAATAACACGATGAAACCTACAGGGAAGATTTATTCCATCGCATCAAGGCCGAGCCATGGTGGAGCGGTTGAAGCGCCGTCTATTACATATAAAAACGGCTACTATTATTTATTCGTTTCGTTCGATAAATGCTGCCAAGGTGTGAACAGCACGTACAAAACCGCTTACGGCCGCTCGACAAAAATAACGGGACCTTACTATGACAAAAGCGGCAAGAAAATGACGGAAGGCGGAGGCACAATCCTCGATTCCGGAAACGACCGCTGGAAGGGCCCGGGCGGCGCGGATATAGTGAACGGCAGCATCATCGTCAGACATGGTTATGATGCGCTTGACAATGGGGCGCCTAAGCTGCTGATTAATGATTTATATTGGGATTGGCCGAAGTATTAGTTTTTAAACCGAGCAGATGTTTTTTCTGCTCGGTTTTTTCTATTGTTTCAGCAGTCTAGCTTTGTAAGAACTCCATCTAAAAAATCAAAAAATATTTAATCTGCCATATCTTCAAAGTATCGATCATTTTGATCAACTTTTTTAATAAATCCCTCTAGAGAGTCAGCTATTTTTTTAAAAAAAGAATACCGATGACTTATCGGTATCATTTAAATCAAGCGTTAAATATACACCTTCATTTACCTCATAAAAAACAAGCCTGTCTTCATCTTCATATATATCATCTAAATCAGGGTCAAATTCGTAAATATCTTCCCTTAAAGTGATATCTGCGATCGTAGCGGGATCTAAAAATCTGTTTATTGCACTTTTATTCCCTCTTATAAACCCGTACCCAATCTCTAAATAAAATTCTCTGAGTTCTTTAGGAAATAGAAAGCCAAGTCTATCTTCCGCTTTTATGAGATCGTTTTCTTTTAACTCATAAAACTCATGATGACTATTTTTTATAAAATTAAATTTGTTCAGCCTCATGAACCGCCTTAGACAGCCTTATAGATGGTGCACCTTTACTATGAATATCCGATTGATGCTCATCAAGAAATTCAGCCAGGCCGCCAAACAACGTTCATACCTTGCTGTTTGATTCCACTATCCGCACCGCTTCTTCCTCTGCGCCATTTTGATAAATAATCAAGCGGGTTACCACACCATTCTCCAAAATAAATTCCACTTCAACAGACAATGATCTGAGGAAAAAGTGCGTTTCCGAGGCTGGAAATAATTAAAAACGGATCTGTCCGGTGATTTGCATATAAAGCCGTTCCTTATCAACTGTCACATCAGCGACGGTGCCAGCCTGAAGTGAATAACTTCCGACATATCTTTTGTAAATGGCCGGATCGATCTCTTTTTTCTTTTTATCGGCGGGGCGGTCAGGGGTTTTGTAGGCCTTTTCAAACAGGATATTTTCAACGGCTTCAAAAATGGCCTGTTCATATTCATCATCCTGTTCCACATTGCTCAAATAAATGAAGGTTTTTCGTTGATCGATATATCGGATCATTACGGTTGAATAGCCTGGCCAGCCGCCGCTGTGACCGACAATTCGCCCTGTTTCAGGACTGTCCCGAAGCACCCATCCACACCCGTAATCTACGGACTCTCCGTTTTTCAGAGACGCGGGAGAAAAAGCAAGCTCTTTTGAGACTTGATTGATCAAATAATCTGCATATAAGGCTTGGTCAAACAAATACAAGTCATGAATGGTTGAATTTACGGTTCCGTCCCCCTGAATCCCGTCAAGATAGCAGACATATTTTGTTTCTTCAAGGTCATCAGGCAGAACGTACTGTTCTGTATGCACGTCATACACATATCCATACGCATAGTTCTCAATGGTTTCAGGTTGAAGCCTTCTGTTATACACCCTTGAGTTCCGCATTTCCACCGGTTCAAAGATACTTTTTTTCATATATTCGGCAAAACTCAGACCGGATGCCTTTTCAATGATAACCGCAAGCAGCACATATCCCGTATTGCTGTACAGCCAACCTTCACCCGGGGCAAAATAGCGTTGCGGCTGATGATTCATCAGCATATCAACGATATCTTGATTAACAGCAATCTTGTTATGATCCCAATGTTGTAAAAACCACTCCATATAATCGGGCAGACCCGACGTATGTGTCAATAAATCGCGAATCGTTATACCTTGATAGGGAAATCCGGTTATCCACCGTTCTACGGGATCCTCGATATTCAATGTCCCTTGCTGTGCTAATTGAAGGATACCCAAAGCAGTGAACGGCTTGGATAGCGATGCTAATTCAAATAAGGAATCTTCCTGCAATAAACGCTTATCTGCCAAGTTTGCATATCCGAAGGCGCCTTGATATAGAATGTCTCCGTCTTCAGCGACTAACACCGCCGCGTTGATCTGACTTTTTTCATTTAACACACTAAACAGGTTAACAAGTTGTTCTCTTTTTTTCTGTTTCACTTTTCCACCTCCCTTTCTTTATACGCATATGGAAATAAGAGGTTTCAACTAAAAAAAAGACAAGACTGCTTCTTGTCTTTGAAATCACTGTTCTACCATTCTAATAAGTTTCAACATCCTTTTCGCAAGTCACTCATTGATCTGCGGTGCGACCCATTTGCCACAGCACAAATGAATGTCAAATGGACTTTTGATTGCGGCGAAAGAATGTTGCAAACAGCAATAAAACGTTGCTCAAAAGAGTTGCCGCCCCTAACCAGACGAGCCATTCCGCATTTGTCCCCCAGGAATATCCGATGATGATCAGAGCAATGCAGCTTGAGAAAAAGGGTCCTGTCTAACTTTGCGCCGCGGCGAATGGTTTCCTTTGTCTGCAGGAATTTATCTTTTGCATGATAGAACCTCTTCTTTACCTTGATTTTAAAAATAGTTACCTTTGCATACAGATTATTTTTCATCATTTTCTCCTCCATAGCGGCGTTTCTCAAATTCTCCGAGAATCTTTTCTGTATCTAACGGATTTCCCACGCCAAGCTGAATGTTTGCATTCTCCTCAAAACCGTCTTGTTCTTCACCGTCAAAACGGTAAAGCTTTTGCAGCAGCCGCCAAAATGTCGCAACCTCTTCGGTTGTAAACTGCTGAAACAAGTCGGCCAAGAAATAGACGGACCTTTCGGAACAATCCACCAGCGCTTTCTTTCCTTCAGCGGTCATTTCAATATTAATGGAGCGTTTGTCTTTTTGACTTGGCACTGATTTGATATAGCCTTTTTTGATCAGACCTGTCATCAGCTTGTTGGCGGTCTGTTTGGTTGTGCCAAGCTTTTTGGAGATATTCGTAAGCGTGGCAGTTTCAGTCGGCAAATGCGCGATGGCGATGAGTGCCATATGTTGCCTGGAAGTTAATATTTCCATGTATTCATCACCTCGGGTTTGCACCTTATTGACAACTGAAAACAATGTCGCATAGCTTTGCTGCATCAAATGTAATTCTTTGATTAAGCCGTTGATATCCATTTTTTCTCTCCTTCGAATATAGTCAACATGCTGACAAATGTACAATACCCTCTTTCCGTAAAACTGTCAACATGGTGACTATTTTTATGATTGATCAATTGGGCATTCCGTTTTACACTATTTAATTATCAGATAATTCAAAATACTAATCAGAAACAGGGGGTTTTTATGAATTCTTCACTCATTTCAGCGGATGATGCATGGGTGCTTTGGGGGTTTATTGCGGTGTGGGCGGCGGTGAGTATTTATTTGGAGCAGCGGTATCGCTGGGCTGCGGCCGTATCGGGGGCTGTACTGGCGCTGGGCGGATCGATGCTGTTTACGAATGCGGGGATTCTTCCGGCCGAGTCGCCCGTCTATGATGCGGTGTGGTCCTATGTTGTTCCGCTTGCGATACCTTTGCTGCTTTTTCAAATCAATGTGCGGAAGATCCTGAAAGAAAGCGGCAGGCTTTTGATGATGTTTTGCATCAGCGCCCTGGGCACTGCGGCCGGAAGCGTGATTGCTTTTTTTCTGTTTAAGCAGCAGATTCCGCACCTTGAGAAAATCGGCGGGATGATCAGTGCCTCTTATATCGGCGGAGGCGTGAATTTTGCAGCGATGGCCGCGAAGTTCTCAACTCCCGGTGAGTATGTATCATCGACGGTGGTTGCAGATCATTTTATGATGGCTCTTCTTTTTTTCATTTTAATGGGGATACCGGCGCTTAAATGGTTTCAAAAACGCTTTGGCGTTCCTGAAGAGGCGGCCGGCCGCAAAAATCAGGCGGAAGCCTATTGGAAAAGAAAAGAGATGTCCTTGCAGGACATTTCTTTAAACATCGGAACCGCCTTTGCGATCGTTGTTGTGTCTGTAAAAGCAGCGGCCTTTTTCAAAGAGCATTTTTCTTCTGACGACGGGTTTCAGTTTCTTGCCTTTGTCTTGGGCGACCAGTTCTTGCTGCTGACGACGCTGACAATTTTGCTGACGATTGCCTTCCCCCGCTATTTTGAACGGCTGCGCGGCACACAGGAAATCGGGACTTATTTGATTTACCTATTCTTTGTCGTCATCGGCATTCCGGCAGACTTGCGGATCATTCTCATGAACGCCCCGCTCCTCCTTGCATTTGTGTTTGTGGTTGCCATGTCCAACCTGCTCGTATCGCTCGTCGCCGGAAAGCTGTTTCGTTTTCGGCTCGAGGAAATTCTCTTGGCCTGCAATGCGTCTGTCGGCGGTCCGACAACAGCGGCTGCGATGGCGATTGCCAAAGGTTGGCAGGGCCTCGTTGCTCCGGTAATGCTGGTCGGGACGTTCGGATATCTGATCGGTAATTATGTCGGCACCCTCTTGGGCACATGGTTTTCCACCCTGGTTTAAACGCAAAAAAAGCCGCAGATTCCCTGAAGAGTCTGCGGCTTCTTTTATGATCGGGCGAGCGCTCCGGATACAGCTTCCAATGCACGGGCAAAATCGGCCTGCAAATCATCGGCATTTTCCACACCGACACTCAGCCGCAAAAGGCCGTCGGTGATCCCCCGTTTTTCCCGCTCTTCTTTCGGCATGGCGGCGTGAGACATTTTTGCCGGATAAGAAAGGATCGATTCCACAGCGCCGAGACTGACGGCAAAGACCGGAAGAGAGACGCGTTCCACAACCTTTTTCACGGCTTCTGCATTCTCCAGCTCGAATGAAAGGACAGCGCCGGCGCCGTATGACTGGTGCCTGTGAACGGATGCACCAGGATGCGAAGACAGCCCCGGATAATACACTTGTTTGACAACCGGATGCTTTTCAAAAAATTCAGCGAGCTGCTGAGCCGTTCGCGATGATTTTTCAAGCCGAACCTGCAGTGTCTTCAGCCCTCTCAGCACAAGCCAGCAGTCTTGGACGCCGAGAACAGCGCCGAACGAATTTTGCAGTTTATAAAGTTCTTCCCCGAGCTTTTTGTCTTTCACGACGGCAAGGCCTGATAAGACGTCGCTGTGTCCGCTTAAAAACTTCGTCGCGCTGTGTAGCACAACATCGACGCCGAGCTCAAGCGGTCGCTGCAGCGCCGGGGTCATGAACGTGTTGTCAAGAAACGTCAGACAGCCGTGCGCCTTGGCAAGCTTGACGACCCCTCTGATATCCGTAATGCCGAGCGTCGGATTTGACGGTGTTTCAAGGTAGATGACTTTTGTGTTTTCCTTTATGTTTAAAGCAATTTCATTTAAATCCGTCATATCGACGAAAGTATGTTCAATCCCGAAGCGGCTCAGCACTTCCGTAATCATCCGGTAAGTGCCGCCGTACACATCTTTTGTGACGAGCACGTGATCGCCCTTTGACAAAAGCAGAAAGGCGGTGGAAATCGCGGCCATTCCGGATGAAAAAGCAAATCCCCTCGTCCCTCCCTCAAGCTCGGCTATCGTGTCTTCAAGCGCCGTTCTTGTCGGTGTGCCTGACCGGCTGTAGTCATATTCGCCGAATTTGTCAAAAGAACCTTGATGAAAGGTTGAGGCGTGCTGGATCGGCACGCTGACGGCTCCGGTTGCTCCGTCCGTTTTATTTTGGTTATGAACAAGCCTTGTTTCAAGCGTCCAGTTTTCATGACTCATGCGAAACCGCCTCCCCTTTCACTTTTTCCAGCGCAGTTTTGAGATCCTGCTTTAAATCTGAGACGTGTTCGATTCCGACTGAAAAGCGCAGAAGTCTGTTGCAGACGCCGTTTGCAATTCGGATGTCTTCCGGAATATCCATATGGGTCTGTGTCGCCGGGTAGGTGATGAAGCTTTCGACTCCGCCGAGGCTTTCGGCGAAACAGATCGTCTTGAGATTTTTCAGAAACGGATTGACCCATTCTTCTTTCTGAACGCGGAATGACAGCATGCCGCCTTTTCCCGGATAAAGAACATCGGCAATTTCCTCCTGCTCTTCCAAAAAGGCCGCGAGTTCCTGTGCGTTTTCCTGATGCTGTCTCATCCTGAGAGCGAGCGTCTTCATCCCTCTCATTAAGAGCCATGAATCGAACGGCGATAAAACCGCGCCGATGGCGTTTTGGTGCTGGAACATTTCCTCAGACAGCTCTTCGCCTTTTGCGACGACAAGCCCCGCCAAAAGATCGTTATGACCGCCCAAATACTTCGTCGCGCTGTGAATGACAAGATCAGCGCCGAGCTCAATCGGCCTTTGCAGAACCGGTGTATAGAACGTATTGTCGACAATGAGCAGCAAGTCGTGCTCTTTGGCGATTTGCGCGATTTTTTGAATATCGGCTTCCTGCATGAGCGGATTTGTCGGCGTTTCTACAAACAGTGCCTTTGTATTGTTCGTGATTTTCGACTTAATACAGTCTTCGTCTGAAAAATCGTCGTAGAAAAAGCGCAGTCCGTATTTCTTCCATTCGTTTTCAAAAAGGCGGTACGTTCCCCCGTATAAATCGGATGAAACGATGAGTTCATCCCCGCTTTGAAACAGAGCCATGATCGTCTGAATGGCAGCCATACCGGAACTGAACGCAAAGCCGCGCGTTCCCCCTTCGAGTTTCGCGATTGCATCTTCAACAAGCTGTCTTGTCGGATTTTTTGTGCGAATGTAATCAAAGCCTGTGGATTCCCCGATTCCTTTGTGTCTGTACGCAGAAGAGAAATAAACGGGAGGATTGACAGTTCCCGTTATTTCATCACTGCGGTTGCCGATTTGCGCCAGCGTTGTTTGTACATGTTCAGTCATATGACACCATCCTTTTAAAATAAAAAACCCCTTCTTCATAAGAAGAAGGGGGATTATGCGCTTCTTCTTATCTTCCAAGCATCTGCTTGCTGGATTTAGCACCTTGGTACACTGACATCGTCAGTGCAGACCGGTTGCTGAGGTTTCAAAGGGCCAGTCCCTCCACCTCTCGTGATAAGAATCTCTTCAATTTTCTGATTGTTCTTTACTTTAACCTAAGTCAAGACATTTTTCAAGGGTCATTTTTAAATCTTTCCTCATATTGAACATGGTATGATGAAACCAAACGACGGAACCGGAGGAATCAGATGCCAAAAACAGAGCGATTAATCGAATTGATGATGACCGTTCATACAAAACGAAAATTTACGGCCGGGGAGCTCGCAGCAGAATTCGGGGTTTCCTACCGCACGATTCTCCGCGATCTGGACGAGCTGAGCGGCTCGGCGTCCCGATCTATTCTGAAACAGGCGCGAACGGAGGCTATTATTTGCTGAATGAACCTGTGCTTCCGCCGCTCTTTTTTACACAATCAGAGGCGGCGGCTATGTTTTTCGCGTATCAATCTCTGCAGTTTTTCGGATCGCTTCCCTTTGATGCGGAAACGCGGATGGTTTTAAAAAAGTTCTACCGTCACCTTCCCGCGGAAACACAGGAGCGGATTGATGCGATGAAAGACAGAATCGTGTTCTGGAATCCGCATCGTCCCAAAGCCGCCGAACATTTAGAAACGCTTCTTGACGCAGCCATCACTCAATCCGTTTTGACAGTCGTTTATGACGGAACAGACGATTGCGCGGAGAGATCCATCCAACCCATCGGCTTGTACAGCTGGAACGGCTTCTGGTACTGTCCGGCCTATTGCTTTAAAAGGCAGGCGTTCAGACTGTTCCGCGCCGACCGCATCCTTCGGGCGGAAAAAGCGGCCAGCCCGCTGGCCCGCCAGCTTCCCTATCGATCGGTTCTCAGCTGGATCAAACATTCGGAGAGCGAGTGCCCTGAACCGGTGCGGCTGCAAGCGGAACTGACACGCAGAGGAGCCAGGCGGGCTGCGGCTGATGTGGATTTATGCAAGATCCTCACCATGCGGGATGACGGAACGGGGGTTATCGATGCAAACCTCCCCAGGTCAGAACTTGAGTATTTCGGAGACCTTTTGTGGAACCTCGGCACTGAGGCAACGGTCAAAGAACCCGCGGAAATCAAGCTTCAGCTGAAACGAAAGGCTTCTGAAATTTTAGCAAGGTACGACTGACTTTTTTAAAGAAACGTGACAAAGCCTGTCAGGATTAGGTGATACTTTTAGAATAAAGCCAAATGGAAAGGATGAAGCAAATGAATCAAGTTCAAGTCCTGCGGAGCGATTTGTTCCACGAAATGGAGACAGGCGTCCGCTCCACGTGTCATCTTCTGAAAAAAGTGAAGGAATCTGACTGGTCTTACCGGCCCGCCGACCGCATGCGAAGCCTAAAAGAACTGGCAAGCCATCTGACGGCCATCCCAGAAGCCGACTTGGCCATCATGCAGGAAAAGGAAGAGGCCGCCATCTCCCGGATTGAAAAGAAGTATAGTGCATTACAGTCTGCTGACCAAATGGCTGAAGCGATGCAGAAAGGATTCGCCGCTTTTCAAACGTATATGACTTCCCTCTCCGACGAGGAGTTTTTGACGAAAAAAACAAAGCCGTTTTACCTCGATGAAGGGATGACCCAAAGCCGCTGGCTGACGGAAACGCTCACCCACGTCTTCCATCACAGGGCCCAGCTGTTTAATTATTTAAAACAGCTCGGCTATGACGTCAACATGTTCGATCTGTATCTTTAAAAGGTGTTCATATGAAGCTGCCTCTGACAAAAAAAGAACGGTCAAACTTAAGGACAGCCAAGGTGAAAATAAAAAAAACGGCATATATGGATCTGTCCGTCCTTGCACATGCGCTCGGTTCGTCTTTGGAGCGCGCCGCATACATCAAGGCGCTCGCCCAGTTTCAAACGGTTCCTTCCATCGGGCCGAAAATGGCGCAGTGCGCCGTTGACTTAGGCTACTATTCCCTCGGCGACATCAAGCATGAATCAGGTGCGGATTTGATCATCCGCCTGGAAAAACTGAAAGGCTACTGGGAAGACCCTTGTGCAGAAGATGCGCTGCGCTGCATCGTCCATTATGCCAACGATCCCGAAAGCGACAAAAGCTGGTGGGATTTCACAGCGGAAAGAAAAAAGTACCGTGAGCGCTACGGATACCCTCCGGATAGACCGTCAACGCCCTGGTACGAAAAAAAACGATCATAAAAAAACACGGCTGCCGAACAGTTCGGCAGCCCTTTTCGCTTCTTTCACAAGAGAATTTCGTGTTAAAATGAATGGAAACGTTCACAAACATTATTTCTGGAGGAATTCACCTTGGCTATGAAAACAGGAGTCATTCAGGAGAAGAAGCTTTTTTCGGAAGAGCTCGGCGAGGAAATGGAGCTTCTCGTCTATTTGCCGTCATCCTTCTCGCCGCTTTATAAATATCATGTGATCATCGCACAGGATGGACATGACTATTTCAGGCTCGGGCGCATCAGCAGACAGGTGGAAGAACTGCTGGCGAACGGTGAAATCGAAAGAAGCATCATCATCGGCATTCCGTACAAAAACGTACAGGAGAGAAGGCTTACATACCATCCGGAAGGGTCAAAATTCGAAGCGTATAAACGTTTTTTGGCAAATGAACTCGTCCCTTTCACCGACAGAGAGTATCCGACATACCAAGTCGGATCAGGCAGAACGCTGATCGGGGATTCGCTCGGAGGAACGGTTTCTCTCATGACGGCGCTTGACTATCCGAATATGTTCGGGAACGTCATCATGCAGTCACCTTATGTCGACCGCCATGTTCTCGATAAAGTGAAACAGTCCGATTCCCTGCAGCTTATTTCAATTTGCCACCAAATCGGAGAGAAGGAAACCGCCGTCAAAACGACAGATGATCAAATTTTGGACTTCACAGGTCCAAATGAGCAATTAAAAGAATTACTTGAAGAAAAGCAGACAAACTACGATTTCAAAGCTTTCGACGGGGATCACAAGTGGACGTACTGGCAGCCGCTCATCACCCCCGCTTTAAAAAAAATGCTGTAGCTCTCTGTATATCGGCTCATCTTTGATATACTAAACCATATCAATTGTTTAAGGAGGGAACAAAATGAAATACGGTATTGTGCTATTTCCATCAAAAAAACTTCAGGACATTGCAAATTCCTACCGAAAACGCTATGACCCGAATTACGCTTTAATTCCGCCCCACCTTACATTAAGAACACCTTTTGAAGCGTCTGAAGACGAGATCGCGGGCGTCGTAAGACACCTGAGGGAGCTTTCAAAAGAGCTGAAACCCATCACGCTGAAGATTACAAAATTCAGTTCCTTTGCCCCCGTCAATCATGTCATCTACATGAAAGCCGAACCGACAGAAGAATTGACGCAGCTTCATGAAAAAATGTACAGCGGCGTTTTGGAAGACAAACCCGAATACGCGTTTGTTCCCCATGTCACAGTCGCACAAAAGCTGTCAGATGATGAGCATTCCGACGTCCTCGGCACGCTGAAAATGAGAGACGCGTCACACGAAGAAGTCATCGACCGCTTTCACCTGCTTTACCAATTGGACAACGGATCATGGACCGTCTATGAAACTTTTATTTTAGGAGCGTGAAGAAAGCCAGTGGAAGCCGTCATTGTGAAGAATCAACAACAGCTTGAAGACGCCTTCTTTGTTAGAAAGGAAGTCTTTATCAAGGAGCAGCACGTATCACCGGAAGAAGAAATGGATCATCTCGACCAGGAATCTTCACATCTCGTCATCTATGACGGAAAAGAGCCGATTGGCGCTGGCCGGCTGCGGCTTGTCGACGGCTACGGCAAACTTGAACGAATCTGTGTGCTGAAAAGCCACCGCTCCCTCGGCGTCGGCAACCTGATCATTCAGGCGCTTGAAGAGGAAGCCGCCAAGCAAGGTGCGGTTCAATTCATGCTGAACGCACAGACACAGGCTGTTCCCTTTTACGAAAAACACGGCTATAAAGTCGTGTCTGAAGAATTTTTAGATGCGAATATCCCCCATGTCAAAATGGTCAAATAATAACCACCCGTGCTAACGGGTGGTTTTCTCTGCGGCTGAAAGCCTTTGTTACTGACCAAACCCTAAAGGGTTTCTGAATGGTTCGCCTTATGTACTACTTCTACTGGCCAGACCTCAAAGGCCTTCGCCTTACTTTCGTTTCCTTTGC